>CAMDFJ010000102.1 GCA_945897435.1 Candidatus Kuenenia stuttgartensis | reverse complement strand
CGTTCTCGCCTTCAACCGCTCCGACAACCTGTCCTACTCGCAGGCGATCGACGGCTCGGGCTCGGTCACCCAGTCGGGCGGCGGCAGGCTCACGCTTGTGGGCACGAACGGCTACGCGGGGGGCACGCTGATCACCGGCACCGGCTCGCTTGCGATCTCGGATCCTGCCTCGATCGGCTCCGGCCCGATCACGCTGCAGACAGCTCGCAACAGTGCCGGCGCGGTCCTCGCCCTGACCAGCGGGATGACGCTCTCGAACCCGATCAACTTCGTTCAGGCGGGGAGCCTCCGCAACAACCTCGAAACAACCGGTGTGACGACGCTCTCCGGCCCGATGACGATCAGCGGCACGGGCAACGGCCAAAATGTTATCGCAAACTTCGGCGGCACGCTGACGACGGTCGCCGGCAACCTGACGGCCGCGAGCTCGTTCACCGGAAGCGTCTCGTTCCGTGGCAACATCCTCGTCACCGGCACGATCAACATGCCGGGGACGAACATGGACCTCAACACAGGCGGCACGACGACCGTGTCATCGACGGGCAACGTCTGGAACCGCACGATTTTTCAGGCCTCGAACAACGTCCTCAAGGTCGGCGTTGAAAACGCCCTGCCGACGAGTGCCGTCTATGACTTCAGCGGCAACTCGACCGGTGGCGGACTCGACCTCAACGGGTTCAACCAGTCGATCCCTGGCTTCGCTTCAAGCAGCGGAACCATCCCGGCCCCCCTCTCCCGAATCTTCAATAACGCCTCTGCAAACTCGACGCTCACGCTCGCCGGCCTCACCGCCGACCGCAGCGCGAATATCGCCCTCGCCGACGGCACGGGTGGCGGAAAACTAGCCCTCGTGATGAACAGCGCCGGCCGGACGCAGACGCTGGCCTCGGCCACGAGCAGCTTCTCCGGCGGCACCACGATCCTGGCCGGCACGCTCGCCCAGGGTGCGGCCAACGCCCTCGGCTCGGCGAATGGCAGCCTCGCCGTCAACGGCGGCACGCTCGACCTCAAGGGCTACGGCCTCACCGTGGGCACGCTCTCAGGCTCGGCCGGGGGCGTGATCAGGTCGGGCACGGTCGGCGCGGTCACCTTCACCGCAGGCTCCGCCTCCAACTCGTCGTTTGACGGTCTGATCGAGAATGGCACCGGCACGGTCGCCTTCACCAAGGCCGGGAGCGGATCCCTCACGCTCACCGCGGCCAACACCTACACAGGCCTGACGACCGTCTCCGACGGCTCGCTCGTCGTCAACGGTTCGCTCGTCGGCGACGTTTCGGTCGCCGCCGCCGGCTCGCTGGCTGGCTCCGGCAGCGTCGCCGCGATCGGCGGTGCGGGCCTCGTCGGCCCCGGCAACTCGCCCGGCATCCTCACGGCGACGAGCATCGACCCCACGGCCGGCCTCTCCTTCGGATTCGAGTTCACCCAGGCAGATCCGAACTACGGAAGCCCGACGGCGAGCGGCAACGACCTGCTCTGGCTGACCGGCGGCACGCCCTTCACCTCGTCCCTCTCGGCCGCCAACTCGGTCAACGTCTACTTCACCCAGGCCGCCCTCGACCTCGGCACGCTGACCGGCGGCTTCTTCACCACGAATACGGCCGACTTCATCTCGAGCATCGACCAGGGCACGTTCCAGTACTTCGTCCGGGATGACGCCGGCTTGATCACCTACAACGGCCTGACCTACAAGACGCTCGCCGACTACGACGCCTCCAAGGGCGTGGAAGTCTCCACCGTCGCCGCCAACGGCGGCCGGGCGATGCAGATGATCGTGACGGTCGTCGTGCCCGAGCCGGGTGCCCTCGCCATCGCGGGCATGGGCGCAGCAATCGCCGCCTGGAGCCTCCGCCGACGCAGGGCCTGATCTGGAGCCTCTCCGCCATGTGCCGACTCGTCGCATTGTGCGGACTGGCGATCGGCTTGGCCCTCGGAGCCATCGTCCGCGGCGATGATCTGGACATCGTGGCGGAACGGATCAGGGTCGACACCTACTCCTCGTCCCTCAGCGACACGACGACCAACGGCTTTCTCTCGTCGCTCGGCAGCGACGGCCGCTGGAGCGACGTCAACTACGCCGACACGAGCCAGACCAACTGGTCGCAGACCACGCATCTGTCGCGAATGGTCTTCATGGCCAGCGCGTATGCGAATCCGTCGCACCCGCTCTACCAGTCGGCGGCCCTCCTCGACGGCGTCCGCAAGGCCTACGACGCGTTCGTGACGCTCGACCCCAAGAGCACCAACTGGTACTACAACGACATCTGGACGCCGCAGCAGCTCGGCAAGACGATCCTGCTCGTCCAGCCCCAGCTCACGGCCGCCCAGATCTCGAAGGGCACGGCGATCATCGCCCGGTCGTACTACCCGCGGAGTTTCAACGCGGGCACCAACACCGGCACCAACCGCAACTGGCGGGCCTTCGCCACGATCCTCCGCGGGGCGATCACCCGCGACGCGACGCTCACGAGCGAGGCCTTCGGCGCGATCTCCGACACGCTCGTCACCGGGACCGGCGAGGGCGTCCAGGCCGACGGCAGCTTCCACCAGCACGGGCCCCAGATGAATAACGGCTCCTATGGCCTGTCATTCTCAACGGACGGGGCCGACCTGAGCAGCTACAGTGTCGGCACGTCGTTCGCGCTGCCGGCAGACAGCACGAAGGTGCTCGTGGACTACCTGCTCGACGGCCAGCAGTGGATGCTGCGGGGCGTCTCGTTCGAGGCGACGGCCCAGGGTCGGGGCATCTCCCGCACGGGCAGCAGGAACTTCGGCAGCGGGATCGCAGGTGTGGTCAACCAGACGTTGACGCTCACCAGCTACCGTTCTGACGAACTGACGGCGATGCGGAACAGGCTGACCGCCGCGGCGGCGTCGGGCACCGCCTCGCCCGAACTGGCGTTCGTCGGCCACAAGCACTTCTGGCGATCGGACTACACCTCGCACCATCGTCCGGGCTTCTCGGCCACGGTCACGGTCTCCTCCACGCGGACGCTCGAGCCCGAGAGCGGCAACGCCGAGGGGCTCAAGAATCTCCACCTCGCCGACGGCGTGAACCTGATCCAGCAGCGGGGCGACGAATACACACACATCCAGCCGATCTGGGACTGGCGGCGGCTGCCGGGAACGACCACCGAACAGGGCACCTATTCGCTCAAGCCCGCGACCGACTGGGGAGTGCGGGGCCCGACAGGATTCGCGGGGGGCGTGTCGGACGGCCGCAACGGCGCCACGGTGCTCGACTACTCGGCGCTCAACGTCAAGGCCCACAAGTCCTGGTTCTTCTTCGACGACGTCCAGCTGGCACTCGGGTCTGGAATCGACGCGGCCGCGGCGACCTATCCCGTGATCACCACGCTCAACCAGACGTTCCAGAAGGGCTCGGTGACCTACGGCAACACGTCCGGCTCCACGGGCACGCTGGCGAGCGGGACGCAGTCGGGGAGCGACCTCTCCTGGGTGCTGCACGATGGCGTCGGCTACGTGTTTCCCACGGCCCAGAACGTGACGCTGCAGGCCGCCGTGCAGAGCGGAAACTGGTATGACCTGGCGACGTCGAACGCAAACACGGTCGTCAGCGGGAGCGTGTTCAGCCTCCAGGTGAACCACGGCACGGCACCCTCGGGCGGCAGCTACGCCTACGCGGTGCTCCCTGGGGCGAGCGGGTCGAGCGTGGCCGCCTACGCGGCCGCTCCCGCCGTCCGGATCCTCTCCAACAGCCGCAATCTCCAGGCCGCGCGGCACGACGGGCTGGCCCTGACCCAGGCGGCCTTCTACACGTCGGGCACGCTCACGACGGGCAGCGGGGCGACGATCTCGGTGCGGGAGCCGTCGCTCGTGATGCTCGACGAGTCGGCGGCCGGGGCCAAACTCTCGGTGTCGAATCCCTACGGTCTGGCGACCACGCTCCACGCCGACATCACGCGGACGCGGCCCGAGAGCCCGGATGAGTTCACCCGGGTCACGATCCGGCTTTCGGGGAGCGACCAGGGGGGAGCGACCGTGACCCGCTCGTTCGACCAGCCGGCCGTGCGGACGTTCACCTACCAGCTGCGGGACGGGGCGGCGGCCGTGGCCCCGCTCGTCTACCAGTGGAGCTTCGAGGGTGCGACGGCCGCGGAGCGGCTGCGGAACTCGGGCACGGGGGCCAACGCGACGCTCCAGCCGGTGGCCTACGGCAGCGAGGGGAGCACGGCGAAGATCGCCTACGGACTGGGTGTCGATGAGACGACGACGGCGATGTCGCCGCAGCGGATCGGGCAGCTCTCCTCGACGGCAGGCGGGGCCCTGCTCACCACCACCGGCACCGTGGCGATCCCGAACGCGTTCACCGTCGAGGCGCTCGTGCGGCCGGACCTCTTGGAGACGGGTGGGTCGATCGGCTACGCCGTGATGGCCGGCGGGGCGGCGACCAACAACCGCGGCTATTTCCTCGTCAACCAGGAGGGCACGGCGACCGATTCGACGGCCACGATCATCGGCGACAGCCTCAGCCAGGCCGACAACGTGGGGCGGACGATCGGCTCGTTCGTTCCGGGGCACTGGTACTACGTCGCCAACACCTACACCGTGTCGGGCTCGCAGACGACGATCAACAGCTACGTGGCCAACCTCACGCTCGGCGAGATGTCGGTGACCCAGGCCGTGGCCGGCCAGATCGCCAGCGGCAGGCCGCTGACGGCCGCCCAGATGGCGATTGGCGGCTACTTCGCCTCGGGGACGGCCCAGGAGGCCTGGTCGGGATCGATCGACGAGGTCTCGATCTTCGGAAGGGTGCTCACGGGGGCCGAGGTGCAGGCGCGGCTCGACAGGCTTCATCAGGCCCCGACCCAGGTGGCCTGGTCGGCGGCCGCCTCGGGCACGACGCCGGGCGGCAGCGGAACCTGGAGCCCGCTCGGCCTCCGCTGGGTCAGCGGAACGGCCCGGCTGCTCCCGGTGACGACGGCCCAGGTCGTGTTTGGCGGGTCGGCCGGGACGGTCGCGGTGACCGGGGCGCAGTCCATCGGGGGCGGAATGACCTTCACGACCGATGGCTACACGCTGACCGGCGGCACGCTCTCGTTCACCGGCAGTCCCGCGGCGAACACGGTGCACGTCCTCGCCGGCGGCAGCGCCACACTGGCGGCCACGATCTCGGGAACCGGCGGAATCACGAAGAACGGCGACGGCACACTCTCGCTCGCCGCCGGGAACGACTATTCCGGCGACACGCGGGTGGCCGCCGGCCTGCTGCGACTCGGGCACGCCGGGGCCCTCGGCATGAGCACGTTCGACACCCAGTCTGGCACGGTGGGGGGCTTCTCATTTGGCACGCTCACGACGGCCACGTTCGGCGGCCTCGTCGGCTCGAACGGACTGGTGCTGACGAACTCGGCGACGACGCCCGCCGGCGTGACGCTCGCCGTCGGCGGCAACGGCCGCTCGACGACGTTTCCCGGAGTGATCTCCGGGCTCGGTGGCCTGACGAAGATCGGCCCTGGCACGCTGACGCTCACGGGCACGAGCACCTACGCCGGCACGACGACGGTCAGCGACGGCATCCTCACGATCACCTCCACCGCCGCGTTGCCGGGATTTGCCAGCGCCGGACGCATCGCGGTGGCAGACGGCGGGACGCTGGCGGTCACCAACTCGGTGGCCGACTCCGTCGTCACCTCGATCATCGGATCGGGCAGCCTGGCGCCGGGCGGATCGTTCGGATTCGACACGACCGCAGGGGACCGCACGAATACCACCCCCTTCGCGGGCTCCTTCGGGATCGCGAAGATCGGCACGAACACGCTCACCCTCTCGGGCAGCCAGTCCTACACCGGCCCCACGACGATCAAGGGCGGCACGCTGGCCTTCACCTCCGGCCGCAATCAGACGCTCGCCGGGGCGATCACCGGCTCCGGGGCGGTTTTCAAGAGCGGCTCGGGGACGCTCCTCCTCACCGGATCGAATTCGCACACGGGCGGCACGCTGCTCGCCGGCGGCACACTCCAGATCGGCTCCGGAGGCACGACGGGCTGGATCTCCGGACCGATCACCAACGGCGGGGCCGTCGTGTTCAACCGCTCCGACAGCCTCGATTTTTCCGGCAGTTTCAGCGGATCGGGCTCGGTCGTCCAGGCGGGAGGCGGACAGTTCACGCTCTCCGGATCAAACAGCCATTCGGGCGGCACCTGGGTCACGGGCACCGGATCCCTTGCTGCAGCCTCCGCCGCGGCCTTCGGCAGCGGCACCATCACGCTGCAGTCGGGCCAGACGAGCTTCAACACGGTCCTCGATCTGACGGGCGGCATGACGCTCGCGAACCCGATCGTTCTCGCGCAGACGGCGGGCAATCGCAACAACATCAGGATTTCCGGCACGACGATGTTCAGCGGACCGATCACGGTCACCGGCACGGGAACCGGCTCCGATGTCTTTCAGAATTCCACCAACACAGGGCAGTTGACGCTCGCGGGGAATATTTCGGCCCCCAGTTCGTTTGGCGGGTCGTTGTCGTTTCGCTATGGCCGGATCCTGATCACGGGCACGATCAACGCGTCGGCGGCCACCTTCGACCTCAACAACGGCGGCACGACGATCGTCTCCTCGACGGGGAATGCCTGGAATCTGATCAGGTTCGCCGGGACCTCGACCGACAATCTGCTGCAGTTGGGAGCCGACAATGCCCTGGCCACGGCCGCCCCGGTCGAGTTCAACACCACCTCCAGTGGCGGCGGCATCGACATGAACGGCTTCGACCAGTCGTTGCCCGGGTTTTACAACACGGCGGGCTCGAGCACCGCACCGCTCAGCCGGATCTTCAACAACGGCGGCTCCGATGCGACGCTGACGCTCGCCGGCCTGACCGCGAACCGCTGGTCGAACGTCGCCCTGGCCGACGGCACGGGCGGAGGAAAGCTGGCCCTCGTGATGAACAGCCCGGGCCGCATGCAGACGCTGGCCTCGGCCTCGAGCAGCTACACGGGCGGCACGACGATCCTGGCGGGCACGATCGCGCTCGGCCATGAAAGCGGCCTCGGCACCGGGACGCTGACCGCGAACGACGGCACGTTCGACCTCGCCGGCTACTCGCCCACCGTGGGCGGCCTCTCGGGATCGTCCACCGGCCTGATCACGTCGGGCTCGACCGGTGCCGTGGCCACGCTCACGGTCTCGTCGGATGTCAGTTCCACGTTCGCCGGTCAGATCCAGAACGGCGCGGGCACGGTGGGGCTCGTGAAGTCGGGCCCGGGCACCCTCACGCTCACCGGCCCGAGCACCTACACCGGTGCGACCACCGTCTCGGCGGGCACGCTCGCCCTCTCCGGCGGGAGCAACCGGCTGCCGACGGCGACGACGCTGGCGTTCGCCGGCGGCACCGTGGCCATGAACGGCGTCGCCCAGACCGTCGCCGGCCTGTCGGTCGCGAATTCGATGGCCGCGGCGATCATCGGCACGGGCTCCGCCCCATCCGCGATCACGTCCTCGACCGGGATCGTGCTCGGCGGCGGCTCGGGCACCTCGACGCTGCTCCTCCAGCCGCTCTCTGAGGGAGCGTTCACCGTTTCCGCGACGCCCGGCATCACGATCAACGCCGGTGGCGAACTTCAGCTCGGCGTCTACGGCTACACCACAGGCACGTTCACCAATCCCAACGCCAACGTGGGCGCGTCGGGAACGGGCACTCCGGTGACGATCAGCGGCGGCTCGCTCACGCTCACGCCGATGCGCACGAATGCCGGCCAGACGGCCGTCGGCTCCCCCAATGCGGCCTACAACAGGGTCGGCGGGCTGACGATGTCGAGCGGACTGATCTCGATGAGCCTGGCCGTGAACGGGGACCGGCGACTGAGCGTCTACGGGCCGCTCGCGATCACCGGAGGCACCGTGGCGAGCTCTGCCAGCGGCGGCACGATCGAACTGTTCAGCTACGCGAATCTGCTCAGCCCCGCCGCGATGTCGAATGGCATCTCGATCTCGCAGTTCATGCCAACGACCGGGACGTCGGCGTCGCTGACGGCCGGCGTGCCGCTCACGGGCGGCCTCGCCGTTCGGTCGGGCGTGGGAACGTTCACGCTCACCTCCTCGGTGGCCGGCCAGAACGTCGGAGCGATCCAGCTGGGCGACAACAGCGCGACGCCGGGGGCCGGCACGACGCTCAGGCTCGGCTCCAACCTCGGTCTGATCGCCAACGCCCCTTCCCCACCGTCCATACCCTGAATGTCGCCCCGGAGACGGGAGGTCGGATCGACCTTGGCATCGACACCAGCGGATACACGTTCGATCTGACCGGCAACGCAGGCCAATGGCAGCCCACGACGACCGGCACGCTGCAGACCTCCTGGCAGCTGTCGAGCACGTCCGGCACCGGCCGGTTCGTCGCCAACGGCTTCAACTTCACGCTTTCGACCGGCTCATCGGCGGCCCGCACGAACGTCGGCCCGAACCTGATCCTCGAATCCCGGGCCGGCAACGGCGTGGCCAACAACCTCGGATCCGGCACGATCAGCAGTTCCTCGGTCTTCAGATACACCGGCTCGGCCGCAGCCGCCACGCCCTCGACGCTCGTATCGGCCACGTCGATCGGCGACCTCGAACTGGCCGGCAGCGGCGGGCTGAAGGTGATGTCGATCGGCGGCACGGTCGGCAACGTCAGGGTCTCGAGCGGTCGGCTGATGCTCGGCGGAACCTCGATTCCGTCGTTTCCTTCGGTCGCCCTGACCGGCGGCACGGTCGACCTCAATGGCTACGGGATGACGATCACCGACCTCTCCGGCTCTGCCGGCGGCACGATCACGAGCAGTTCCAGCACCCCGGTCAGGCTCACGGTCGGCGGCTCGCGATCGACCCGGTTTGACGGCACGATCGCCAACGCGGCCGGCTCGCTCAGCCTCACCAAGACGGGCACCGGCAGGCTCACGCTCGCCGGTGCCAGCACCTACACCGGCCTCACGACCGTCTCGGGCGGCTCGCTCGTCGTGGACGGTTCGCTTGCGAGTGATGTGTCGATCGCCGCCGCCGGCTCGCTCGGCGGTTCCGGCAGCGTGGCCGCGATCGGCGGTGCTGGGCTCCTGGGCCCCGGCAACTCGCCGGGCATTCTCACGGCGACGAGCATCGACCCCTCGGCCGGCCTCGACTTTGCCTTCGAGTTCACCCAGGCAGACCCGAACTACGCGAGCCCGACGGCGAGCGGCAACGACCTGCTCTGGCTGACAGGCGGCAGCCCCTTCGCCTCATCCCTCTCGGCCGCCAACTCGGTGAGCGTCTACTTCAGCCCGGCAACGCTCAATCTCGGCACGCTGACCGGCGGTTTCTTCACCACGAATGCGGTCGACTTCATCACGCGCATCGAGAATGGCTCGTTTCTGTACTTCGTCGAGGATGCCGCCGGCTCCGTCAGCTACAACGGCATGAACTACAAGACTCTCTCCGACTACGACGCGGCCATGAGGGTGCTGGTCTCCACGGTGGACGGCAACGGCGGCCGGGTGATGCAGATGGTCGTCGTGCCCGAGCCGGGCTCGATGGCCCTCGCCGGCATTGGCGCAGCGATCGCCACCTGGACCCTCCGCCGCCGCAGGGCCTGATTCGCTGACCAAGCCATGACAGGCTGAAGCCTGTCATGCCTGCCTGAGTGGAACAGGCTTCAGCCTGTCGCAGAGGGAGCAATGGCGTCTTGGGTGGGTCGGGGTTGCCCACGCCCCGCCAGCCGGACGTTCGCTGCTGCCATCCTGGCCTTCGCTCTCTCGGAGGCGTCTACGCTCCGCCATCCTGGCTGCGCTTGCCGCCTACGCCGGCTCTCGGGGCGTGGGCAACCCCTCCTGAAT
>CAMDFJ010000101.1 GCA_945897435.1 Candidatus Kuenenia stuttgartensis | reverse complement strand
CTTCACCCGGGCCTACTGCCAGCAGGCGGTCTGCAGCCCGTCGCGGAGTTCACTTCTGACAGGCCGCCGGCCCGATGCGACCCGGGTCTGGGATCTGAAAACCCACTTCCGGGATGCGTTGCCCGACACGGTCACGTTGCCCCAGCACTTCAAGAACAACGGCTACCACTGCGCCGCCCTGAACAAGATCTATCACCGGGGCTATGAGGATGGCCGCTCATGGAGCGAGCCGCACTGGTATCCAAACGGCCAGACGGTCGACACCGACCCCACCGATGCGACCAAACGGATCACGCAGACATTCGGCCAAGGGGTCGAGGAATATTCGGCCGGTGTGCCTCGCGGAATCGAGAACAAGGGCCCGGCCTTCGAGGTCAGCCCAAAAAATGAGGACGACCTGCCCGACGGCTTTACCACTGCCGAGGCGGTTCGGCGGCTTCACACCTACGGGCGGTCCGGCAAGCCGTTCTTTCTCGCGGTCGGCCTGCTCAAGCCGCATCTGCCGTTCGTGGCACCGAAGAAGTACTGGGATCTCTACGATCCCGACACGATTCCCCTTCCCGCCATCGATCAGCTTCCGGACGGCGCGCCGGTCTTCGCCGGCCACACCAACGGGGAACTTCACAAATACGTCGACGTGCCGAAGGGCAACCCGATTCCCTCCGACTACGCCAAACGGCTGCGTCACGGCTACTACGCCTGCGTCAGCTACACCGACGCCCAGATCGGACGACTGCTCGATGCCCTCGACCGCGAGGGACTTGCCGACAGCACGATCGTCGTGCTCTGGGGCGACCACGGCTGGCAGTTGGGCGATCACGGTCTCTGGCAGAAGCACACGAACTTCGAACTGGCGACACGGTCACCGCTGCTGATTGCCGTGCCCGGCCAGAAGGCGGCGGGCGGGCAGCCGAGGGGCATGGCTGAATTTGTCGACGTCTATCCGACGCTGGCAGACGCCTGCGGGCTGCCGATTCCCGCCGGGCTCGACGGCCTGAGTCTCGTGCCGATGCTCGACGATCCTGGGGCCACCGTGAAGCCGGTGGCTTTGAGCCAGTATCCCCGGGATGCCGGCAGCGGTGCGGGCGTGCCCGTCATGGGATACAGCGTTCGTGACGACCGCTGGCGGCTGACGACATGGCGTCAGCAGGGGACCACGAACGTGATCGCCCGAGAGTTGTACGACGAACAAAGCGACCCCGCCGAAACCAGGAACCTCGCGGACCTACCTGAGCATCGGCCAATCATCGAAGCCCTCTCGAGGCATCTGCCGCCGCCCGTCGCCGTGAAGAAGCCGATCTTGGACTCGACCGGCAGGCCGAATACGGTTTCCGATCCGCAGGCCACTGTCCCCGGTACGACCGACGAGGCTGCCGCCCGTGGGGCGATCTTCGACAAGATCGACAGCCAGAAGGTCGGCCGGCTGAGTCGGGCCGAATATACGGGGCGGCAGAAAGACCCCGACGCGGCGGCCTCGCGGTTTGAAAAGTGGGACATCGACAAGGATGGCTTCCTCACGCGGGCCGAATTCATCCGCCGCGGGAAGCCGCTCTCCGCGGACCGTCCATAACTCGATTGGGTACCAGGCAGGACCATGAAAGCCAATTTGTCGACCTACGGATCGCTGATCTCGAGGCTGCTGCTGGCGGCCGGCATTGCCACTTCGGCCCTGGCTGGTCCGCCGGCCTCGACGGAAACCCGGCAGCGGCTTTCCGCGGGCTGGGAATATTACCAGGGGTCGCTCGGCAGCCCATGGGAGATCTGGCGCGGCGAGAAGGCCAGCGACAACGTCGCCTGGAAGCCCGTCACGCTGCCGCACTGCTTCAACGCCCGGGACGCGGTCGATCCCGACGTCCGTTACTACCAGGGGCCGGGCTGGTATCGGACCCGGCTGAAGATCGCCAATCCCTATCCGCAGGGACGGACGCTGCTTCATTTTGAAGGCGCGGGACAGAAGTCGCGGGTCTTCGTCGCCCTCGAAGAGGTTGGTGGGCATGTCGGCGGCTACGACGAGTGGACGCTCGACATCACCGATGCCGTCGCCAAGGCGGCCGCGAATGGCGATCTTGGTGGCCAGGTGCCGCTGGCGGTGAACTGCGACAACTCCCGGGATGCCGAGATGATCCCCTCAGACCTGAGCGACTTCAATCGCTACGGTGGCCTCTACCGGCATCTGAGCCTGGTCCACGTGCCGGCAGTGTCGCTCGACAGGGTCCACCTCCTGCCGACTGTCACGGCCGAAGGGGCGTCGGTCAAGGTGAGGGCCCGTCTTCGCAATCCCACGGCCATCACCGACCCGGTGGAGTTGCGGCTGCAGTTCCGGGATCCGCAGGGAAAGGAGATGCATGCCCAGACGCTGAAACTTAGCCCTTGGGAGGGTGAAAAGGAGATCGCTGACGTGAGGATCGCGGCACCAGAACTCTGGTCGCCCGCCTCACCCCGGCTCTACCGGTCTGCGGTCACGATCTCGTCGGCTCATGGTGAGCAACAGGTGGAGGAGCGGTTCGGGCTGCGGACGGCGGAATGGGTCGATCATGGGCCATTCAAACTCAATGGCGAGCGGCTGCTGCTGCGGGGCACCCATTACCACGAGGACCATGCCGGCGTGGCGGCGGCAGTGCCCGACGACGTGGTCCGGACCACGCTCGCCCAGATCAAGGCGATGGGGGCCAATTTCGTGCGGCTCGGGCATTACCAGCAGGCGCCGCTCGTGCTCGATCTCTGCGACGAACTGGGGCTCCTCGTCTGGGAGGAGATTCCCTGGTGCCGTGGTGGCCTCGGCGGCGAGGCCTATCGGCAGCAGTGCCGCGACATGCTCCGGGCGATGATCGACCAGCACTCCAACCACCCGTCGATCATCCTCTGGGGCATGGGCAACGAAAACGACTGGCCGGGCGACTTCGAGGTCTTCGACAAGGAGGCGATCCGGGCCTTCATGGCCGAGCTCAACGCCCTGTCGCACGAACTCGACCCGTCGCGGCCGACGGCGATCCGACGCTGCGACTTTTGCAAGGACCTGATCGACGTCTATTCACCGAGCATCTGGGCGGGCTGGTATTCCGGCCGCTACACCGAGTACCGCGCGGCGACCGAGAAGGCCATCAAGGACACGCCGCACTTCTTCCATGCCGAGTGGGGCGGCGACAGCCACGCGGGCAGATTCTCCGAGAACCCCGAGAAGATGATCGAGAAGGTGGCGACCGGCGAAGGTACGGCGGAAAAGGGCAAGGCCTACAAGTCGACTGGCGGCAAGGTGCGGATGAGCAAGGATGGCGACTGGTCGGAGAGCTACATGGTGAATCTCTTCGACTGGCACCTCAAGGAGCAGGAGCAGATGGACCGGCTGACGGGCAGCGCCGCCTGGATCTTCAAGGATTTCGCCACGCCGCTGCGGCCGGAGAACCCAGTGCCCCGTGTCAACCAGAAGGGCGTCGTCGAGCGGGACGGCACGCCCAAGGAAAGTTACTACGTCTTCCAGAGCTACTGGTCCGACGTGCCGATGCTCCACATCTACGGCCACGGCTGGCAGACCCGCTGGGGGGCCGCCGACGAGGAAAAGCAGGTTCGCGTCTATTCCAACTGTCCGGAGGCGGAACTGTTCGTCAATGGGCGGTCGGCCGGCACCAGACAACGCGATTCGAACGATTTTCCAGGAGCCGGCCTGCGATGGAACGTCCTGCTGCGGGACGGCCAGAACACCCTTCGGGCAGTGGGCCGCCGCGGCGGCGTCGAGGTGGTCGACGAGATCACGACCGAATACCAGACCACCACCTGGGGGAAGCCCGCCAAGCTGACGCTCACCGAGGTCGGACGGACGGACGGCAGGGTCATGCTCGAGGCCCGGGCGTTTGACAAGGATGGTGTTCCCTGCCCCGACGCGGCCAACGTCGTCCGGTTCGGCCTCCTCGGCGACGGCAGGCTGCTCGATAATCTCGGCACCGTGGACGGCTCGCGGGTGGTGCAGTTGGCCAACGGTCGTGCCCGGATCACGCTCGAATTTACCGGCTCCAAGGCAGTGGCCCATGTGGCCTCGGAGGGACTGAAATCGGCCTTCCTGACGATCCTCAAGCCCAAGGCTGATGGGTCGGCCGCGGCGCCGGCCGCCGCGGCTGCCCCGGTCGCGGGGCTGGGGGCGGCTCCAGCCAAGACTCCGCCCGCCCCGAAGCTCACGATCGACGTCGGGGCCATTGACCGCGACCGAATCCTGCGGGCGGCCGAAAAGGCCATCGGGCAGCCGTCAGTGACGATCACGGCGTTTCCAGCAAAGCTCAGCGAGGGTGGCCTCAACGACTTCTATTCCAACGGCGACTACTGGTGGCCCGACCCGACCAAACCCAACGGCCTGCCCTACATCAAGCGGGACGGCGAGACGAACCCGGAAAACTTCCTGCAGCACAGGCTCGCCGTGAAGGCCCTTCGGGATTCGGTCGCGGCTCTCGCGGCGGCCTATCGGATCACGGGCGACGACCGCTACGTCGCCACGGCCGTACCGCTGCTAGAGGCGTTCTTTCTCGATCCCGCGACGCGGATGAATCCAAGCCTGACCTATGCCCAGGCGATTCCGGGCGTCTCCCCGGGCCGTGGCATCGGGATCATCGACGCCCTCCACCTGATCGAAGTGCCGGCGGCGATCAAGGCCATGGAGGGCTCGAAGGCCTTTCCGCCGGAGATGGCCGCCACCCTGAGGGCCTGGTTTCGGCAACTGGCCGACTGGATGGTGACGAGCGAAAATGGGAAGGACGAGGCCAAGACGAAGAACAACCACGCCGTCGCCTACTTCCTGCAATTGGCGGCCTATGCCGACTTCGTCGGCGACGAGGAAAAGCTCGCCGAATGCAGACGCCGGTTCAAGGAGGTGTTCGTCGCCGAGCAGATGGCTGCGGATGGCAGTTTCCCGCTGGAGATGGCCCGCACCAAGCCCTATGGCTACTCGATCTTCCAGCTCGACAACATGACGATGCTCTGTCAGCTCCTCTCCACGGATGCCGACAACCTCTGGGAATTCACTCTGCCGGACGGCCGCGGAATCCGCAAGGCGGTCGCCTTCCTGAATCCCTACATCGCCGACAAGACGAAGTGGCCGCTCAAGCCGGACGTCCAGGCCTGGGAGGGATGGCCGGCCCGACAGCCGCATCTGCTCTTCGCCGGCCTGGCATTCGGCGAGCAGGGCTATCTCGACCTCTGGCGGAGGCTCCCAGCCGATCCCACCGATGCCGAGGTGCAACGAAACATCGGCATCACGCAGCCAATCCTCTGGCTGCGCTGACCGCATCCTTGGGAATTCACTACTTCGAGGCGTCGATGTCGAAGGTGTTCGACTTGCCGGAGACGACCTCGAACCTGAGTTTGGAGTCGCCCTTGAATCCAGCCGGGATGGGCTCGCGATTCGCGGCCCCTTCGTCGTAGGACAGATGCACCGAATACTCGCCCGAGACGGCGCCGGACTTAGCCCCGGGCCCGAGCCTACGCAGCCGATAGACGCCGTCGGCTCCGGAAATTCCAGTCGCCACCGAACCGTCCTTCGCCAGCGGGCGGAAATCGACGCGAACGCCCTTCGTGGGCTTGCCTTCGATCTTCACCGTACCGGTCACCTCGCCTACGCCAGCCCACCAGTCCGAACAGCCCGCCAGGCTGACGAACATGAGCGGAAACATCACCCACCCCAGCCGCAAGACTCCAGCCGCCCTGCCGCTCACTGCAGTCGCCATCAATATTTCGCCTCTTCAAGGGCGTCCCGGTAGGCAAAGCCCTTCTTGATCTCGATGTCGGAGTTTTGTGACAACGTGCTCACCGAGCCGTCGCAGAGCACGAACAGGCAGACTCCGGGATGGAAGCTGTTGAAACACTTTCCCGAGTTTGGACTGCCGCCGGACGAGGCGACGGAATCGAAATCATTGATCGTGGCATTCGACATGTATCGGCCATAGATCCGCCCGGCTCCCTGCCTGGTGCTGCCGGTCGAGGTCCGGCCATGACCGGCCCAGACGGCCGCCAGACTTCCGTTCCCGAGGTCCGCATCGGCCCGGCTCGCTCCGCCGCACCGTTCTCCCACCAGCCAGGTCTTGCTCGTGCCGTCGGGAATCTGCCGGAAACCGATCCCGAGCATGCCCCCACCAGCGAGCATCGGGGTGGTGTTTGTCGCGCCGCTGTACATCCTCGATCCAAACAATGCTCCGCCTGAGTCCTCGTCCTTCGTAGGACCGTTCGCGCCGTTCGCACAACTGCCGACGTAGTTCGACGTCGCCAGCGGAGGCTCCGTTCCCGGAGATCCGGTGCTGCCATCAAGACAATTCAGCACCGGGTTGCTCGTGCCGTCGCTGTTTCCTCCATAGTTCATCAGCCTGTTGAGATCGGCGCTGGTGTCGGTCGGACAGCGATACATCGGGATCTTGGTCTGCAGGGCTGCACCTATCCCGCTGGTGGGGTTGGCCTTCAGGGCGGCGATCACCGTCTGCATCGTGTTTTTGACCGGATTCAAAGTGTCGTAGAGCGTGTTCTGCTCGGCATACGGCAGGATGAACACCCCCCAACCCCAGCCGGCATAGGCAGATGAAGTGTTGTCGTACTGATGTCCGGCCGGCAACTTTTTCTTGTGGCTCTCGTGCGTCAGAAAGGCGAGTCCGATCTGCTTGAGATTGTTCGTGCAGACCGATCGTCGGGCGGATTCGCGGGCCGCCTGTACGGCTGGCAGCAGCAACCCCACCAGAACACCGATGATCGCGATCACCACCAGCAACTCGACCAATGTGAATCCTTTTGGCCTACGCATGACAGGCTCCTCTTGCGGGACAACCGACCACGCAAAGCAAAAAGACACTCAATGATGCCGGCGAGCAGATCGCAGGCGGGTGAGCACGAGGCTGAGGAGACCGCCGCATGCGGCAAGCCCGAGCGCCGAAGGCTCCGGTACCACCACGACCTGGAAACTGCTCGGACCGCTGCCCGTCTGCAGGTAGGCCGTCTTGCCGGCACCGAGATCGTAGGCGTTTCCAGAGCCCAGGTTCGAGACGTTCGCAAGGCTGAAAATTCCGCCGCTCATGAGGGTGTAGGTTCCGTCGGCGGTGGTCGTATCGAGCCCGATCAGATCCGTGATCCCAAAACCGCCGAATGTGACCGTGCCACTCACCGTGAGGAAGTTCAGCGGGTCGAATACGAAGTCGCCACCGGAGAGAAAGCTGATGTTGCCGCCAACCGTTCCGCTACCGCCAAGAGCGGCGCCTGCCGCGACGGTGACCGCACTGCTCGAGTCGAGAGAGCCGTCCACGAGAAGGCGGCCGGCCGAGACATTCGTCGCCCCCGTGTAGGTGTTGGCGGCGGTGAGCGTCAGACTGCCCACCCCCGACTTCACCAGGCCACCGGTCGTGCCACTGTTCAGGTTTTGGATCACACCGGCGAGCGATACATGAAAGCCGTTGGTGTCGACGTTGAAATTGCTGGGGTTGTTGCCTGACGCTCCGATCTTGACGATCTGGGTGATCGAGCCGGTGTTGGCGAGCGCCTGCAGCGTCGACCCGCTGCCCGTGCCGCTGGCTGTGATGGCCGTCAGACTGCCGAAGTTGGCGGCGCTCGCGGCCTTGACAACGCCGTTGTTGCCCATGTCGATGGTGCCGCTCGAGAGCATCGTCGCGGCCGTTTGCTGGCTGATGTCGATCGTGCCGCCGCTGCTAGCCCTGAGGATGCCTGAACCGGTCACCGTCCCGGTGATCTGGATCGCAGCACCACTCAGTGGGAGCACGGTTCCCGAAAGAGCGAGGTTGTTTGCCAGCGTGAGGCTGCCGGCCGTAGCGTTCGTGATCTTTCCGCCACCGGCTGTGATCAGGCCCGTGCCGAACGCCGAGCCACTGGTGGCACCCACGTCGGAAACGAGCTGCGTGCCGCCAGAATAGGTGTTGTTTCCGCCGAGGATGACGGTCCGGGAACTGGCACCGTTCGTGAAGACCAGACCACCTGACCCGGAGATCGTCGCATTGATCGTCGAGGTGGTGCCAGATCCACTGGCTGCGGCGATCGTTCCCGTTCCAACGAGCGAGATGGTACCCGCTCCCCCGATGACCGCGGAGTTCCGCATCGTGATCGTGGCGTTGTCGAGCGTCAGCGTACCGCCGATGTCACTCGTGTTGAAGAAAAACTTGTTTGCCCCCGTCAGGCGGGCCGATGCGCCGGCGAGCACGTCGATGGCCATACCCGTCGAGGACGTGCTCAACGATCCAGAGAGCACCACGTCGCCCGAACCCGCCACCGTCAGCCTGCTCGTGCCGGTGACGCTGCCTGCGATCGTAAACGGACTGCTGCTCGAGACCGTGCCGCCACCGGCGCCGATCGCCACGGTGTTCGTGAGCGTTCCGGACGCCAGCGTCGAGATCAGCCTGCCGTTGTCGAGGTTGATGCTTCCGGAACCGACGCCCGACATGTTGCCGAGCGAGATTGTTCCACCGTTCGAGGCCGTAACGGCACCCGACACGGTGTTGGCCGCATTGAACGCCGCCGTGCCGCCGGTCACCGCAATCCCGCCGGTGATCGAACTGGGGCTGTTGAGCGTGGCCAGGCCGCCGCTCACGTTCAGGCCCCCGGCCGTGACCGTCGTTGTGGAGTTCGATGTGAAAGCCCCGCCGCTCACGTTCAGGCCGCCCGTGGTGATTCCGACTGAACCGCCGGCTGTCACCGAACCGCCGCTGATCCACGCCCCGGACCCGAACGTCGCCGCGTTCGACATCGTGAGATCACCGGCCCCCGACTTGCCGAACGTTCCGGTCGTCTCGATTCCGCTGCCGTTGAGCGCGACCGTGCCGACGGCATTGTTGACGGTCAGGCTGGCGGGCCGCACGACGGCGGAGGTGCCGGAATCAACCGTGATCGTGGCGGCGGTTCCCAGCGTGGCCCTGTCGCCGTCGACGAACGTCACGTTGATTCCGATCCCGTCCTTCTGCCAGTTGGCCGTCGTATAGTCCCAGGCGCCGCTCGGGCCGCCGTTCCAGAAGAGATCGTAGGTCGTTCCCGTGACGGCAAGTTGCAGGGCCGTTGCCGTCTGGTTGAAGTTGTAGGTCGTGCGGCCGACCGTCGTCGAACCTCCGACGGCAAGCGTCTGGTTGCCGATCGCCGCACCGGTGAGCGTGATCGAACCGGTATTCGTCAGAACGGGGCCAGAGATCAACGAATAGGTGCTGCCCGTCGTTGTGACACCGCCCACGCTCAGCACGTTGCTGAGACCGGAGATCGAGACCGAGTCGGTCGTGAGCAGCCCGCTTGTAGCCGAGGTCAGCGTGATCGTTGAATAGCCCGACATGGTGACCGAGGCGGGAGCCAGCGTGGTGGCGGCAGTGCTTGTGAAGTTCGCCGTGGTGCCGCTGACACCGGAGAGCGAGATCGCTCCCGTGCCGATCGAAGCAGCCGTCAGACTTCCCGAGGGGCCGACCGCGATCGTTCCGGAGTTGGCAACGTCTTTAGAGAGCGAGGCGAGCACATTCAGGGTAGCGCCGCTGTTCACCGCCAGGCTGCCGCTTCCAGATGCCTGTGCCCCCGTCAGCCGCAACACGCCCGCGGAAACCGTCAGATTATTGAACGTATTCGATCCGCTGAGCGTGGCAGTGCCACTGCCGACCTTGACGATCGAACCAGCTCCTTCCACGGCGCCGGTAAGAGAAATGGCCCCAGGGCCGCCAATGCCGACGAGGCCCCCGGAAACAGTCGCACTGCCCGCCCAACTTGCTGCCGTGTCGCTGTTGCCATTGACGAGGAAGGCGCCTGTGCCGGACGTGTTGTTCGTATTGGTGCCGGTCAGCGTAAGCGATTCGCCGGAGACGCTCTGTCCGTTGAGGTCGAGCGTACCGACGAGGCCCGCCACGGTCGAGGCCCGAACGACCGTGCCGGCGGCCGCGTCAGTGCTGCTTCCGAGCGACGAAGCATTGCCGATCTTCAGCGTTCCGGCCTCGATGGTCGTGGTGCCGTTGTAGGAATTGGAACTACTGAGCGTCAGCGTGCCAGCCTGACTGGCCGCAGTGC
>CAMDFJ010000100.1 GCA_945897435.1 Candidatus Kuenenia stuttgartensis | reverse complement strand
TCCAGACCTCTGCGGGCGGCCGCTTTTCACCCATCGGCTGCAAGGGCTTCATGTCGCGGGGCGGCCCGGCGGCGACGTTCGACCAGCAGCCGCTCGAGGCCCTGGCGACGATCTCCGCCTCTATCGAGGCGTTTCATGCGGCGGGCGATCCGGTCTGGCTGGAGCGGGCATGGAGCGGCTTCGAATGGTTTCGCGGGCACAACGTCCTCGGACTGGCGATCTGCGACCCGAGGACCGGCGGCTGCCGCGACGGCCTGCTCGAGGATCGCACGAACGAGAATCAGGGGGCGGAATCGACCCTCGCCTACCTGACCGCATTGGCCGAGATGCATGCCCTCGAACTGCACCTCCGCACAGCAAGGCCAGATGGGGCCTCACGTCGTTCCACCGCCGTCGCCTCTGTCCCGCCCCACCCCCCGGCCATGGCCATGGGCCGCTGAGCGATGTCGCACCCCGTCGAAAACACTCCGCTCCAGGTCACCCGCACCGACATCCAGATTCGGCCCAACAACACTCGGGTGCTCTATCGCCCCTTCGAGCCGCCGACTCCGCAGCGGGCGATGAAGATCATCGGACGGATCATGGAATTGACCGACGACGTCGTCGCGGCCATCCTGCAGGCCGTGCTGGCGGAGTTTCACGGCAGGCACCAACGGCTGCTGAACTTTTTCGAGGCCCGCTTCGAGGCCGTGAAGCACCATCTGCTCACCGACCGGCCACTGACGGAATCCCAGCGGCTCGTCATCGGCTCATTCTTCACCCAGGAATACGCCCTCGAGAGCGCGGCACTCTTCAATCCTTCGATCGTCTGGCATCCCTGCCAGGATGGTCTCCCGCCCGGCACCCGCCGCTTCATCCTCAGCCTGCGGGCGGTCGGCGAGGGGCATGTCTCGAGCGTCGGCTTCCGATCCGGCACGGTCGGCCCGACGGGAAAGATCGTCGTCGCCCCACCGACGGGGTTCGTCACCGCGCCGTACGTGGTCGCCAACAGCGACTACGACAAATCCCTCTTCCTGCGGAAGCTGGCCGAACTGGGAATCACCGACGGATTCCTCGACCTCGTCTTCGACCTGCTCGAGGACCGGTTCTCGCTCGCCCAGCTGGAGCAGACGCTGGCCAGGATCTCCCGCCAGCAGCGATCGAGACGCAAGGAATGGGAGCCCTTCGCGGCCGCCATCCTCGCTCTCGCCAGGGCCAACTACGAAATTGACTGCGACCCCTCATCCGACATCTCGGAGCGGGTGATCTTTCCCTACTCGCCGGCCGAGACCAACGGCATCGAGGATGCCCGATTCGTCCGCTTCGTCGAGGACGACGGCTCGGTCCGCTACTTTGCCACCTACACGGCCTTCGACGGCAACGTCACGCTGCCCCAGATCGTCGAGACGCAAGACTTTGTCCGCTTTCAGCTGAGCACGCTCAACGGCCCCGAGATCGCCAACAAGGGCATGGCCCTGTTCCCGCGGAGGATCAATGGCTCCTATGCGATGCTCTCGCGACAGGATGGCGAGAACATCTATCTGATGGAGTCGGACATGCTCCACTTCTGGCACTCGAAAACGCTCGTCCTGCGGCCGACCCACTCCTGGGAGTTCGTGCAGATCGGCAACTGCGGCTCGCCGATCGAAACCCCGCACGGCTGGCTGGTGCTGACCCACGGCGTCGGACCGATGCGGAAATACTCGATCGGCGCGGTGCTCCTCGATCTCGACGATCCCTCGAAGCTGATCGGCCGGCTGCCTCTGCCGATGCTCTCTCCCAACGAAAACGAGCGTGCCGGCTATGTGCCGAACGTGGTCTACTCCTGCGGGTCGATCCTCCACGAGGGAACGCTCGTGATCCCGTATTCGATGAGCGACTACGCCACCAGTTTCGCCACCGTACCCCTCGCCGAACTGCTCGATGCCATGCGGGTGACGGCCTGAGCGAGCCGGGGGCGGGCCTGGCAGTCGAGGCGATTCAGTCCGGGCTGTCGGCTTCGGGCCGCTCGGGGCCGTGCCGGGCGTTGAGTCGGTCGAGGAATTCAGGAATCGCGTCCAGCAGGGGCGACTCGCCCAGATAGCGTTCGGCCATCTCGCGCTGGCCGCGGGATCGCAGGGTGGCGTAGACGTGGAGTTCGAAGTGCAGTCTCAGGCAGCCTTCGGCCGCGGCATCGCCCACGGCCCGAAACACCGCCAGCAAGGCCTCCGCGGTGGAAACCTGCGTCGGCTCGCGCTGATCCCGCAGCCAGTAGCGACTCGGCTCCTGTTCCGGGAGCCGCACCAGTTTCCCCAGCCCCGCGACGGTCCGCAGCATCTCGCCCGCCTGCCGCCAGGTGCCGTCGAGCAGAACGACCTGCGGAAACGGAGGTCCGCCCGTGGCAGCGGCTGCTGCTGGAATCGGCTCGCCCCGCGGATGGAGCACCCAGATCTCGCGGCCGGGGTCCAAGGCATCGGGAGCGACACCACCCTGGTCGTGAATCCGGCTCTGCCGCCGGTAGACGTGGCAGCTGGCATTATCGACGACCCGGCCGATGAGCGAGCCCGTGCTCGAGGGCTTGTGCCGTTCGTTGTGGTGGATCAGCACGTGCACAAGCAACCCGCTCGAAACCTTTGGGACGGCATCGCAGATGCACCAGCGGGGCGGCTGGCTGCAGCATGGGCAGCGGGCGGCCCCGGCGAGGACGACGCTACGGGGCATGACCGTCTCTCGCTCTCTACGGATATTGGCGATCCGGCCGTCAGGCGATGCCTGTCTCGTCCTCAGGCGGGTCGATCTCCTCGAACTCCTCGTCGTCCTCCCAGGGCCAGAAAAACATCTGCACCTGCGTGAGGATGACGACATCCTGCTCCTCGTCGATGTCGACCTGAAAGAGGAGGCCTTCGAACCCGGCCAGTTCCTTCGGCTCCACCGCCCTGATGATCACCGTGGTGTCGTTGCCAGCCGCCTTCTCGGCGGTGACGAACGAATAGCGGGCGATCTCGCCATCGACGTCGATGTCCTCGGCGTCCTCGAACAGGCCCGTATCGCCGTCGATCTGAAACTCTGGCATCGAACACCCCCGAAACCGCGGGACAGGATGAATGAACGGATTGGATTCCAATTGAAAAGGATAGCCGCCACCGCGAAGAACAGCGAGCGGGAGCACCGCGGCAGGTACCCTGCCCGATGTGGGACAGGCTTCAGCCTGTCATGGATGCTTCACGCAAAATCTCGGCAGCGTGCCGAATTTTCCTTGGCCGGCTCCGCCGGCTGGTTCTGACCCGGCCGGCTGCTTCACGCAAAACCCGGACATAGTGTCCGGTTTTGCTTGGCGACCTCCGGTCGCTGGTGCTGCCCCGGCCCTCCGGGCCTCCGTTCACTGCATGTCCGCTGCGCTTCGCCATCCTGGCTGCGCTTGCTCCGATAGCCCGCTCGAGGACACGGGCAACCCCTCCTGAATGTACACCCAGCAAAGCAGGAAATGTCATCTGGCGAGACTGCCGTGGCTGTTCTCACGCTCAACGCGCATTTCCTGCATCGCCGGCCCCCCGCTTCATCACCAAGGCATTCAGGAGGGGTTGCCCATGCCCCGAGAGCCGGCGTAGGCGGCAAGCGTAGCCAGGATGGCGGAGCGTAGACGCCTCCGAGAGAGCGAAGGCCAGGATGGCCGCAGCGAACGTCCGGCTCGCGGGGCGTGGGCAACCCCGACCCACCCAAGACGCCATTACTCCATCTACGACAGGCTGAAGCCTGTCCGACATCGGCAGGGCATGACAGGCAGAAGCCTGTCCCACATCGGGCGGCAGGTGGCGTGTCCGCTTGAGTCAGGCCAGCTTCTCGATCGCCGCGATGGCGGCGTCGTAGTCGGGCTCGCTCGCCACTTCCTTCACCACCTGGGCGTATTGGACGACGCCATTGGCGTCGAGCACGAAGACAGCCCGGGCGAGGATTTTGAGCTCGTCGATCAGAAGTCCCCAGTGGTTGCCGAAACTGCGGTCCATGTAGTCGCTGCCGTTCCTCATGCCTTTGATCTCCTCGGCCCCGCAGAACCGGTTCATGGCGAAGGGCAGGTCGAGACTGACTGTCAGGGCGGTGACCTTGTCGCCGAGGTCGGCGAGCCGCTTGTTGAAGGTCCTCGTCTGGACCTGGCAGACCGGGGTGTCGAGCGAGGGCACGACGCTGATGATCGCGGGCTTGCCATGGAGGTCGGCCTTGCGGATGTGCTCCATGCCGCCGGCACCGAAGCAGACCAGATCGAAATCGGGGGCGGCCGAGCCGACCTTCACTTCCTCTCCCACAAGCGTGAGCGGATTGCCCTTGAACGTCACTGCGCCGTGCCGACCCATTGCGATGTCTCCTGATGTGGGACGAGGAAAAGACCGAGAGCAGGGTACCAGATTCGTCGCGGCAGTATCGCCTTCCGCCGGCTGTCGGCAAGCCTGGGGGGCGATCCCGGCGGCCACGACGGATTTCGAGGGGACTGGTACGATTTCGGACGAATGCTGCGGCAATCGGGCGACCGCAGGCACACCCAGAACAGGCTCCTCTCATGCAGGCCATCGGACGCTTCGGACAACTGCTCGGCCTCGGGATTCCTGTATTCGCGGTGCTCCTGCAATTGGGTGGGCGCCTGCTGCCCAGCCAGATGCTGGTGATGCTCATTGCCGCGGTCTGCTGCTTCTGGATCGGAAGGATCATCGAAGGCTACGCCCAGTCGTGATACACCCCCTGATCTTCGCGCCAATCTACCGTCGCTACATCTGGGGCGGCCGTCGCTTTGCGACGACCCTCGGCCGCGATCTGCCGCCGGGCGACGACTATGCCGAGTCGTGGGAACTCGTCGACCGGCCAGAAAGCGGCGATGAGAGTCTGGTTGCCGAAGGCCCGCTCAGGGGCACCTCCCTGAACAGGCTCGTCCGGGAGCAGGGAGGCGAACTGCTCGGCCGTCATGCTCCGCTGCCGGCGTTTCCACTTCTGTTCAAGTTCCTCGACGCCTGCCGGGATCTCTCCATCCAGGTCCATCCCGATGATGCACGCGCCGGCCAACTCGTCCCTCCGGACAGGGGCAAGACCGAGGCCTGGTATGTGGTCGACGCCGAACCCGGCAGCCGGATCTATGCCGGCCTCGCGGATGGGGTTGGTCGCGACGGACTTGCGGCCGCGATCAGGGCCGGTCGCTGCGAGGACGTGCTCCATTGGTTCACGCCCCGTCCCGGCGACTGCGTCTTCATTCCCGCCGGCACGGTCCATGCGATCGGCGCCGGGCTCCTCGTGGCCGAGATTCAACAGTCGAGCGACGTGACCTATCGCCTCTTCGACTGGAATCGCACCGGCCCCGACGGCAGGCCGCGACCGCTGCACATCGAGGCGGGTGTGGAGGCGGTGACCCGGTTCGGTCCTGTCGGCCCGGTCGACCCGACCGCCACGGCCGATCCAGCGGTGATGCGGCTGGTGACAAGCGACTATTTCCTGCTCGACGAGGTCCGGCCGGACGGACCGTGGACCGTCGGCGGCGACGATGGCTGCCATCTGGTCGCGGTCCTCGATGGTGTCTTTCGGACTGCCGACTCCTGGTCGCTGCCACCGCTCCGATCTGGACAGACGCTCCTGCTGCCGGCGGCGATCGGTCGACAGACGCTGCGGCTGGCGGAAGGGACAGGCGGCCGCCTGCTGCACGTTGCCCTGCCCTGACTGGCGTTGAACCAGGCCATCCTCGGTCTCGAATGCCGAGCGAGCCTGCACTGGCTGTGAAATCGCACTTGGTCGGCTGCCCCGGTCGGGCCTACACTCCCGCCCCCTCGTCACCCTCCGGTGCCTCATGCCCGCCTCCAGCACGTGCCTCGCCAGACTGTTCCTCGCGTCGCTCGGCCTGCTCGCGACAAGTGGCTGCGCCTCACTCGGCAAGCCCGACTGGCTCGAGCCCGGCCCGGCCCGGGCCCAGCAGCGGAAGGCGGTACGGTTCGATCCCTATCTGCAGGATGACATCGCCCCCTCATCCCTCCGCATGCCGCTGATGGATGGGGCCAGGCCGCGGGACTTCGCCGATCCCGTGCCCGAGGTGCGACGGGCCCGCTGGTGGTCGCCGGTGCAGTAGGCTTGGCGGAACAGACGGCGGGCTCTGTCGGGTGTATGATCGTGGTTTTCCTGCTCCGGCCACGTCCAGCGAGAGTCACCCGTGCCCAAATCACGTCCAGTCAGAGGCCCACTGAAAGGTTCGATGCGGGGAACGGCCGGCCCCTCGACCAAGATCACCTCCCGCGGCGGGCGGAAGCCGCCGCCATCCGATGCGGCAGAGCGGGAGAACCGGCCGGGTGGCCGCCGACCGCCCCCGGCCACCGATGACGGGCAGGATCGATTGCAGAAGGTGCTCGCCGCGGCGGGTCTGGGAAGCCGCCGCAACTGCGAGGAGCTGATCACCACCGGCCGGGTGGAGGTCGACCGCAAGGTGGTCACCCAGCTCGGCACAAAGGTTGATCCGATGCGGCAGGAGATCCGGGTCGACGGCGAACGTCTGCCCGACCCGCGTCGCGTGGTCTACATGCTCTACAAGCCGGTCGGCGTGGTGACGACGAATTACGATCCCGCCGGCAGGCCGCGGGTCGTCGACATGGTTCCGGGCGATCAGCGGCTGTTCGCCATCGGGCGGCTCGATCGGATGAGCGAGGGTCTGATCCTCGTCACCAACGACGGGGAGCTGGCAAACCTGCTGGCCCACCCCCGCTATGGCGTGGAGAAGAAGTACATGGTGCAGGTGGCGGGAGTGCCGACGCCGGAAACGCTCGACAGGCTCCGCAAGGGAATCCAGCTCTCCGAGGGCACGGCCAGAGCCCAGCACGTCACGCTTCGGTCACAGCACAAGCTGAGCGCGGTGCTCGAGATGGTCCTCGACGAGGGGAAGAACCGGGAGATTCGCCGGATGCTCGCCCAGCTGGGCCACAAGGTGCATCAGCTCAAGCGGGTGGCCGTCGGCAAGCTTTCGCTCGGCGGCCTCCTGCCGGGCCAACACCGGCAGCTGGCATGGAGCGAGGTCGATGCCCTGCGCAAGGACGCGATCAGCCATGTTGGCGAGGCGGGGCGGTCGCGGCCACAAGGCCGTCGGGATGAGGGCCGTCGGGATGAGGGCCGTCGGGATGAGGGCCGTCGGGATGGGGCCGGTCGCCCGGGCCAGCGTGGCGGTCCAGGCCGACCGGGACAGCGGTTTGAAAAGGCCCGCCCGGGACGGGGCGGCAGGCCAGGCTCTCCGTCAGCGGGTGATCGTCAGGCCGGTGGCACCCGGCCGCCCAAGGCGGCTCCACGGCCCCGGAGGCGGCCCGGTAAGGCATCCACCTGGAGAAAGCCCCGTGGCGACGTGTGACGCGGTCTCTGCCCCATCCGCGTCGTACTCGACCGCTCAGGTCGTGTTCAACCGTCGGATCGCCGATCGTACCCATCGCATCCGGCTGGAGTGCCCTGGCATCGCGGCGGTCGCACGGCCCGGACAGTTTGCGATGCTTCGGATTCCAGACCGCAACGACCCTCTGCTCGCCCGGCCCCTGGCCGTCTACGAAACGTTCTCGGACAAATCGACTTCGGTGCCCGGTGGTCTGCAGCGATCCAGGTCGTTCGTCGATTTCATCTACCTCGTGCATGGCAAGTTCACGACGGCCCTGCAGCATCTCACGACCGGCAGCGAGATCGCGATCTGGGGACCGCTCGGAAACGGCTTCGGCATGATCCCGGCCGTCGAGCATCTGGTCCTCGTCGCCGGCGGAATCGGCCAGACGGCGCTTTTGAGCCTGGGCCGTGAGCGGCTGGGCCCGGCCACACGTGTGACGCTCTGCTGGGGCGCGAGAACCGCGGCGATGTTCGGGGATGTCGATGACTTCCGCGACGCGGGGATCGATGTCCACCTGGCAACGCTCGACGGCTCGACGGGCCTCCGCGGCACCGTGGTGGACCTGCTCGACAGCCTGCTGCCGGAGGCAGCCAATCGATCCGGGAGATCCGGGGCGATCCACATCGCCTGCTGTGGACCGGAACCGATGATGGCCGCGGTGTCCCGCTGGACGGCAGGCCGGGAACTGGGATGCCACGTCTCGCTCGAGGCTCCGATGGCCTGCGGCGTCGGCATCTGTTTCACCTGCGTCGCCAAGATCCGCGATGCAGGTCAGACCTCAGGCTGGGACTACCGCAGAACCTGCGTCGAAGGACCGGTGTTCGAGGCAGGTTCGATCGTCTGGGAACGATGAACGAGATCCTCGAACGCCCCACCTGACCGAGGCCGAAAGGGGCCGGTCAGGACTTCTTGGTCTTGGCGGTCTTCGTGCCGGTCGTCTTCGCAGCCTTGGCCGGCTTGGCAGCCTTCGCCGGCTTGGTGGCAGCAGCGGCAGTGGCCGGACCACCCTTCGCGACGGCGAGCACTCGGGAGGAGAGCCGCGACTTGATCCGGGCCGCCCGGTTCGGATGGATTGTCCGCTTGGCTGCAGCACGATCGGCCTTCTTGGCGACCATCTTGAAATGCTCGCGGGCGGCAGTCAGATCGCCGCTCGTCAGTGCCTCGAACAGTTTCCGCATCTCCGACTTGATCTCCGACTTGATGGCACGATTCCGCTCACGGCTGCGGAGATTCTGGCGGAGACGCTTCTTGGCACTGACCGAATGTGGCATTCCAATTCCTTGCAATCAGACGGAGGAGATAAAAAAGATCGGCCGAAGGGGGCCGGCCAGCGGGGCCGATCACCCCGCACCGTTATCCTTCGAAGCGGTCAACTTGTCCAGACGCTGGGCGACATCCCGGTATCCGTAGTCAAGTCCGGCCAGCGTGGAGAGGTATTTCTGGGCCGAGTCGCGGTCTTCGAGGCCGGCCGACAGAACCCCCGCCCGATAGAGGGCCCGCTTTCGCAGTTCCATCTCCCGGTCGGTCAGCGACTCCACGGCGGCGATGTAGTTTCGCATCGCGAGCTGATACTGCTTGATCTTCTGGAAGCACTCGCCGAGTTCCAGCGAGACGCCACCCCGACGGCGGGGATCCTGAAGAACGTCCTGGAAGTGCCGGATGGCCTCGGCATGGTTGCCGGCGGCCTTGAGCCGCATCGCCAGTTCGTACCGCCAGCCGATGTTTTCGGGATACCGCTCGCAACGGGCCGAATAGATCTCGATCTCCTGCTTGACCTGGGCCCCGCGCAGTCTCTCGAGCGTGCTGCGGTTGGCCGGCGTGTCCTCGGTCTCGAGCCGTTTCTCGGCAACGTGAACCCGGTGCCGTGCCCAGCGGAGCTGCCGATCCTCCATGTGCTCGCGGACCTTGAGATCGTTTCCCGATGCTGAAAGCGCTCTGGCGAGCACGGCCTCAGCCTCCTCGACGGTCGCCTCGCGTTCGAGCAGATCCGCCAATTCGAGATACGCCTCGATCTCGGTCGGCTTCTCCTGGACTGCGCGTTTCAGCGACGCGATCCGGTCGGTCGGCTCATTGGAGGTCGTGGCCGTCCCCACCTTGGCCCCAGGTCGACCGGTCATGCCATGGCCGGCGGCGATCGTCTTCTCGACCTGCAGCTGGGCAATCTCACGCTGGGCCTCATCCCCAAGACCTTTGACGTTCGAGACCCGCACCCAGCATGCGATCGCCTGGTCGAATTCGCCGTGGTTGGCCAGGAACCGGGCACACTGACGATTGACTTCGGCGTCGGCTGGGGCGGCATCGAGTGCCGTTTTGAGATAGACACGCTGGGCATCGATCAGCTGCAACTGACCGCAGGCGTCGGCCACCGCGATCAGGCTGCCGGTGTCGTAAGGGTTCGACTTGAGAATCTCGACGCCCTGCTTGATCACCTCCCGCCACTGGGCGGCCGATGCGGCCTTCTTGAGCGACCCCGAACGCGACCCGGGCCAGAAGGCGCCGAACCCGCCGGTCTTCTTGGGCCCATGCTTCTTCCGCAGACAGCCCAGCAGGCTCTGCAGGTAGACCGCGCTGCCCGGATCTCCGAGAACGCAGGCGGAAAACATTTCGATCGCATAGTCGAGATTCGTGGCGGCGTTCTGCGTGCCTCGCTGAAAACACTGCGAAAGCCG
>CAMDFJ010000099.1 GCA_945897435.1 Candidatus Kuenenia stuttgartensis | reverse complement strand
AGTTCAACCTCCGACGCAACAACGGCGGCAGCATCACCTGGATCGGCGGCTTCCGCTGGGTGCAGTGGAACCAGCAGCTGTTCACGGCAGGCGTATTCGATTCCGGGGCCGGCGAGCTCCTCGTCGACGCCTACGCCACCGAGACGGGCAACAACCTCTACGGCGGCCAGTTTGGGGCCGACATGATGCTCTGGAACCGGGGCAACCGGTTCAAGGTGAACGGCCTCGCCAAGGGCGGCGTCTACTACAATTACCAGGCCTTTCAGCGGAGCAGCTATCTCGACGGCACGACCGGCGAGGTCGCCTCAATCGCCGCCGCCAAAGACACCACCTCGTTCGTCGGCGAGGTCGGCCTGGTGGGCGAATACAGGCTCACAAACTGGCTCTCCTGGCGGGCCGGCTACACCGTCTTCTGGCTCGGCGGCGTGGCCAATGCGGCCAACCAGCTCTCGCTTTCGGACTTCAGCGATCCCGCCGCACCGACCACCTCGATCAGCCCCTATTCGTCGGTGCTCCTCCACGGCGCAACGACCGGCCTCGAGGCCCGCTGGTAGGCCCGGTCGGGCTGCGTTGCCAGGCCCGATCCAGGCAGTCGACGGTGTTCAAGATGTTGACGATCTGGCGGTCTTCGGACGGGAAGGTTGGCTGGGATCAGAAGCACCGAAGAACGTTCGCAGGGCTTCGCCGGTGTGGCTGCGGAGATGGGGCTCGGGTGTTTGGCCGGCGTGGATGACGAGGTCTTCGGGCGGGCCCTCGCAGACGATCTGGCCGCCACCGGCACCCGCCTCCGGACCCATGTCGATCACCCAGTCGGCCGCGGCGATCACCTCCAGATTGTGCTCCACGACCAGCACCGTGTTGCCGGCTTCCACCAGCCGCTCGAGCACATGGAGCAGTTTCTCGATGTCGGCGAAGTGCAGGCCGGTCGTCGGCTCGTCCAATATATAGAGCGTGCTTCCGGTGCCCGGCTTGGCGAGTTCGCGGGAGAGCTTGACCCGCTGGGCCTCGCCGCCTGAGAGCTGCGGGGCCGGCTGGCCGAGCGTGATGTAGCCCAGGCCGACATCGACGAGCGTGCCGAGGATCCGCGCGATCGCCGGCACGGTGTCGAAAAACTGGGCCGCCTCGGCGACGCTCATCTCCAGCACGTCGGCGATGCTCTTGCCATGCCACTTGGCGTGGAGCGTCTCGCTCGAATAGCGTCGGCCCTTGCAGGCCTCGCACTCGACCCAGACGTCGGGCAGGAAGTGCATCTCCACCCGCCGCTGCCCCAGCCCCTCGCAGGCCTCGCAGCGGCCGCCTGCCACGTTGAAGCTGAACGTGCGCGGGGTGAAGCCACGGGTCCGGGCCTCCGGCACCTTCGAGAACAGCTGCCGGATGTGGTCGAAGACGCCCGTGTAGGTCGCCGGCGTCGAGCCGGGCGTCGAGCCGATCGACTCCTGATCGACGAGGATCACCTTGTCGATCAGATCGAGACCCTTGAGGGCGTCGTGCTGCCCCGGCTGTTCGCGGGCCGCATGCAGCCGGCGGGCCAGGGCCCGCCAGAGCACCTCGAGCACGAGCGACGTCTTGCCGCTGCCGCTCGGGCCGGTGACCGCCGTCAGCAGGCCGACCGGGAAGCGGACGTCGATGTTCTTGAGCGTCCGATGGCGGATGCCGCGGATCTCGAGCCACTGTTTCGGCTCGCGTCGGCCCTGCTTTTCCTTCCGGGCGAGGACCGCGTCGCAGGCCCGCCGCCGGCCGAGGTAGGGGCCGGTCACGCTCTGCTTCGTCGCCTCGAGTTTCGCAGGCTGCGCATGGGCCACGATCCTGCCCCCCTCGCGGCCGCTGCCGGGACCGAAGTCGAGGGCATGATCGGCCGAGTTGACGACATCGCGGTCGTGCTCGACGACGACCAGCGTGTTGCCGAGGTCGCGGAGTTTTCCCAGGGCCCGGATGAGCTTGTGGGTGTCGCGCGGATGGAGGCCGATCGTCGGCTCGTCGAGCACGTAGAGCACGCCGGTGAGGCCGCTGCCCACCTGGGCGGCGAGCCTGATCCGCTGCAGTTCGCCCCCCGAGAGGCTGCCCGCAGGCCGGGCCATGTCGAGATACTCGAGGCCCACGTCGACCAGAAAGTTGACCCGCGAGACGAGTTCCCGGAGCAGGTCGCCGGCGATTTTTCTCTCGGCGTCGGAGAGCGAGACGGCGGCGAGTTCCTGCTGCAGCCTGCCGAGCGGCATCCGGCACCAGACGTCGAGCGACCGGCCCCAGAGCGTGATCGCACTGGCCACGTCGGCCAGCCGGCTGCCGCCGCACTCGCTGCAGGGCACCTCGCCCATCACCGCATCGACCTTGCCCCGCAGGCCGACGACGAGCCGGGCCGCCTCCTCGCAGGCGTTTTCGAGCCCCTTGAACTGGAAGGAAAACCAGGGCCCCTTTCCGGCAACCCCCTTCGGCCGCGAGACCTCGATCCAGCGTTCGCCCGTGCCCTCGAAGAGCACCCGCTGCTGGAGGCCGGAAAGATCGGCCAGCGGCCTGTCGATCGGCAGGCCCGTCGCCCGGCAGAGGGCCTCGAGCATTTGCCGGCTCATCACGCCGCAGTCTTTTCTGTCGAGGCTCGGCCAGAGGTCGAGGGCGCCGTCGCCGAGCGAGAGCGACGGATCGCGGACCAGCGAGCGGTGCTCGACGCCGGTCCGCGTGCCGAGGCCATCGCAGCTCGGGCACCAGCCGAGCGGGCTGTTGAAGGAAAACTGCCGCGGCTCGAGCGGCTTGAAGCCCCGGCCGCAGGATGGGCAGGCGAGCCGGCGGCTGTGGACCTCGACCGGCCAGTCGGGCTCGGCGAGCGGCCTGCCGTCGTGGCCGTCGATCGCCCGGGCCACGAGCATCGTGCCGCCCCCCGCCTCGAACGCCGCCTCCACGCTCTGGGCGAGCCGGCTCCGCTCGGCCGGATTGGCCGTGACCCGATCGATCACGATCTCGATCCTGCTCTTCCGCTTGCGGTCGAGCGTCGGCGTCGCATCGAGCTGCACGGTCTGGCCGTCGATCCGCACCCGCACATACCCCGCCGCCCTGAGCCCGGCGAAGAATGCCTCGGGCGACTGGCCGACCCGGATCTCCGCCGGAGCGAGCAGCAGCAGTCGCGAGCCGGCCGGATATTCGAGCAGCCGCTCGACCGTCTGATCGACGCTCTGGGCCCCGACCGGCGTGCTGCAATCGGGGCAGTGCATCAGGCCGAGCCGGGCCGCGAGCACCCGAAAGTAGTCGTACATCTCGGTCAGCGTGCCGACCGTCGATCTCGGCGTGCTGCCGGAACTCCGCTGCTCGATCGCCACCGCCGGCGAGAGCCCCTCGATCCGCTCGAACACCGGCTTCGGCACCTGGCCGACGAACTGCCGGGCATAGGGGGAGAGGCTCTCGACGTATCTCCGCTGCCCCTCGGCGTAGAGCGTGTCGAAGGCGAGCGATGTCTTGCCACTGCCGCTCGGGCCGCAGCAGACCGTCATCGCCCCGCGCGGAATGTCGGCATCGACCTGCCTGAGGTTGTGCTGGGCCGCACCCCGCACGAGGATCTGCGGTGGCCCCGGATCCCGCGACGATTTCGCCACCAGATCGAGCGTCTTCTCGATGGCCGCCGCCGGATCGGCCACCCTGCGGCGACGGACCGCAGGCCGCGGGCGGGGTGCGGCCGCCCGGTCTTTGGCCGCTGCCAGCACGGGTGCGAGCGCCTTGCCCGTCTGCGACGCCTTCACCCGGGCGACCTGCTCGGGCGTGCCCGCGGCGACGATCCTGCCGCCGCCGGCCCCTCCCTCCGGCCCGAGATCAAGCACCCAGTCGGCCCGCTTGACGACGTCGAGGTTGTGCTCGACGACGAGCACCGTGTTGCCCGCCTCGACGAGCCGCTCGAGCACCGTGAGCAGTTGCCTGACGTCGGCCATGTGCAGGCCGGTCGTCGGCTCGTCGAGAATGTAGAGCGTCTTGCCAGTCGAACGCTTGGCCAGTTCGCGGGAGAGCTTCACCCGCTGGGCCTCGCCTCCGGAGAGCGTCGGCGAAGGCTGGCCGAGATGGAGATAGTCGAGGCCGACGTCGCAGAGCGTCTGCAGCTTGCGGGCGATGTCGGGGGCGTCGGCGAACAGTTCCAACGCCTCGCCGATCTCCATGTTCAGCAGTTCGGCGACGTTCTTCCCCTTCCAGCGGATCTCGAGGGTGTCCTTGGCGAAGCGGGCTCCGCCGCAGACGTCGCAGGCCACCCAGACGTCGGCCAGAAAATCCATGTCGAGCCGGGTCGAGCCGTTTCCCTCGCAGGCCTCGCAGCGGCCGCCTGCCACGTTGAAACTGAACCGGCCCGCCTTCCAGCCGCGCTTTTTCGAATCGGGCAGCATCGTCAGCAGGGTGCGGATGTCGTCCCAGACCTTCACATAGGTGGCCGGATTGCTCCGCGGCGTGCGGCCGATCGGCGACTGGTCGATGACGATCACCTTGTCGAGTTCGTCGGCACCCTTGATGGCGTCGAAGTCGCCGGGCGTCGCCAGCTCGCTGCCGAGCAGCCGGCGGAGTTCGGGCTCGAGCACGTCCCCGACCAGCGAACTCTTGCCGCTCCCCGAGACGCCCGTCACGCAGACGAAAAGCCCGAGCGGAATCTCGACATCGATCCCCTTGAGGTTGTTGTGCCGCACGCCCTCGAGCCTGAGCGTCTTGCCCGAGGGCTTGCGTCGCTTCTGCGGCACCTCGATCGCGTCGCGGCCGGAGAGAAAGGCCCCGGTCAGGCTGCGATCGCTTTTGGAGATGTCGTCGGGCGTGCCCGCCGCCACCACCTCGCCCCCACGCTTGCCGGGGCCGGGACCGAAATCGACCACCCAGTCGGCGGCCCGGATCGTGTCTTCGTCGTGCTCCACGACGACGACGGTGTTGCCCTTGTCACGCAGGGCCTCGAGCGCTCCCAGAAGCTTGACGTTGTCCCGCGGATGGAGGCCGATCGACGGCTCGTCGAGGACATAGAGCACCCCCGAGAGCCCGGAGCCGATCTGGGCCGCGAGCCGGATCCGCTGGCTCTCGCCTCCCGAGAGCGTCGGCGCCTTGCGGTCGAGGGCCAGGTAGCCGAGGCCCACCTGATCGAGGAACGAGAGCCGCGAGGAGATCTCCTTCATCAGTTCGACCGCGATCAGGGTCTGGGTGCCGTCGAGCACCAGCTCCGAGAGAAACGCCCGGGCATCGGCGATCGGCAGGCCGCAGAGGGCGTCGAGCGAAAGCTCCGCTGCGGCACCACGCCGGGCCTTCGTGCCTGCTCCAGCGAGCCAGGTTTTTGACTTCGATCTGATCCGCACCGCCCGGGCCTGACGCGAGAGCCGGGCGCCGCCGCAGTCGTGGCAGGGGGTGATGCTCATCAGCTTCTCGAGCATCCGCCGCATGATCCCGCTCTTGGCGTTTCGCCAGCGGTTGGCGAGCATCGCCAGGATGCCCTCGAACTTCGTCTTTCCCCCCCGCTCGGCCCGACCCCGCTTCCAGGCGATCGTGATCTCCTCGACGCCGGTGCCGCTGAGCCAGATCTTTTTCTGCAGCGGGGTGAGCTTCTGCCAGGGCGTGTCGAGGAGCGTGCCGGGCTTGAACTTCCGCTTCGCCTCGGCATGGGCCGCGACTCCCGTGAACAGCCGCCGCATCCAGCGGGGCATGTCGCGAAACGTGCCGAGCACGCCCATGCAGCCCTTCCTCAGCGACTTCTCCGGATCGGTGACGAGCTTCGCCGGGTCGATGCCGTAGATGTCGCCGAGGCCGTCGCAGGTGGGGCAGGCGCCCGTGGGGCTGTTGAAACTGAAGAGCTGCGGCTCGGGCGTCGAGTAGCTCACGCCGCAGGCCACGCAGGCGTAGCGGCTGGAGAGGATCATGTCGTCGCCGCGGTCGCTCTCGGTCTTGTCGCTCCCCCCGTCGGCCGCGACGATCACCTGGCCGCCGCCTGTGCGCAGGGCCAATTCCACCGCCTCGGCCAGCCGGCTGCGGCTGCCGTCGCCGGGCACGAGCCGGTCGACGACCACGTCGATCGTGTGCTTGAGCAATTTTTCGAGCGGCGGCGGATCCTCGACCCGGACGATCCGGCCATCGACCCGGGCCCGGGTGAAGCCCTGCCGCACGAGGTCGGTGAACAGGTCCCGATGCTCCCCCTTGGCGTCGCGGACGAGCGGCGCGAGCACGAGCACCCGCTCCCCCTGCTTCGCGGCGAGGATCCGTTCCACGATCTGGTCGCGGGGCTGGGCCTCGAGGACGCTGTCGCACTCCGGGCAGTGGGCCGTGCCGACCCGGGCATAGAGCACCCGAAGGAAGTCGTGGATCTCGGTCATCGTCGCCACGGTCGACCGCGGGTTCGTGCCGGCCGACTTCTGCGCGATCGAGATCGACGGCGAGAGGCCGGTGACGCTGTCGACGTCGGGGCGGGGCAGCTGGCCGAGGAACTGGCGGGCGAACGTCGACAGGCTCTCGACGTAGCGCCGCTGCCCCTCGGCGTAGAGGGTGTCGAAGGCGAGACTCGATTTGCCCGAACCGCTCACGCCGGAGAGGCAGACCAGCCGGCCGCGCGGCAGTCCGACCGTCACGTCTCGAAGGTTGTGTTCGCGGGCGCCGCGGACGACGATGGGAGGCACGTGCATGGCCGCATTGTAGCGCGTCGGGCAGCCCCCGGCGGCAGACTTTACAGTGCCACGCGGCTCCCCTAGGATCGATCTTTCCGAGGGTGTTCGCCGGGTTCCCGCGAGCTCCCCTTCGGGGCGGTAGCTCAACTGGGAGAGCGCGGCGTTCGCAATGCCGAGGTTGGGAGTTCGATCCTCCTCCGCTCCATTCCTGTATCGCGGCACGGCCACCCATGGCCAGTGAGTTGCCGATGTTGCCCATGAAGAGTTCATCGGCGGAGATGGCGGCCGCCGCGGCCGATCCTTCGACGGCCCTCATGCTCCGGGTTCGCGATGGCGACGCCGAGGCCTTCGAGGAACTCGTCAGCCTCTGGCAGGACCGGCTCGTGACGCTGTTCCGCCATCACATGGGGGACCACTCCACGGCCGAGGATCTGGCCCAGGAGGTCTTTCTGCGGGTCTATCGGGCCCGCGAGAGCTACAGGCCGACGGCCAAGTTCTCGACCTGGATCCACACCATTGCCAACAACGTCGCCAGCGATCTCAGGCAGCGGTCCTACCGACGCCGCGAGCACGGCCTGCCGATGAGCGTCTCGGCCTCGTCGAGCGGCATCGGCCTCGACCAGATCGCCGTCGCGGCCAGCGGCCAGCGGCCGGCCCGGCAGGCCGATCGGGGCGAACTCCAGGACGTCGTCCAGCGGGCGATCGCCGGGCTCGGCGACAACCAGCGGATGGCGGTGCTGCTGGCGAAGTTCGAGCAGTGCTCCTACGAGGAGATCGCCGAGGCGATGCAGCTGAGCGTGCCCGCGGTCAAGTCGCTGCTCTTCAGGGCCCGCGACCAGTTGCGGGCCGCGCTCGAGCCCTATGCCGGGGAGGGCTCGACATGACCGGCCCAGACTCGTCGCTTCCCGATCCACACACGGACGCCGCCAAATCGCCCGCCGAGGCCCTCGGTCCGGCCTGGGAGATGCTCGATCTGCTGCCGCGGACGGAGACGCCACCGAGCATGACGGCCACCACGATCGCGATGGTGGCCGCATCGGCCGCGGGGCCGCTCGGTTCGAACGACCCGCGGAATCGGCCTGCGAGATGGCAGCGGATCTCGATGATCCACTGGGCGATCCCCGCCGCCGCCGTAATCGGGGCCCTCGTCGGAGGCCTGATTCTCGGCCGGATGACCGCCCCCGCACCGGAGCCTCGGGTCTGGACGGTTCCGACCGAACGAGTCGAGCAGTGGCGGCGGCGGGAGCAGCAGCGTCGCGACCAGCAGCGGGAGCCGCTCATCCCATCGCAACGCGAGAACGCCCGACCGTCTCCCGCAGAAACTCGAGCAGCGCCGCGTTGAACGTCTCGGGCTCCTCGAGCGGTGCCATGTGGCCCGCGGCCGGCACGATCAGGAGCCTGGCGTCGGGCATGAGCCGCTCCGCCCGCTCCAGGCATTCGGGTGGGGTGAGAATGTCCTCGGCACCGACGACCAAGAGCGTCGGTGCCGTCACTCCCCGCATGGCATCGGTCATGTCGGGGCGGGCTCCGAGGGCGGCGAGGGCCGCCACGATCGTCGGCACCGGCGTGGCGAGGATCGTCCGCCTCAGCAGGGCCTCGATCTCGGCCCGGCGCGGGCGGCCGCGGGCTGCGTCGGAGCTGGCGAGAAGGTTTGGGATCATCGCCTCGGCGGCGACCGCCTGTCCGAGCCGCGCGACCTTGGCGGCAAGATCGGCCCGGCCGGCCCGGCCGGCCGGCGTGTCGGCCTCGAGCTTCGTGTCGACGAGCACGAGCCCGCGGACGCGGTGAGGATGCCTGACGGCGATCTGCTGGGCGACGTAGCCGCCCATCGACAGGCCACAGACGACCGCCGGTTCGCTGACATGCAGCCCGTCGAGCAGGGCGACGGCGTCGTCGGCGAGCTGTTCGACGCTCTCGGGCAGGGCATCCCGACTGCCGCCGAAGCCCCGCTGGTCGGGCACGATCAGCCGCAGCGATTCGGCGAGCGGCTCCTGCCCCGACCACATCGTGTGATCGAGCGGAAAGCCGTGGAGCAGAAGGAGTGGAATGCCGCTGCCACGGGTATGAACCGCGAGCGACGTGTCGGCCAGAGGAACGATCTGCATACCGGCCTCTGCCGCCGCATCAGGCGGCGGATTCCTTTTTTCAGAGCCTGCTAAGGCTGACGGGAGAGCTTCTCGAACCGCTCGAGATTCCGCCGGATCGTCTGGTTGTGGGGCTCCTGCCGCTGTGCGATGAGCTGGGTGCGGACGGCGGCGGCGGGCTTCCCGGCGGCCGCCTGGCAGTGGGCCAGCGTGTCGAGATAGCTGGGGTTGTCGAATGCCTTCGAGAGCGAGACCCGCGAGTAGCGGGTCGCCCTGGAGATGTCTCCTTCGGTGTTGGCCACGAGCCAGGCATATTCGTTGTAGCCGTTGGCATCCTCCGGCACGGCCTCGATCTCGCCCTCGATCTGGGCGAGCGCCGTCGTGATCCGCGCCACCGCGTCCGACTTCTGCTTGGGAGTGTTGTCGGAGAGTCTGTAGAACTCGATCAGTGCATCGACATCCTTGGGATAGGCGGCGATCGCCCGTTCGACAGCCTCGCGGCGGCCGGCGGCATCCCCCTTGGCGGCGGCGGCGCAGGCCTCGAAGAAGTGCATCCGCGAGCGGGTTGAGCGGGGATCCCGGCCGAGCTGCTGAAGCCACTGGGCCGGATCGTTGCCGCCGTCCTTCGCCCCGCCGCGGCCCGAGAGGAGCGATTCAAGACAGCGGGCCGCCTCGTCGTCGCGGCCGAGATCGTGGAGAAACTCCGAATACATGATCGCGGCCAGCGAAAATTCTCCAGGCGGTGTCTTGGGATCGTCGATCAGCGATCCGTAGCCGCGGACGGCCCAATCGATGCAGCCCCAGCGGGCCAGCATGATCGCCGCCTGGAGCCGCTCGGTGAACGAGCCCTCAGCCTTGGAGAAGGCCGCAGTCGCAAGCGATTCCGCCCGAGGCATGTTGCCGCGAGCCCGCTCGGCGACGGCGGCCGCGAGTCCGAGCAGCGGCTGCGAGGCCACAAAATCGGCCCGCGCGTCGAGCACATCGACCACCTCCGGCAGTCCCTGCTCGACGGCCCAGATCAGCATCTCCACCGTCTCGACCACGATCGTCTCGTCGTCGCGGCCCGGTGCAGCCGAGGCGGCCAGCAGCGGGCGGGTCTTTGCCAGCGCCTGATCCCTCTGACCGGCAGCGATGAGCATCCGAATCTGGCAGCGTTCGAAGACGGCATGTGTCTCCAGAGCGACCTCGCCCTCGGGCTGCACGGCCGGCGCTGGCGCCGCCTCGGCCGGCTGGCCGGCGAGGGATTCAACCGCCGCCGACGCGGCCGCGAGCTGCAGTTCCCGGGTGTCGGCACCACTGGCCGTCGTGAAGCCGATCAGGCCACTGAGAAATCGGGCTGCCGGCCGCTGGCT
>CAMDFJ010000098.1 GCA_945897435.1 Candidatus Kuenenia stuttgartensis | reverse complement strand
ACCGGCACCGCTGCCGGGATCGCCGCCATCCTCGCCTTCTCCGACTCGCTCGGCCTGCCGCGACGTGCCCGGGGGGCAATCCTGGGGATGTTTCTCGCCGGCATCGGCGGCGTGGTGGCGGTGGCGGCCGTGGCCCCCGACTCAAATCCGATCGCCCGCCGGCTGCGGAGCATCCTGGTCGAACGGGAGGGGGAGACCGCGAAGCCCCGCGAGGGGGGCCGGATGATGATCTGGGGGATCACCTCGCGGATGATCGCCGACCATCCACTGACCGGCGTCGGGGCCGGCAACTTCACGCTCAGGCTCCAGGAATACTACGGCGACGACGATAGCGACTTCTCCCGGGTCGCCACCAACTGGCTGCAGCCGCACAACGATTTTCTCTGGGTGTTTGCCGAGAAGGGGATCTTCGGACTGGCGGCGTTTGTGGGGATCTTCGGCTCGGCCCTGCTCGGCCTGCGGAAGATCCTGAGGAGCGGCCCGCCGCCCGCGGAGGGCTGGTTCACAATCGGCCTGCTGACGGCGGTCGTGGCCTATCTCGCCGGATCCTGCTTCGACTTTCCGCTCGAGCGTGTCAGCCATCAGGCGGCTCTGGCGGTCTACCTGGCGGCGATCGTGGTCATGCGGCAGGGGCTCGGCCGGCGAGCGGGTGTGGCCGCTGCGCCGATCCGCTGGCCGATCCTATTGCCGGTCGGTCTGGCGATGCTCGGGGCCGCGATCGCCTACTCGCTCGCGGTCCGCCGGCAGGAGCAGGCCTATGTGAAGGCCATGCTGGCGATGGCTGCCAAGGACTGGCCGACGGTCGTGGCCGAGGCCCGGCGGGCCCAGACGATCTGGAAGACGCTCGACCCGATCGCCACGCCGATCGCGTTCACCGAGGGCATGGGGCTCCTGCAGCTCGGCCGGCTCGAGGAGGCGAAGGCCCGGCTCGAGGAGGCCCGCCGTCAGAACCCCAATCGTATGGAGATCGCCAACAACCTCGGCGTGCTCTACGCCAACAGCGGCGATTTTCCGAAGGCGATCGAGTGCTTCTCGATCGTGGCCGAGCGGTATCCAGGCCGGGTCGAGGGCTTCCTCAACCTCGCCAACTGCTACATGGAGTGCGGCCATCATGCCGAGGCCGCGGCCCTGCTCGAACAGATCCCCGAGCCGCTCCGGAGCGACCCCATCCGGGCCGCCCTCAAACAGGCCCAGGAAAGGGCTCAGGAAAAGGCCAGGACGCCGGCCAGCGATCCCCCTCGAAATGAGGGAGATTCGCGGTAATTCGACCTTGCGGCGGCAGGTCGCGGCGGGGTATTTCCCCGTCGCACTGTCCCTCTGGTTTCGGACGACCGGCCGAGGGCAGGCCCGCGAGGATTCCGGCGATGATCTCCTTTCTCTGGCGGGGCAGGCACGCCCGCAAACTGCTCTTCGAGCACATTCCGAAGTGCGGCGGCACTTCGACCCGGAAATACCTGGAGCGGCACTACGCCAAACGGGCGACCTACACCGTCTATGCCCACGGCGAGGATGAGCAGCGGGCGTTTCAGGGGATGCCGGCCCCGCAACGGCATGGCTACGAGCTGATCATCGGCCACGGCGCACACCGCCTGCTCGATCATGCGGCCACGGATCTGGTCACGGCCACGGTGCTGCGGAGACCGGTCGAGAGGATCATTTCGCACTACTTCCACGCGGTCGAGAAGCCCGACCACTACCTGCATGAGCAGGTCAGGACGCGGGGGCTCTCGCTGGCCGAATATGCCGCCTCAGGTCTGAGCGACGAACTCCGCAACGACATGGTCTGCCGGTTTCTCGGCATCGGCCCCGACGAGGCTGAGCAGAACCCGCAGCGGTCGGTCAACGCCGCCTGGAACCTGCTCCGGCAGAGGTACCAGATCGTGGGCGTGGTCGAGCGGCTCGATCCGGCGATGGAGGCGATCCGGGCCGCCGCCGGCCTCAATGGCGCCTGGACGGGAGAGCGGCGGAATCCAACCAAGGGCCGCACATCCCCCGCCGCCGTCTCCGATGCCGACCGCCGCGTGATCGAGGAGCACAACGCCCTCGACATGGAACTCTACCGGCGTGTGGCCGAGATCGCGCCCCGCTAGCGCTTTCCATCCTTTCCTTCGCTTGCTCCCATAGCCCGCTCGAGGGGCGATGTTTCCGGATTAGGTCCGCAGGACGCCGATTCGCAGCGGTGGTGCGTAACTGGTAAGGATAGCCCGGTCAATGGCACTTCCTCAACGGTCTTCCGGCCGATGAGCGACTCGTGAGCCTCGGGAGGAGCGGCCCGGGCGTCCGGAGCGGGTTTCTCGAAACGCCCCGCACCCGCTTCGGTGGCGTTTTTCTCGCGTCTGAGCAGACCGCGTCCCAGTTCGCAGTTTCCCGACATGCGTGGGTCGCGTCCGGTACCGCTCAGAGGCTGTGAATATCGATCGCGGGCAGTTCGTCGGGCGAGGCTTGAAAGACGTCGCGATCGTCATGGATCTGCACGAGCTCGCCCCAGTCGGTGGGCGGTCCACGAGCGGGTGACACCGGTGGTGGCTCGAGCGGTTCGCCAAGATGCGTGAGGATTTTCCGGATCGGCCCCGGCTCCGTGATGAATGCGATCAGCCGGATGTCGCCGCCGCAGGTGGGGCACGCAAGCGGAAACTCCTCCCCGACCCTCGCCATCAGCTTGGCCCAGGCAATCCGTGACGTGTCGTGGGAGCGGGGCTTTTGATTCGGATTCGCGTCACAACAGCCCCCCGTGGCGCGAAGGCCGGCCACATGCCCACCGGTCACAGCCTCGCGCCGCTTGCCGATGTTCCCGATAGCCAGCGCCGTGACGGCGGGCCTGAGCTTGTGATTCGGCGCAAAGACGCCGTGATACCGATGCCGGTGCTTGCGCGGCGGCGGCACGAGATCGGCGAGCCGGTTGAGGAACTCAAACGGCGTGAGCTCGACGACGCCATGAGCTCCCGGCCGCTTGGACTTCCGTCCACGATCCCGCCCGACCCAGTTGGCCGCCTTGTGCCGCGGGAGCATGTAGCGGACTTGGGTGATGCGGCCGGCTGGGCCGCGGATCACGGACAGTCGCTCCAATGCAAAGGGGGGCCGGGCGCAGTACCGCAGCAGGTGTTCCAAACTCTGAAAGTAGCTCGGCACGTCACGGTCGATGAACGCGATCCGGACACTGGCGTCGATGGAAAACCCGCTGTTCTCCCAGGCGATCATGTCGGCAGCAGCAGAAGCGTCGAGCAGGTGAGCGAGCCTGAACCAGCGGATCACGCGGCGCCGTACCCGCTCGGTGACCGTAGCCAAATCAGCCGCACCGTAAGCCCGTTGCTCGACGAGGCAGCACAGGCCGCGCCGGTCGCAGTGAACGGTCCGCTCCCTGCCGACTACCTCGACACACTCCCCGCGGCCGATGATCCGTGCATGGCGGAACTCCGCCGCTGCTGCTGCTGCCCGAACTGGACGCACTACGCCATCTTCGACCTGCTCTTCCTGCAGCGAAACAACCAGGCTGGCAACCAACCGCTGGTTTACAACTCCGACACGAACACGCCGGTGATGACGGCTCAGGACCTCCAGCCCTCGGTTGGGATGGGCTTCCGCACATTTTATGGAGAACTCGTCACCGACCAATACGGTTGGGAAGTTGGCTATACCGGAATTTACGGAATGTTCGGGCAATCGACCGTCGCTGGGCCGTCGAACCTCGAACTGCCACCTCCGCTCGGGCTGGCGGTCAATAATTTCAACGACGCCGACCAGGTGCGGGCGACCTACGCTTCGACGCTCAACATCGCCGAATTCAACGTCTTCTGCTACGACTGCTGCCAGGAGTGCGGCCCGAACTGGTGCGGACTCACCCGCTGCAGGCCCAACTGCCACTGCGTGAACTGGCTGGCGGGGTTCGTCTGGGCCGGGCTGGACGAGCAGGCGAGCCTTACCGCCCTCTGCTGCGATCCGCCGGAGCCGGCCAGCTACAACGTCCGCACGAGCACGAACTACTTCGGACCGCAGATCGGCATGCGTGGCCGCCGCGAGTGGTGCCGCTGGGCGGTCGAGGGCTGGTGGAAGACGGCCGTCTGCGGCACGAGTGCCTACCAGGCCGCCGACCCGATCGCGGGCACTATTTCGAACACCGAGCGACCGGCCGTGTCGGCTCGTGACTCAGGCGTGGGCTTCATCGGCCAGCTGAACGGCACGCTGATCTACCGGCTCACTAACCACTGGGGACTGCGTGCCGGCTACAACATCTACTGGCTGACGAGCGCCGCCCTGGCGCCTTCGCAGTGGGATTTCAACACGGCCGCCGGTGCTGGCACCGGCATCAACGACAACGGCGGCCTGTTCCTCCACGGTGCTAATCTCGGCACCGAGTACCGCTGGTAACGGCCCACGGCTTGTCGACCTACTTGCGGAGGATGGCGACGCGGAGCGGGGGGTAGCTGGCGTTCGACTGCGGGAGCGTGGAGGAGCCCGCGCCCGAGGTCGAGCGGACCTTCCGCACGCCGTTGGTGCGGCCAAATTGCCCTTCGACGTTGAAGATCTGCGTCTCGTTGATCGCCGCGGAAAAGACTTCGGCCCGACTGCTGGCGTAGGCGGCAAACGCAGCCTCCCTGGTCTTCGAGAGCCCGGAATAGGTCTCGACGAGCGAGCCGCCGCTGGATCCGGCCGAGACGAGGATCTTGTCGGCGTTGCCCGGCACGCTCGAGGGCAGCCGCGCCACCGAGGCGCCGCGGTTGTAGCCCCGCGCGAAGGGGTTGAACGAGTTGAGCAGGGCTGGCCTGACGGGCTGGCCATTGTAAACGTTCACCGTGGCCCGAATGCCGGGGCCGCTGCCGACGACAAGTTCCATGATGCCGTCCGGTGCCGTGGAAGTCAGTGTGCGGCCGCTGAACGTGCCGATGTCGGCCGTATCCACGAACACGCCACTGCGGTAGCCTGCGCCGAAGGGCTGAAGTTGGCGAATCGCAGTGCTCGCGACGGGCGTCGCGCTTGTCGGCGTGACGTCGAAGACGCGCACCGTGCCGCCGCGGCTCTGGGCGGCCACGATCTGAATCTTGCCGGCGGCAGTGATCGAGCCGGCCGAGACATTGAGGCCGCCGGTGTACGCCCGGCCGAAGGGAAAGAAGTTGTATTGCGGCAGCGGGGAGCCGGTGTTGGAGAAGACGCGGACCTCCGCTGGCCGACCCGGGCCGGGGGCCGTGATGATCTCCGGGATGCCGTCGCCGGTGACGTCGGCGCCGTAGACGCGGGCCCCGCCGCGGAAGCTCGGCTCGTAGGCGAAGAACGGGATGATCCGGTCGGCGCCGGTGTCGGGGTCGACGACGCGGACGAACGGGCCGGTGACGCAGCCGACGTCGGTGCCCACAATCACGCCGCTCGGCGGGACGATGATCTCCTCGCTATCGGTGTTGTTCGAGGGGTCGGGGTCGTATTCCGTGGCCGAAACGGTGGCCGTGTTCGTCAGCGTGCCGCCCGTTGCGCTGGTAACCTTCGCAAAGATCACGAGGGTCGGTGCGTCCGCCGTGGTCACCGTGCCGACGGTCCAGGTGCCAGTGCCAGCGTCATACCCGCCGACCGACGGCGTGGCCGACACGAACGTGAGCCCCACGGGCAGGATGTCCTGGACACGCACGTTGGTCGCCGTGTCCGTGCCGAGATTGTCGACCGTAAGCGTGTACTCGATCGTTTCGCCGATCGACGGCTCCTTGTTGTTCACGGTCTTGAAGATTTCTAGATCGGCCTGCTTCGGCGTGACCGAGGACGTGCCGGTGTTGTTGTCGAGATCGGGGTCAGGAGTCGTGCTCGTGGCGGTGGCCGTGTTCTCTTGCTGCGAGACGGGGCCCGAGGAGGGGGTGAGCACCTTGGCGACGAGCGTGAGCGTCGGCGTCGCTCCAGAAGCGACGGTCCCGAGCGTCCAGACGCCGCTCGCGAAACTGCCCGTGCTCGGGCTGGCGTTTACGAACTCCAGGCCCGCGGGGAGCGTGTCGGTCAGGCTGACGTTCAATGCACTGCTCGGCCCCAGATTCTCGAGCGTGATCGTGAACGTCACGTCGTCGTCCACGTTCGGCGTCGAGTTGTCCACCGTCTTCGAGACGATGAGGTCGGCCTCCTGCGGGTCAGTCGGTGTCTTCGCCGTGTTGTTGCGGTTATTCGGATCCCAGACGTCGCTGTGGGTGATCGTGACGGTGTTGAACGCCACGCTCGAGTTGGTCGCCTCGACCACGAGCGTGAGGACGAGCGTCTGGCCCGGCGCGATCGAGGGCACGCTCCAGACGCCCCCTGTCGGTGTCTCCTGGAATCGCGTGCCAGTGGCGGGCGTGGCCGAGATGAACGCCACGTTGGCCGGGAGCGCGTCGGTGACCTCGACGTTTGTGGCCACCGCCGTACCGAGGTTGAAGAGACTCACTGTGTAGGTGATCGTGTCGCCCACGTTGGGCTGGACGTTGCTCGTCGTCTTCTTGACGCCGAGGTCGGCGTACTTCGGCGTCTCGGTGACCGAGCCGGTGTTGTTGCCGGGGTTCGGATCGTATTCGTCGGCCTTGGTGACGCTCGCGACGTTGGTCCGGGCCGAGGGGATCGTGTTCACCGCCGGGGCAAGGACGCGGGCGAGGATCGTGAGCGTCTTGGAGTCGCCGGAAGCGACCGCGCCGACGGTCCAGACGCCGGTGCCGGTGTTGTAGCTGCCCTGACTCGGCGCGGCGGAGAGGAACTGCAGGCCGGCTGCCGGGAACTGCTCCGTGACCTCCACGTTGTTGGCGGCATCGGGGCCGTCGTTCGAGAGCGTGACGGTGAACGTGATCGTGTCGCCAACGTTCGGCGTGGCGTTGCTCACGGTCTTCACGACGGCGAGATCGGCCTCGCGGGTGGTGACGGTGGCGTCGTCGGTGTTGTTGTCGGGGTCGGGATCGAACTGGTCGGACTTCGTGACCGCCGCCACGTTCGTGAACGAGCCGGCGGCCGCCACGGCGGCCGCGATCGTGAGAATACGGGCGCCGCCCACCGGCAGCGAGTTGACCGTCCACACGCCGCTGGCCGGGTCAAAGCTCGTGCCGGCCGCGGGGCTCGCGGAGATGAACGTGAGGCCGGTGGGCAGCACGTCGAGGAGCGTCACGCCCGTGGCGGTGTCAACGCCGAGATTCCGCACCGTGATCGTAAACGTGATCTGCCCGCCGACGTTCGGGTTCGGGTCGTCGACCACCTTCTCCACGGCAAGATCGGCGTATTGTGGCGTCTCGGTGACACTCTTGGTGTTGTTCGTCGGATCGGGATCGTATTGGTCGCTCGTCTGCACGCTCGCCGTGTTGGTCGTCGGCTGCGGGTTGCCCGAGGTGGGCGGCAGGACGGTCGCCAGGATCGAGAGCGTGCGGTCAAAGAGCGTGTCGACCGTGCCGACATCCCAGATGCCGGTGCCGGCGTCGTACGTGCCCTGGCTCGGGATCGCAGAGACGAACTGGAGGCCGGTGGGGAGTTGGTCGAGGATCGTCACGCCCGCGGCGGTGTCTTTGCCCTTGTTCGAGAGCGTGACGGTGTAGGTGATCGTGTCGCCGACGTTCGGACGGGCGTCGCTCACGACCTTGTCGACCGCGAGGTCGGCGTATTGCGGCTTCTCGGTGACGCTATCAGTGTTGTTCGACGGGTCGAGGTCGTATTCGGTGCCGGTGACGGTGGCCGTGTTCGTCACCGCGGGCGGGCGGCCGCTCGTGGGCCGATCGACGGTCGCGAGGATCGTCAGGATCGGGAAGTCGCTCGTGGTCACGGTGCCGACGGTCCAGACGCCACTGCCCGGGACGTAGGTGCCTTGGGTGGCCGAATGCGAGACGTAGGTGACTCCGGTCGGGAGTAGATCGTTCACGACGACGTTCGTCGCCGTATCTGGACCGAAGTTGGCCACGCCGATCTCGAATGTGATCGTGTCGCCGACTTTGGGCGTGGGATCATCGACGACTTTGATGATGGCAAGGTCAGCCTGCTTCGGCGTGACCGTGGACTCACCGGTGTTTTGGTTCGGGTTAGGGTCGGGGGTCGTCGACGTGGCAGTGGCGGTGTTCTTCTGTGGCAGCGCGGGCTGGCCTGATGCCGGGGTCTTGACCGTCGCCACGATCGTGAGCGTGTTGGTCACGCCGGCGGCGACATTCCCAACCGTCCAGACCCCGGTGTTCGAGTCATAGCTGCCGGTGCTGGCGGTATCACTCACGAAGGTAAGACCGGAAGGGAGCAGATCGTCCACCACGACATTCTGCGACGTGCTCGGACCGAGGTTGTCGAGCGTGATGGTGAATGTGACCGTGTCGCCGACGTTCGGCCGCGGGTTGTCCACCGTTTTCGAGACAACAAGGTCGGCCTCCTGCGGATCGGTCGGAGTCTTCGAGGTGTTGTTCGCGTTGTTCGGATCCCAGACGTCGCTCTTGGTGATCGTCACGGTGTTGTAGGAGACCCCCGTCAGAGCCGCGGTCGCCGTGATCGTGAGCACCAGCGACTGGCCCGGGGCGATCGTCGGCACACTCCAAATACCCCCCGTGACCGGCGTTCCCGACGGCGTAAACGAGGCGCCTCCGGCGGCGGAAGCGGATACGTACGTCACGTTCGCGGGGAGCGTGTCGGTCACCTCGACGCCCGTCGCCGTGGCGGTGCCGTTGTTCCGCAGCGTGACCGTGTAGGTGATCGTGTCGCCGACATTCGGCTGCGGCTTGTCGGTCTGCTTGGTCACCGCCAGGTCGGCGTACTTCGGCGTCTCGGTCGCCGTGCCGGTGTTGTTGCCGGGGTTGGAGTCAGGCTCGGCGGAATTCGTCACCGTGGCGACGTTCGTCTGGGCCGCGGGGATCGTGTTCACGGCCGGCGCGAGGACCGTTGCCGTGATCGTCAGCGTTTCTGCGTTCGTAGGCCCGGTGAGGACGGTGCCCACATCCCACACACCCGTGGTCTGGTTGTATGTGCCCTGGCTCGGCGTCGCAGAGAGGAACGCGAGCCCCACCGTCGGGAACTGTTCCGTCACCTCGACGAGATGGGCCGTGCTGGGGCCGTTGTTCGTGAGCGTCACGGTGAACGTGATCGTGTCGCCGACGTTGGGCGCGGGGTTGCTTACCGTCTTCACGACCGCCAGGTCGGCGGTGTTAACGGTGAACGTGGCCGAGCCGGTGGTGACGTAGTTGTTGAGCTGGCCCAGTGATGTCGATCCGGACCCCGTCCGCTCGTAGGCATTCGGGTTGTTGGGCGTGATCGGACCCAGCGAGCCGGAGAGGCTCGTCCATTTGATCTCGTTGGTGTTCTTGATTTTCTGATTCGCGGAAAGCGGCCCGGCCAGCGTGCCGGTGACCGTGAGCGTGATCGTGCGGGTGGTCGGCTCCTTCGGCAGGTCGAAGCCGTTGCCCGTCGTCGTGAGTGTGTTGCCTGTGAGGCTGAAGTTCGCGGTGGTCACGAGGCCGGCCGAGTCGACGACCGACGTGAGCGACGGCGACAGGATCTCGGCCGGGATCACGTCACGCAGCGTGACGCCGAAGGCGTCGGTGTCACTGCTCGACGACTGCCTGACCACGATCGTGTACGTGACCGGATCGCCGGCGGTGCCCCCAAAGCCACCCACGTCAGCCGACTTCGTCGTCTGCAGCTTCGGCTCGATCACCGTGACCGGCTCGGCTTCGACGATCGGCGAGAACGAGGCGAAGTTCCAGCCGGCCTGAGCCTTGTTGACCAGCCGCACGCCGCTGGTGTTCGTGTTCACGTTGAGAACAACCGTCTCGATCGTGAACGTGATCGTCTCATCGGTTGAGCTGTCGGTATCGGTGTTGACGATGTCGCCGAGGTTCCAAGTGGCCGTGGAACCGGAGTTCGTCAGCACCGGGGCGGTGTTCAGCCCCGGCACGGTCAGCTTCGTGGGATCGTCGTTGACCGCCGTGATCGTCTGGACATAGGCCATGCCCGATCCCATGGCGTCGATGAGCTGGGCGGCGGGTGTGCGGCCCTGAGGGAACTTCATCGTGACGGTGTAGGTGGCCGTCTCGCCGATCACGGCCTGCGTGGCCGTGTTCGACGGCGGGTTCACGATCGACGTGGTCACGAGCGACTTCGCCACCGTCGGCGTGGCCACCGTCACGATCGCATTGTCGCTCGACTTGTAGTTGTTGAGCTGGCCCTGGCTCGTCGATTCGGAACCCGTCCGCTCGTAGGCGTTCGGGTTGTTGGGCGTGATCTGTCCCGGATTGCCCGGCAGGCTCGTCCAGGTCTGAGTGGCGACGTTGTTGATCGCCTCGCCGGCAATGACGTCTGGTTTGAGCTTCGCCCGGAATTGGAGCGT
>CAMDFJ010000097.1 GCA_945897435.1 Candidatus Kuenenia stuttgartensis | reverse complement strand
GGCCCGGAAGGCCGACGTGAACGTCCGGCGAGAGGACACGGGCAACCCCGACCCCACGCGTGACGCGGATACTCAAAGGCATGAGAGGCTGAAGCCTGTCCCAGATCAGGCAAAACTCCGCCCGGATGCTGCCAAAACGGCATCCGGGCTCCCTGGGCGTGGCCCAAGCTGGCTGCGGGGCTGGCGAAATCGGCCGAAATCACTCGAAAAAAAGATTCACCTCGATTCCAGGGCGGTTCCCGGCACGCGGGTTGCTTTCCTCTGGGGCATCCCGAGGATGGGCTGCCAAATCCGTCACGCTTTCAAGAGGAGTCTTTCGTGGCCAAGCAAATGGTGTTCGATGACGAGGCCCGCCAGCCGCTGCTTGCCGGCGTTTCCAAACTCGCCCGCGCGGTGAAGAGCACGCTCGGCCCCCGCGGCCGCAACGCGGTGCTCGACAAGGGCTGGGGCTCGCCCAAGGTGACCAAGGACGGCGTCACCGTCGCCGAGGACATCGACCTCGAAGACCCCTACGAAAACCTCGGTGCCCAACTCGTCAAGGAGGCCGCCAGCAAGACCAACGACGTCGCCGGCGACGGCACGACCACGGCCACCGTCCTCGCCGAGGCGATTTTCCGCGAGGGCCTGAAGATGATCGCCGCGGGTGCCGATCCGATGGCGCTCTCCCGCGGCATCCACAAGGCAGTGGCGGGCGTCTCGAAGTCGATCCTCGCGATGGCGACCCCGATCAACGAGAAGAACAAGAAGGAACTGATGCAGATCGCCACGATCGCCGGCAACAACGATCCGACGATCGGAAACGTGCTCGCCGAGGCGATCCTCAAGGTGGGCAAGGACGGCGTGATCACGGTCGAGGAAGGCAAGCAGGCCGAGACGACGGTCGACGTGGTCGAGGGGATGCAGTTCGATCGCGGCTTTCTTTCGCCCCATTTCGTCACCGACGCCGACTCGCAGACCTGCGAGATGGACAACCCCTACATCCTCCTCTTCGAGGAGAAGGTCTCGAGCGCCAAAAACCTCGTCCCGTTGCTCGAGGCGATCAGCAAGGCGGGCAAGCCGCTGGTGATCATCGCCGAGGATGTCGACGGCGAGGCCCTGGCGACCCTGGTGGTCAACAAGCTCCGGGGGATCGTCCAGTCGGTCGCCATCAAGGCTCCCGGCTACGGCGACCGCCGCAAGGCGATCATGGGCGACCTGGCGGTGCTCACCGGCGGCCAGGCGATCTTCAAGGATCTCGGCATCGCTCTCGACGCGGTCAAGCTCAGCGACCTCGGTCGGGCGAAGAAGGTGATCGTGGAGGCTGAAAACACCACGATCGTCAGCGGTGCCGGATCCAAGTCGGCCATCGATGGACGGGCCAACCAGATCCGCTCCGAGATCGAGGCCACCACCAGCGACTACGATCGTGAGAAACTCCAGGAGCGGCTCGCCAAGATCGCCGGCGGTGTCGCCCAGATCAACGTCGGGGCCGCGACCGAGACGGAGATGAAGGAGCGGAAGGCCCTGATCGAGGATGCCAAGAGCGCCACCCAGGCCGCCCTCGCCGAGGGAATCGTTCCCGGTGGCGGCGTCGCCCTGCTCCGCAGCGAAAAGGCCATCGACAGGCTCGACCTCGAGGGTGACGAGAAGCTCGGCGCCTCGATCGTCAAGAACTCGCTTCGCTATCCGCTCGAGGCGATCGCCGCGAATGCGGGCGTCGACGGCCCCGTCGTGGTCAACCGCGTTCGCCAGATGAAGGGCAAGAACGATGGCTATGACGCCGACAAGGAGGAGTACTGCGACCTCGTCAGTGCCGGCGTCATTGACCCTGCCAAGGTGGTTCGCACAGCCCTGCAAAACGCCGCCAGCGTGGCAGCGCTGCTGCTGACGACGGAATCGCTGATCACCGAGATTCCGAAGGCCGAGGAGGAGGCTGCCGGCGGCGACGGCCACGATCACGGCATGGGCGGGATGGGTGGCATGGGCGGAATGGGCGGCGGCATGGGTGGGATGGGCGGCATGGGCATGCCCGGCATGATGTGATCCGCTTCCGTTCCCAAAGGCTCGACTGAACGTTGCAACTTTTTTTCCCTTTTTGGAGAGAACTTCTCATGGCAGCCAAGAACCTGAAGATTCGTCCGCTGGATGACCGTGTCGTGGTGGAGCCCGTCGAGGCGGAAGAGCGAACCGCAGGAGGCATCGTGCTTCCCGACTCGGCCAAGGAGAAGCCGCAGCGCGGGCATGTCGTCGCCCTCGGCCCGGGCAAACTGCTCGAGAGCGGCCAGCGGGCCGCACTCTCGCTCGCCATCGGCGACGAGGTGATCTACGGCAAGTACTCCGGCAGCGACATCGAGGTCGATGGCCACGACGTCAAGATCCTTCGCGAGAGCGACATCCTGGCGAAGGTCCTGAGCTGATTTTTTTCGCGTCCCCGGCGACCCTTCCACCAACTTTCGAGGAGATCGTTCCGTGCCCAAGCAACTGATGTTCGATGACAGCGCCCGCGCCAAACTGCTCAAGGGAGTCGAAAAACTCGCCGGAGCTGTGGCGGTGACGATGGGGCCGACCGGCCGCAACGTGATCATCGACAAGTCGTTCGGCGGACCGACCGTGACCAAGGACGGCGTCACGGTGAGCAAGGAGGTCGATCTCGAGGACGCCTTCGAAAACATGGGGGCGAAACTGGTCAACGAGGTGGCCTCCAAGACCTCCGACCTGGCCGGTGACGGCACGACGACGGCCACTGTGCTGGCCCGGGCGATCTTCCGCGAGGGCACCCGGATGGTCGCTGCCGGATCGAACCCGATGGCGGTCCGTCGCGGCATCGAAAAGGGTGTCGCCGCCGCGGTCGGCCACTTGATGGAGATCGCCAAGAAGGTCGACCGTCCCGAGGAGGTCGCCCAGGTCGGTTCCATCAGTGCGAACAACGACCGTGCCATCGGCGACCTGCTCGCCGAGGCGCTGCAGAAGGTCGGCAAGGACGGCGTGATCACCGTCGAGGAGGGAAAGACGACCGAGACCACCGTCCGGTTCGTCGACGGCATGCAGTTTGACAAGGGCTACATCTCCCCCTATTTCATCAATCGCACCGCCGAGATGGAGTGCCAGCTCGACGACGCCCTGATCCTGATCCACGAGAAGAAGATCTCGAACCTTCGGGAGCTGCTCCCGCTGCTCGAGAAGGTGGCCCAGTCGGGCAAGCCGCTGCTGGTCATCGCCGAGGACATCGACGGCGACGCCCTGACGGCGCTCGTCGTCAACAAGCTCCGCGGGGTGCTCAACGTCTGCGGTGCCAAGGCCCCGGGCTTCGGCGACCGCCGCAAGGCGATGCTCGGCGACATCGCCACGCTCACCGGCGGCACGCTGATCAGTGAGGACCTCGGCCTGACGCTCGAGAGCCTCGATCTCTCCCACCTCGGCCGGGCCAAGTCGGTGACCGTCGACAAGAACGAGACCACGATCGTGCAGGGTGCCGGCAAGCAGACCGAGGTGCAGGCCAGGGTCCAGCAGATCCGCAACCAGATCGACGGCACGGAGAGCGAGTACGACCGCGAGAAACTGCAGGAACGGCTTGCCAAGCTGACCGGCGGCGTCGCGATCGTCTCGGTTGGTGCCGGCACCGAGGCGGAAATGAAGCAGAAGAAGGCCCGAGTCGAGGACGCGCTTCACGCCACCCGTGCCGCCGTCGAGGAGGGCATCGTTCCGGGCGGTGGCGTGGCCCTGCTCCGCTGCCGCGATGCCGTGGAAAAGGCCCGCTCCCAGGCCAAGGGGGACGAGAAGATCGGTGTCGACATCATTCTCAGCGCCCTCGAGGCCCCGATCCGTCAGATCGCCGAAAACGGCGGGATCGACGGTTCGGTCGTGGCCGACGAGGTGGCAGGCAAGGACGTCCACATCGGCTACGACGCCAACAAGGGCGAGTATGTCGACATGCTCAAGGCCGGAATCATCGATCCGGTCAAGGTCGTCCGCGTGGCGCTGACGAATGCCGCCAGCATCGCCGGCCTGCTGCTCACGACCGAGGCACTGGTCACGAATCTGGACAAGGACGAGGCGAAGAAGCGCCGGGTCGAGGGCAGCGTTCGCTGATTGCATGCCTGCGAGGCCATCGCCAGCATGGGTTCGCCACGACTGCGATCGTGAACGGGCGGTTCGGGCTTCCCGACAGATGCCCGGAAGGCGGACGGCGACCGGACCGGATCGTGGGCGATGAACATGAGCGCACAGCGTGACTACTACGAGGTGCTCGGCGTCGAGCGGAAGGCGACGACCGTGCAGATCACCGAGTCGTATCGCCGGCTGGCGATCAGGTTTCATCCCGACAAGAACCCGGGCGACTCCGAGGCGGCCGATCGGTTCAAGGAGGCCGCCCGGGCCTTCGAGGTGCTCTCCGACGACAATCTCCGGGCCCGGTACGACCGCTTCGGCCACGCCGGCCTGCAGGGTGGGCCGCAGCACGAGTTCAACGACATCTCCGACATCTTCGAGGCCTTCGGCGACATGTTCGGAGGCGGGGCCTTCGGCGAGGCGTTGAGCGGCGGACGGCGAGGCAGCCGGGCCCGCAAGGGACGCGACGTGTTCTGCAGCGTTTCGATGTCGCTCCTCGAGGCTGCCCGGGGCGCCACGAAGACGGTCGAGTTTGGCCGGCACGAGGCCTGCGGCAGCTGCGACGGCAGCGGGGCCAAGAAGGGGACCCAGCCGGTGCAGTGCGACTATTGCGCCGGCCGCGGCCAGGTCATCCAACAGGCGGGCGTGTTTCGCCTGCAGACGACCTGCCCCGCCTGTCAGGGAGCCGGCCGGATCATCCGGGAGAAGTGTCCCAGCTGCAGCGGCGAGGGCCTGACCGAGGAGCAGGTCGAGCGGCGGGTGACGATTCCCGCCGGTGTCGACCGCGACGTCCGGGTGCGACTGGCCGGCGAGGGTGAGCCGGGAGCCAATGGTGGCCCGCCCGGTGACTGCTATTGCGTGATCGAAATCGAGGACCATCCTTTCCTGACCCGCGACGGACGCGACCTCCACTGCGAGGTGCCGATCACCTTCAGTCAGGCGGCGCTCGGGGCGACCGTGCAGGTGCCCACCCTCGATGGCGCCAAGCCGCTCGAGATCAAGCGGGGCACCCAGGCGGGCGATGTCGTCAGGGTTCGCGGCCTGGGCATGCCGGAGGTTCGCGGCCGCGGCATCGGCGACCTGCACGTCCATGTCCACGTCGAGGTGCCAAAGTCCCTCTCGCCGAGATCGGAGCAATTGCTGCGCGAGCTGGCCGCGGAGGAGCAGAAGTCGGTCAGCCCCAAACGGTCCACGTTTTTCAGCCGTCTGGCCGACTATTTTCAGCCCCGCGATCCAGCGGGGCATGATCCAGGTAAAAATGATCATGGAACCGAGGAGAAAACCTGATGAGCGTCGAACGAGACGAAGATCGGACACCAGAATCCGACGCCGAAGGCGGCCAGCACCCCGGGAGTCGGCCGCGGGGCGAGCCCGAAGCCCGTGCTGACGATTCGACGTCGGCGGAGGCGAGGCTCCAGGACGCCGAGGACCGGCTGCTGAGAACGCAGGCCGAACTCGACAACTTCCGCAAGCGTTCCCGTCGGGAATACGAGGATGCCCAGCGGTATCGGGAAATGGACCTGCTGCGGGACATCCTTCCGGTTCTCGACAACGTTCTCCGTGCCCTCGAGGCGGCCGAACGGACGGCCGATGTTGAGAGCCTCAAGGCCGGATTCCGGATGACGGCCCAGCAGATCGAGAAACTGCTCGACTCGCACGGCTGCAGGTCGATCGAGGCCGAGGGGCAGGCCTTCGACCCGACCGTACACGACGCCATCCTGCAGCAGGCCGTGCCGGGGATGAATCCGGGTACGATCGTGGGTGTGGCGAGCAGGGGCTACCGGCTCCACGACCGGGTGGTGCGTCCGGCCCAGGTGATCGTTGCGAAGGAGGAGTGAGATGCCGACCTATGATTATGTCTGTGACGGCTGCGGCCACGCCTACGAGCTGTTTCAGTCGATGACCGACAGCCCGAAGAAGACCTGTCCGGAGTGCGGCAAGAAGAAACTCCGCCGACTGATCGGCTCAGGTGGGGCGATCGTGTTCAAGGGCTCGGGCTTCTACAAGACCGACTACCGCAGCGAGTCGTACAAAAAGGGTGCCGCCGCCGAGGGCGGCAAGGCTGGCGGCAAGTCCGAGGGAGGCGGGAAGTCGGAGGGCGGATCGGGATCTGCCGGCAAGTCGTCCGACTGACTCCTGCCCGAGGAACCAGACCATGCCCCGCTGCCCCGTCTGCAACGCCGATGTCGATCTCGAAAAGACGCCCACCGTGCCGTTCTGCAGTGCCCGCTGCCGGATGATCGACCTCGGCCGCTGGCTCGACGAGTCCTATGCCGTGCCGGAGCCGCAAAAACCTGCCGAGGATGAGGACGAGTAGGCCGTCGGTTTGCCGTATACTTCCGCTCGTCCCGCAGCGGGCGATCGCGCAGAGGACAGGTTCCATCGAGCGGAAGGAGGCATCATGACCCAGCAGGCATCGGAAGGACACGATCCGGGACGGATCATCCATGAGATCCAGTGGAGCGAGGCGCTTCCCTGGTGGATCCTGCTCAGGGCCGCGGGGGCCGCCTTTGCGCCGACTGTGATCCTGCTCGCGCTCCTGGGGGCGCTGGCCACCTGGGCCGGATGGTCGATCGCCGACAGCCTGCGGCTGCCGGGCGTTGACCGGGCGGCTGACGTACTCTCTGGCGCCGATGCGTCCGGGCCGATCCTGCAGGGTCCTGGCGGCCTTCTTCCTGCCGGCGGGATGCTGCTCCCCGGCCGACCGGCCCTGCCCCTGCTGCAGCGGATCATCGATGCGGCCCCGGAGCCGGTCGCCGAGATCATGCAACTGCTCGCGATCCCGTTTCGGCCCACGGCCACGCTGGCCCGGATGGGCGGTGCCTTCGCCCGGATCGCCTGGTTCGTGCTCGTCTGGAGCATCTTCGGCACCGCGATCTCGAGGCACGTGGCTCTCAAGCTGATCGGCGAGGAGGCACCGGGCCTGTTTGGCGGCGTGCTCTACGGTGCGCGAAAGTGGCCCGCGGCATTCAACTCTGTGATGTTCGTGCTGCTCGGCATTCTGGCGCTCTCGATCCCGGGGGCGATTCTCGGGCTGCTGATGCGGTCTGATCTTGGCCTCGCGATTGCGGGCGTGGTCTGGCCCCTGGTTCTCGCCGGCGCCGTCGTGCTCGCGATCCTCGCGATCGGGGTCGTGGCGGGCTGGCCACTGATGGTGGCCGCCGTCGGCGTCGAGCGGGGGGATAGTTTTCAGGCGATCTCGACCGCTTTTTCCTACCTCTATCAGCGGCCGCTGCACTACATCTTCTACGCCCTCGTGGCCCTTGCGGTCGCCATCCCGGCATTCGCCGCCGCGGGACTGTTCGCCGATGCGACGGGCACGCTGGCACTCTGGGCCGCCAGTTTCGGGATGGGGCACGAGCGGACGGCGGCCGTCGTTGACGGAATCCGGTCCACGATCTCCGGAGGCCTGTCCGAAGCAGGATCAAGGGCCGCCGTGCCCTGGGGTGCCAAGGCGCTCGGCTTCTGGACCCGCGGCCTCGAATCGCTGCTCGGCGGATTCGGCTGGGGCTATTTCTGGGCCATCGCCACCGCGGCCTACCTGCTGCTGCGGCACGATGTCGATGGCACCGAACTCGACGAGGTCGTGATCGACGAGCCGGGCTCCGAGGTCTAGCTGGAGTGAGCCGGCGAGTCAGCGTCGGGTGAGCTGCGGCTCGAACCAGGTTCCCCAGTCGGCCGACTTGCCGTCGCCGCCGTCCTCCGTCTCGAGCGTCAACTGCCGCACGCCGGAGAGGTCGAGATCGAACGGCTCGAGCCGGTCGGGCCCGAGCGTCTTCGATCGGAAGATCTCCCGCCCGTCGGCCCGGATGACGAACACAACCGACCCGCCCTGCTGGGTTGGCAGGCCGCAGAGGCCGGTGAGCCGATCCCAGCGGCCGCCGAGGTCGTAGCGGTGGGTCGATGCGGCATGGGCATAGATCCCCCTCTCGAACACCCGCCCGGCCGACACGAGCAGCGCGTCCCGCCGCGGGAGGTGGTCGTAGGCCGGTTTCAGCCAGCCGACTTTGGCCTCGGCCGGTGTCGCGGCCGAGAGGGCGAGCGATGTCAGGTCGGCGGGGGCGTCGCCGGGCGACACCGTCTTTCTGTCGGACGCCCGCGCGGAGAGGATCGTGCCGGCGAGTGCGGCCGCCCGGCTCCCGGCCGGCCAGGCATTGCGGATCGTCACGGCCCGCTCCAGGTCGCCGCGGTCGAGCGTGGTGAAAAACTCCTCCATCTCGAACCCCAGTCGCAGCGGCTCGATGTCGACGGTGCCGTCCCTGGCGACCGTGTAGGAGTGGTTCCAGATGGTGGTGCCGCCATTGGCGTGGCAGGCGACGATCCGCAGGGCGGCGGGCCTGCCCGCCACGACCGCGTCGCAGGCGAGCCTGAAGCTGCCGTCGGCCCCCGGCGCCGCCGTCACCGTCTGCGCGTCGTAGTCGCCGCCCCCTTCGGGATCGAGGTAGCCCACCAGGGCGTACACCGGCGGCGTGCCGGCGATTCGGGCCGACACGGCGAACGATTTTCCGTCCGCCGCCGGTGTGGCGACGGGATTCGCGAGCGTCGCGGCCGTGGCGTCCGGCATCCCCTTGATCGATCCGGAAAACTGTGGGTGCGACGCCAATTGCAGTCCGTCGGCCAGCGTGAGGAACGAGCCCTTCCCCTCGCCGCGGGCCTCTTCGGCGTAGGTCAGGTTGCCGGCGCCCATGAGTGCGGTGCCGTGGGCGGCGGATTGGCGATCCGTCGCGCGGCAATGCGGCAGCCCGAGCGCGTGGCCCAGTTCGTGCGCGACACCGCCGATGAAGATCGAGTTGTGCTTGCCGAGCGAGATCCGGCCATATTGGCCGTCGATGATCATGGGCTCTTTGCGCGGCAGGTTCCGCACGTCGAGCTCGGGCGAGTCGAGCTGGTAGGCCGTGCCGCTTCGGTGGTCGCCGCCGGCGTAGTAGGGGCTCTTGTGCTCGAACTGGAGCTGCCGGGGATCCCAGCTGGCCAGGTTCGTGAAGATCATCGCCGTCTCCCGGTCCATGTCGATGCCGGCCGCCCTGAGCACCGGCAGGCACTCCTTGCGGATCCGGCCGCCGTCGGCCGTGTCGTAGTCGGCGAAGCCCCCCTCGCCCACCACCTCGTGGATCACGAGCCTTCCGCGGCCGTCGCGGACGAGCCGGATCGACCGCCTGCCGAGTCCGAGCCGTTCCATCTCCCGGCCGTAGAACTGCTGGATGTGGGCCATGATCCGGTCGAGACGCTCGCGGTGAGCGGCGGGGAAATCCCGGTCCTTCGCCCGCCAGCAGATCACGTGAAGCCTGCGCTCGGCGGGCTGCGGAGCTTCGGCCTGGTAGGCGTCGAGGATCCTCCGTGCCGCCGCGGTGACCTCCGCGTCCCCTGGGGCGGCGGATGCGGTCGTCGCGGCGAGTGCCGCGAGAACCAGAAACAGCTGGCGAGTCACCATGATGCAGTCCGAATGATCGATGGGAAATTCCCTCGCGATGCCCTGAAAGAGGAACATTCTCAGGGGCCGGCTGGCCCGCGTCCGGATCGGTCGTTCGTCGTGTCGATGTCGAGCTGCGACGAGATCGCCTCGGCGCCGCTCGATGCCTTCTGGCCGGATCCCGATCGCAGGGATGGATCGGGCAGCACGGTACGGTAGGCATCCTTCTGCAGGCCGATCGATGCGAAGGGAAATCGGGGGAAATCCTTGATCCGGCGGAGGATCGGCGAGGACGGATCGAGCCCGAAGTCGAACCGCTCGGAATCCACGAATCGCGGATCGTTGCCGGCCTTGCCCGCGGCGAGGTCGAGGTTGACGCCCGCCCGCACGTCTGCCAGTTCCGCCGGCTTTCCCGAAGTGCGGTAGGGAGTTGCGCAGCGGACGGTGACGTTCCCCACGATCAGGTTGCCGTGGGGCACGGCGGCGTCATGCTTCGGATCGAGGAGCGCGGGAAGCGAGGGATACTTCTTCCGCCAGACCTCGCTCTCGACCGGAGTCTCGGCAAGCCGCGCCCGGAGGTTCTTGTCGGTCGCGTAACCGCGCGAGACGCCGCGAGAATCGATGTGGATGCCGATCGGGCACTCCACGATCAGGTTGTGCCGGACGACGTTGTCATGGCCGCCGCCGATGAACGGACCGCAGGCGGCACGGACGACGACGTTCTCCTCGACCGTGTCGCCGCTGTCGCCATCGTCGATGTAGAAGGCGTTGGCCCGGGGGCAGTCATGCACGAAGTTGTGCCGCAGCAGGTTGCCGTGGCTCGTCCAGTCGTGCGATGTGTAGAACGCCCCCACGTCGCCCGACGTGAGGGCCACACGGCAGACCTCGTTGGCCTCGAACAGGTTGTCGTTGCCGGTGTAGAGCACGGCGGAGTGGGGCAGGTCGTG
>CAMDFJ010000096.1 GCA_945897435.1 Candidatus Kuenenia stuttgartensis | reverse complement strand
GGATCGCCGAGCGGGCGAAGGATTGGCAATACCGTCCCTCGTTCGAGCCTTGGGGCAACTGGTCCGAGGGCTCGATCGTCTGCGACGGCCGCTGGTGTGAGCCGCTCTCGGTCGATCTCGCCCGCCGGCTCAGCGGTCGGCTCGTCGAGGCCAAGCGGGAGGTCTCGCGTTCGTGAGCCATCGAAGCCTGCGGGGCCTGCTTGTGAGCGTGCGGAATGCCTCGGAGGCGGCCGAGGCGGTCGCGGGTGGAGCCTCGGTGATCGACGTCAAGGAGCCGCGGCGCGGTCCGCTGGGTGCCGCGGAGCCCGAGGCAATCGTCGCCGTGGCCGCGGTCGTCGCGGAACGGCTTCCCTGGACGATGGCCTGCGGTGAGCTCGCGGCCGGCGAAGCGGTGGTGCTCCAACGGCTGGAGGCGGTGCTGAGGGCGTTGCCAGAGGGCGGCCTGCCGCCGACGGCGATCAAGGTCGGGCTTGCCGGGCTTGCCGCAGATCGCTGGGCCGAACGGCTTGCGGGGCTCGCGAGTCGCTGTCCGGCTGGAATCGGCCACGTGGCCGTGGCCTATGCCGACTGGGAACGAGCGGAGGCCCCCGATCCCCTCGCGGTGATCGGAGCGGCGCAGACTGCCGGCTGCACGACGGTCTTGATCGACACATTCGACAAAGCCGGCCCGGGCCTGCTTGCCGCCGTGGCACCAGAACGGCTTGCCGCCTGGGTCGCCGAGGCCCGCAGCGTCGGCCTCGCGGTCGCACTCGCCGGCAGGATCAGTCTGGCCGAAGTGGGCGAGGTTGCCGCTCTTGGATCAGAAGTTGTCGCACTCCGTTCAGCGGTATGCTCCAATGGTCGTTCGGGCGTCGTGCAGCGGCCGCTCGTCCGAGCTGCCGCAAACGCAATGACGGCAGCGACCCGGCCCGACCGATCATCTCCCCATCACCCCGCGTCTCCCTTGGAGAACCAGACCCCGTGAAGCCACTTGAAGTTCGCATCCCGCACGATCTGGGGCAGGATGAGGTCCGCCGGCGGCTCGACAAAGCGCTCGTCCATGCCCGTCGAGAATACGGCGACAAGGTCGGAGAGATCGACGCCCAGTGGGAGCAGGAAAACCGGATGCGGATTCGGCTGGCGGTGATGGGGATGAACTTCGACGGCAGCATCGACGTTCTCGTCGAGGAACTGCTCGTGCAGTTGGAACTGCCCGGCATGGCCAAGCTCTTCGCGGGCAAGATTCGGACCGGGATCGAGGAGCGATTGGGCGGATTGTTGGGATCGCAGCAGGTCTAGCGGCTGTCCGAGGCGGCAGCCCGAAGGGGCGAGACGGATCGACCCGGATGCCGATGCTCTTTCGGGGGAGTCGACAGGGCCGGCCGACGGTCAGCCTCGCCCCGACGTCAAGCAGCAGGCGGCAGGGATGTCGATGACACGGTTCCAGATGCTCGCAGGCAGCAGTGTGGCGGTCGGCATCGCCCATCGGGCGGTCGCGATCGTCTTTTCGGCGGCGCTGCTCTCGCTGTCGTGTGTTGGGTCGGTCGGCCTGGCCCAGAATCCGTCGCCGCAGGGAATTCCCGAAGACGATCCGTTCGCCGACGAACTCAATCCGTTCGGGGCGGGCAAGGCTGCTCCATCCACGAGGCAGCCCGATCCGCCGCCCGCCGTGCCTCCCAGGGCACCGCAGTTGCCGATGCCGTTTCCTGAAAAAACGCTGCCGGGCGATCCGGCCGAAACCCGGCCGTCGCGTTCACAGGCCCGGGATCAGGCCCAAGAACAGAAACGAGAACAGAGACGCGACCAGAAGGCAGAGCCACCCACCCGAACCCCTGGGATGCAGCAGCCTGACTCCGCCCTGCGCGGTCTCGAACCGTTTCCCGAAGCCGAGGGACAGGCTCCGGATGACGGCGAGATGTCGGAGGCCGAACGACTCCTCGTCGAGGCCGAGAAACTCGACAAGCAGGGCCGCTACAAGGAATCTCGCGAGATCCTTCGAAAGGTCGTCAAACTCGACCCCAAGATGTCGATCGGCTATCTCGCGCTCGGTGTCGTCTGCCGCCGGCTCGGCGACTTCGAAGGCTCGGTCGCGGCCTGCTCCAAGGGCCTGCGGGTCGATCCGGAAAACGCCGAACTCTACCTGCGGCGCGGGATCGCCTGGTTTCATCTCGGCCTCCATGGAATCGCGCTCGAGGATTTCGAGGACGCTGCGGGCATCGCCTACGACGACCCGCGGCCCGAACTCTGGCGCGGTCTGACGCTGATCGAACTCGGTCGGCCGCTGGAGGCGATCAACGCCTATGCGTCGGCGATCCGCCGAGACCGCAGTTACATGGTCGCCTATCTGAATCGTGGACTGGCCTACCTTTCGACCAACGAGCCGCGGAAGGCGGAGTTCGATTTCGATCTCGCGATCCGGCACGATCCCCGCGACGTGCGGGCCTGGTTCAACCGCGGCGTCGCACAGGCCCGGCAGGGCCGCTACGCAGACGCGGTGGAGTCGTACGCGGCGGCCCTCAAACTCGATCCGTCGCACGAGCCTTCGCGACGGAATCTGGCTGCCGCCGAGCAACGGGTGGGCCGCACGGTTCGCTGAGCGGAAGCCCCATCAGCGGCTGGGCCGGCCCTCAGTCATTCCGGCCGCGTTCGCCGACGGTCAGCCTGCCGTCATCGATCCGCCAGTCGAGGTCGAGCGGTTCGAGGATCGCGTCGAGCAGTTCGTCGCGGGTGGCATCCTTCACCGTGCGGCGGACGATCTCGCCGCCGGCGATGCCGCGGGCCGCGAGGGCCTTTTTGTCGACCTCGAGCTGCAGGCCGAACCGCTTCGCCAGCGTGGCCAGCAGATCCTCGAGCGGCGCGGCGACGGCGAGCGAATAGGTCGGCTCTGGAGGGGCAACTGCGGCGGAGAGGGACGACCTCCGTGGCGGTCGCGTTGGAGGCTCGGCACGTGGCCCGTCCGGTGCGGCTCCGGCGGATGCCATGTCGATGGGAACGATCGAGAAGGTCGGCCTTCCTGCAGCATCGCCGCGAGGCCTCCAGCTCAGGCGTCGGTCGAAGTGGGCGAGGACGAGGTCGAGCCGATCGGCGAGAGAGAGCGCGGGGAGCAGGGCGGCGGGAAAGTGGTCGTGGGGCAGTCGTTCGCCGCCATCGATCAGGATGCCGGCACGAGCGGCGGCTTCGACGATCAGTTCCCGCGGTCGGGCTCCATCGGGCCACGACCATTTCGCCCGCGTCATCGCGATCCGTCGATCTTCCGGGTCGAGAGCCTGCAGTTCTTTCCGCCGATCGGCTGCTGCGGTCCGCAGCCCTGCCGCCGCTCCCGCTGGCACGAGCCTGGCATGGGAGTCGAAGACCACGGAATCGGCTCCAATCTCAGCTGCGACACGGGCGAGCAGGTCGGAGAGCGGCTCCGCTGTGGCGTCGAGGCTGACGGGCTGGCCCGGATCGAGTCGGCGATCGACGACGACCGGCAGGCCAGAGAGGTCGGAGAGCCGGGCCGCCAGGTCGAGCAGGGAAATGCCTTTCCAGGTTGCGGTGATCGGCCGGACCGGGGCTTTTTCCGCCGCGGCGGCGGGGAGCGGGGAACAGGCCAAAACAAACGCGATCGGGAGAAGACCGGGAAAGAGTCCTCCAGAAAGGCTGCGGCTCCGATGAGGTGGTCGCTGGATGGGCATGGATTGCAGGCCGGGCACGACCGATTCGGTACCGATCCAATATAGTTTGCCGATCGAGAGTTTGGCGCTCGCAGCAATCGGTCCTCGGATCCTCCCGCGGCCTGAAGGCGACACCGGAGCGGGGCGATGACAGTGCAGGCGACGAACCAGACTGTCCGGAAGACGATCGCGATCCTCGGGGCAGGCATCAACGGCGCCGCGCTTGCCCGCGAGCTGCTGCTCTCCGGCGTGTCGGTGGTCGTGATCGATACCGCCGACATCGCCGCCGGGGCCACGGCCTGGTCGACCCGGCTCGTCCACGGCGGACTTCGCTACCTCGAATACGGCGAGGTGGAACTGGTGCGGGAGAGCCTCGTCGAGCGCGACCGGCTCGTCCGATTGGCACCCCATCTGGTACGGCCGCTGGAGTTTTGCCTGCCCGTTCGAACCCGGCTCGGCGGGATGGCGGCCGCCGCGGCCCGGCTGCTGGGGTGGGAATCGCTCGCTCGGGCATGGCAGGGAACCCGGGGACGCGGCGCCTGGACCGTGGGGATGGGGCTTTGGCTCTACGACCAGCTTCCTGGTGGATCAGGCTGGCCGAGGCACCGGATGGTTCGGGCGTCGGCCGGAGGGATGCCCGCCGTCGACGCCGACAGCTTTCCATTCGCGGGCCTCTATTGGGACGCGCAGCTGCTCTTCCCGGAGCGATTCACAGTCGAACTGTTCGTCGATGCCCGGCTGGCGGCGGCCGAAACGGGGGCCGAGTTTCGGATCTTCACCCATCATCGCTGCCGGCTCGAAGACGGCACGCTCGTGGTGGAGCCGATCGCCGGCGCACGGGGCAGCGATGCCATCAGGATCGAGCCCGCGGCCGTGATCAATGCGACCGGCGCATGGGTCGATCAGACGCTCGCCGAGGCCCTGCCGGCGGTTTCGGCCGGCAGGCTCATCGGCGGCACGAAAGGGAGCCATCTGCTGCTCAGATCAGCCCGGCTCCGGACCGCGCTCGGAAATCGTGGGATCTATGCCGAGGCCGCAGATGGCAGGCCGGTGTTCGTGCTCCCGTTCGGCGAACGACTCGTGCTCGTCGGCACCACCGATCTTCCTTTTTCGGGCGACCCGGACGACGCCCGCACCGACGAGGCCGAAATCGACTATCTGCTCGGGGCGGTGGCCGGCATTCTGCCGAGCGTGGCGGCATCCCGCGACGACGTCCTCCAGCACTACTGCGGCGTCAGGCCGCTGCCATTCGTCTCCCGCGACGGTGGAACGCCCGCCTCGATCACGCGGCGGCACATGCTCGTCCGACATGCCGACACGCTGCCCCCCTGCTGGTCGATCGTAGGGGGCAAACTGACGACCTGCCGCAGTCTTGCCGAGACGGCGGCGGCCGAAGTGCTCGCCCAACTTGGCATCCAGGTCGGGGGCAGTTCGCGGGACCGTCGGATGCCCGGCTGGTTCGAGAGACAGTCGAGTGTCGAGGCTGTGGCTCGAGGGCAGGCGGTCGCTGCCGGCCTGCCAGACGATCTCGCAACCAGCGTCGCCCGGCAGGCCGTGGCTCTCTATGGTTCGCGGGCCGTCGCTGTCTGCACCGCGATCCGGTCGGAGCGCCGATCCCCGCCCGGTCTGGCTTCGAGCGGCCCGAGCCCGGCCGAGCAGCCCCTGATCCGCGACGTCGACCTGCCAAAGTCGGCCGTCGCCTGGAGTGTTCGGGAGGAATGGGCCACCGGGCTCGAGGATGTGGTCGAGCGCAGGCTGATGCTCGTCTTCGACGAGCGGCTCAGCAGACGCTCGCTCGAGGACATCGCGGCCGTGCTCGTGGAGGAGGGACTGCTCGAGCAGGAAAAACTCACTGCCGAGGTCGAGGCGGTCGCCGAGAGACTCCGGCAGCGGTATGGCAAGACCCTGGAGGGAACGACCGCATGCTGACATCCAGCCGGGAGAAGACCTGCGTGCTCGCGCTCGATCAGGGCACCACTTCGAGCCGGGCGATCCTCTTCGACCCCCGCGGCAAGCCCTTGGCAATCGCCCAGGAGGAGTTTCCGCAGCACGTTCGCACCGGCGCCGCGGGCAGCGATGTCGACCTCGGCATCGTCGAGCACGATCCCGAAGACATCTGGCGAACCCAACTGGGCTGCGCAGTCCGGGTGCTCGAACGGGCCGGCATCACCCCGGCTGAGGTGGCTGCAATCGGGATCACGAACCAACGCGAGACGACGATCCTCTGGGAGAAACGCACGGGCCGGCCGGTGGCCCCCGCAATCGTCTGGCAAAGCCGGGTCTCGGCCCCGATCTGCGGCAGGCTCAGGGCCGCAGGGCTCGAAGCGGAGATCAGCCGCAGGACAGGGCTGGTTCTCGATCCCTACTTCTCGGCGACCAAGATCGTCCACCTGCTTGAAACGGTGCCCGGCCTGCGGTCCCGGTGCGAGGCGGGCGAGGTGCTCTTCGGCACCGTCGACACCTTCCTGATCTGGCGGCTCACCGGCGGCCGGGTCCATGCGACCGATCCGACAAACGCCAGCCGCACGCTCCTCTACGACATCGACCGCGGCGCATGGAGCGACGAACTCTGCCGAATATTCGGCCTGCCTGCCGCCATCCTCCCGGAGGTGCGGCCCTCGAGCGGATCGTTCGGCGAGACCGACTCGGCCATCTTCGGGACGTCGATCCCGATCGCAGGCTGTGCCGGCGATCAGCAGGCCAGCGGCTTTGCCCACGGCTGCCTGGCCCCGGGGAACGCCAAAAACACCTACGGCACCGGCGCGTTCCTGCTGTTCTGCACTGCTGACCGCCGGGTGGCCAGCGGCAACGGCCTGCTGACGACGCTCGGCTGCGGGCTGCCCGGCGGCAGTCCGCCGTACATGCTCGAAGGCGCCGTCTTCATCGCCGGTGCGATCGTCGGCTGGCTGCGGGACGGGCTTGGCATCATCGAGCGGTCGGCCGACGTCGAGCAGCTGGCCCGCAGTGTGCCCGACAGCGGCGGCCTGATGCTCGTGCCAGCCCTGACCGGCCTCGGCTCACCCCACTGGGATCCGTTCGCCCGGGGTCTGATCATCGGCATCTCGCGGGCCACGAACCGCGGTCACGTCGCCCGGGCGGCGCTCGATTCGATCGCCTTCTCCGTCGCGGATGTCGTTTCGGCAATGGAACGCGACTCGGGGCTGCCGCTCAACCGACTGCGGGTCGATGGGGGCGCGGCCAGCAACGACATGCTGCTGCAGATCCAGGCAGACGTGCTTGGAATCCCGATCGAGAGGCCCGAGGTTTTGGAGACGACCGCGCTCGGGGCGGCGCTCCTGGCGGGCATGGCGGTCGGTTTCTTTGCCGATGCCGATGCCGTGGCGGAGGCTCGCAGGGTGGCACGGGTCTTCGAGCCGTCGATCGACGGCGCCTCCCGGGAACGCATTCTCGGTCGCTGGCATGACGCCGTCGAGCGATCCAAGGGCTGGGCCGCCAGCTAGGCGGACTTCGATCACGTGCCCCGTCGGTGGAGGTTCGCGGCGGCCATCGCTTCAGCCTGTCATGGATGCTTCACGGAAAATCTCGGCATCGTGCCGAATTTTCCTTGGCCGGCTCCGCCGGCTGGTGTTGACCCGGCCTTCCAGGCCTGACGCTGCCCGATGTGGGACAGGCTTTAGCCTGTCATCCATTTGAGTAACAGTGTCTCGCGTGGGTCGGGGTTGCCCGTGTCCTCTCGTCGGACGTTCACGTCGGCCCTCCCGGCCTCCGTTCACTGCATGTCCGCTGCGCTTCGCCATCCTGGCTGCGCTTGCTCCCATAGCCCGCTCGAGGACACGGGCAACCCCTTCCGAATGCCCTTCCGATGCCCTTCCGGATCAGTAGGGGTTCAGCCCGGCCGCGGCATATCGGAGGGAGCGGTGGGCTGACGACTGTCCTTCATCCCGCGAGCGTTGTATGGCTTCAGCGTCGCAGGGTGTTGGCGTCGGGAGCGGTCACGGTCTGCTCGGCGAGTCGCACGCGGGTGGTGTACCGCTGCGGATCGGCCGCAAAAGCGGTGCGGGTTTCCGGCGAGGAGAAAAGGTAGGTGCGGGCCTGGTAGGAGACGCCGTAGCGCCTCTGGCCGGCGATCTGTTTGCCCGTGTCGCAGGCGACCACGGGATCGTCACCGGACAGGGCCGGCGCGTAGCGGTCGGGATCGGTGAGAAACGCCTTCTGCTGATCGACGCCGGCAAACAGGTAGGTTCGGCCGCGATGCCGCACGCCCCACTGGGCGCGGCCCTCGACCCAGGTTCCCTTGTCGACGAGGCTGACGGGGCAATAGCCCTCGAGTCCCAGCGGCATCGGCACGAGCGTGTCGGCCGGGTTCGGCTGTGATGTCGAGGCCATGGCATCCTGCGGAGCGGTGCCGGGCTTATCCGGTTTCGGCGGATCAGTGGGCTTCTGCGTGGTCTTCGAGAAGATCGTGAACGGCTTCTTGATTGCCGCGAAAAATGCCTCAGAGCTGGTTTTCTTTTCCGGCTGGGCCACCGGATCGGCGGTGTTCGTATGGGGAATCGGGGCGGTGGAACTGCCAGCCATCGCCGTGGACCCGGCCGTCGTTGCTGGCGTTGCTGGCGTCTGTCTGCTCGTTCCATCGGATCCGCTGGCCAGCCAGGGCGAGGAGCCTGCCGTGGGAGCCGGTTCGAGGACCGGCCGCATCGAACGCTGGGCTGTCGTGGCCGCGCCCGTCGTCGGACCGACCGACTCGGCGGGCCAGCCGGGCGGCGTCGATGGCAGCGTCGGCTCCTCCTGGGCGGCGATGTCCTGCGGCTGCGGAGAGGGCGGAGTCTGCGTTGTCGATGCGGAAGAGGCTTGGATTTCAGAGGGGAGAGCGGTCGCGGCGGTCAGAGACTGCCCTGCGGCCGAGTGTGTTGCGAAGTCAGAGCGGTCGCGGCGCGGCTGGGCGACGGTGCCTGCAAGACTTCCCAGGGCTGCATCGTGAACGGCCCGACCGGCTGCCGCGATGAACGACTCGGCCGTTTCAGCGCAGGGAAACTCGGCCAGTTTGCGATCGGCGGCGTCGATCACGCATGCGGTCGGCACCTGCGAGATCCCATACATCCGAGCGATGTCGGCCTGGGTCTCGACGTCGATGCGAACAGGTTCGAAGCAGGCGGTCAGCAGTGCCGCCGTGGCCGGAGACGAAAACGTGCCTCGATCGAGTGCGCCGGTCGCGGGGCTGGAGGATGCAGTGAACACGATCAGCACAGGCTGGCGACTGATCGCAGCGGCGGCCTTGGCCCTGGCAAGGTCGGGATGCCAGGGCACCCCTCCGTCAGCAGTCGATTCCGGTGACGAGGCCAGCGACTGCATGGCGGATAGCAGACCAAGCCCGATCAGGGCGAGGCATGCAAGCGAGACGTTCCGGGCTGCCGCGATCACGCCGCGAAGTGGCCGGCTCTGAACGTCCCGAAATGCATCTCGCGAGGCCATAAGGATCACCATTTCTGCGGTTGTGCTGTCGATCGAAGCCCGGAGCATGACCGCGCATGATGCCGTTCAGGCTCCGCCGGTTGTATCGGTCGAAACGGTCGGAGAAATTGCGTCGAAACTGCCGCCCGAAGCCTGTTTCCCGCAGGCCAGTCTGCCCAGCCCGCCAGGGTTCTCGACTGGGGGCGAGAGGCCTGGGCCCAAAGGCCTTTTATTCGGCATTGGCCCGGGGCCCCCGAATCTCCGCCGCTTGACATCCGCAGGACGGTTTTGGATACTCGTGGGCGTTACGAGATGCGACCCTGAAGTGGGGTCGCGGGTTGAGCTTCAGCTCCCTCGGAAGTTTTTGCGGCTGGGTACGCATCGTTTCTTTCGAGTGCGCACCTGGCCACTGGATCAGTTTCCGGGGCCTTCGAGTTCCCTGGTCTGATTTCCGGGGCCTTCGATCCTGAGCGAGTTCCGATTCGGTGGGCGGTGTGATCATGCACCCGGCTTCCGATCGGTTGGGGTTTTTCCGGCCCGAATGTCCGGGTGTATGCCACGTGCATTTCCTCGACCATTCGCTGTCGGCAGATGCTGTGACCAGATGGTCCCAAGCCGTGATATGAGCCGTTTTCCTTTCAGGCGAGTGGATTGACCTATGTCGAAGCGGAGGCGATCGAGGGGCCGTGCCGGGTATGGCGGCCAAGGCGGCCCAGGCGGCCCTGGGGGGCAAGGCGGCCAGGGACAGGGCGGTCAGGGCGGCGGTTACGGCCCGGGTGGTGGGCAAGGTCAGGGGGGCCAGGGCTTCGGTGGCTATGGTGGTGGCGGACGACGCCGTCGCTATCGGCGCGGTGGCGGTGGCGGGGGTGGCGGTCCTCAGCAGGGCATGGCCGGAGCCGGCGCCGTCGGAATGGACAGCGAGGGTATGCGGCCCCCGGATCTCGAGCCCGAGGTCAACGAAAACGGCGAGCCGATCCCGCTCGAGCCGGGCAATGGTGTGCTCGAGATGCACCCCAATGGCTACGGATTTCTCCGCAGCCCTGAAACCAACTACACCCGCGAGCGGACCGACCCCTTCGTGCCCGGCACGATGATCGAGCGGTACAAGCTTCGCGAGGGCGTCGCCATCAAGGGGCTCGTGCAGCCCGGTCGTCGGCAGCAGGGGCCGCGAATCAAGGAGATCCTCGAGGTCGAGGGAATGCCGCCGGACGACTATGCCAGCGTCAAGTCTTTCGACCAGCTGACGCCGATCAATCCCGAGACATGGCTGCGGCTGGAAACAGGCCAGCAGCCGCTGACGACCCGGGTCATGGACCTGCTCACGCCACTCGGCAAGGGGCAGCGGGCGTTGATCGTCGCCCCACCCCGTACCGGCAAAACCGTGCTCTTGCAGCAGGTCTCACAGGCCATCTCGACCAACCACCCCGAGCTCTCGCTCGTGATGCTGCTGATCGACGAGCGGCCCGAGGAGGTGACCGACATGCGGCGTTCGGTCAAGGGCGAGGTGCTCGCCAGCAGCCTCGACTGCGACGTGGAGAGCCACGTGCGGCTCTCCCAGATCGTGATCGAGCGGTGCAAGCGGATGGCCGAGACCGGCAAGGACGTGTTCCTGCTGATGGACTCGATCACCCGCATGGCTCGGGCCTTCAACAAGTGGGTCGGCAACACCGGCCGCACCATGTCGGGCGGCGTCGACATCAAGGCCCTCGACATTCCCAAGAAATTGTTCGCCACGGCTCGCGTGTTCGAGGAAGGGGGCTCGCTGAC
>CAMDFJ010000095.1 GCA_945897435.1 Candidatus Kuenenia stuttgartensis | reverse complement strand
AGCCGTCGAACGCCTCGGCCGTGGCTCGGGCTGCGGCCCAGTCGATCCCAGAAGCCGCCGCGGTGGCGGGGGGCCTGGATGGCAGCATGCGACGACGGACACTCATCGCCGTCAGTTCCTGGAGTGCCAGACGGGCCTCGTTCGGATGGGTGCCGACTGGCAACGGAACGCCGAAGGAAAGCGTCAACGGCCGGCGAAACCCGAGCCCAGCGCCGCCAAAAAACAGCTTCGGCCATTTCGTGAAGTAGCGGCCTTCAGAATGGGAGAGCAGACTTCCCCACATTCCGTCGATGTGGGCGGGCACGATCGGCGCCTCGACCCGGTCGAGCAGCCATTCGAGCCCCCGTTTGAAGCCGAGAATCTGGCCGGTGCGGGAAATGCCCCCCTCGCAGAAGATGCCGATGACATCCCCTTCGGCCAGGCCGGCCTGAATCGTCTTCAGCGCCGTGCCGATCGACTTCGGCCGCGGGTCGAAGAGGATGAACCGCCACTGGTCGGAGAGCATCCGCAGGAACTTCCCCCGGATGTTCGGCCCGTAGACAACCATCCGAACGGGGCGACTGCAGGCCAGCGGCAGCAGGAATCCATCGAGCCAGGAAAGATGGTTGGCCACGATCACGGCCGGCCCCGTCGCAGGCACGAGGTCGGCGCCACGAATCCGGAACCGATAGAAACTGTTGACGATCGCCGCCACGAGCATCCGCAGCGAGGCCCGTGGCGCCGCATAGATCGCGGCTGCCGCGGCGGCGGCGGCGAGCAGGCCGAAGAGGCCAAACAGGCTGCGGGCCGAGAGCAAGGGGAGGGCGGACTCTCCGACCGGCGTCCGCAACGCCCCATAGAGCATCGACGCCGCGAACATGCCGGCGAATGTCAGCAGGTTCGTGGCGGCGAGGAGGGCACCCCGGCGGGACGGCGGGCTGCGCTCCTGAAAGAACGCCTCGAGCGGCACGTCGAAGACTCCCGCCCCGACGCCCAGGAGCCCGAGGCAGGCCGCCGCAAACCACCAGGCCGCCGTCAGGCCGCCGGCATCCTGAAAGAGCTTCAGCGGTCCGCAGGCCAGGCCCAACGAGGCGACCGCCATGACGGCGGCACCGACCGGCACGAGCCCGAGATCGACGCCCCGGCTGGAGACCTTCCCGGCGATCAGACTGCCGATGCCGATCCCGCCGACAAGCACGACCAGCAGCGGCACGACCTGGCCCTGGGATCTGGCGCCGGCCTCGGTCGCATACTGATCGACGTTGAGCTGGGCCACGGCACCGAGCGCCCAGAAGAAGACGATCCCTGCCGCTGAAGCCGCGAGCTCGCGAGCCTGGAACAGCTCCCGCAGATCCGACCAGGTGCGGGCGAGCGCGTTCCAGGGGGGCGGTGCGGCCGGATCGGCTGCGGGCAGCGGCCGCAGCCAGAGCGATGCGAGCCAGCCGGCAGCCGCGAGGCCCACGAGCACGATCCCTGCCGGAACGGCGTGCAGCCAGAGCGGCGCCGAGTGCAGTTCTCCCGGACTCGGCACCGTCGTTCCGTCCGCCAGCCAGTTGCCCCCGGCCATGCCGACGAGCGTCGCGGCGAGCGTGGCCATCGCGAAAACGCCATTGGCCGACGAAAGCCTGGCCGCGGGTACGGTCTCCGGAATCGTGCCGATCACGCTCGGGGCGAGCAGTGCCGCCTGGCAGCCGATCACGATCACGCTCGCCAGCAGAAGCCAGAGCCCCCCCGGCAGCCCCAGCCACTCGCCGCCGGAACGGACACCCCAGGCGACTGCTGCGGCGGCGGCGGCGGCGATGAAGATTTCTGCAAACTTGCACCAGACGATCACCGACCGCTTTGGATAACGGTCGGCGAGCCATCCGGCCAGCCATGCCAGCAGCACGAATGGGAGCACGAACCCCGCCGTCCCGATCGTGAGCACGAGGGCGACCTGACCCCCGGCGACCGCCTTCTTGCCGAGACCGATCGCCAGCCAGCGGAGCAGGTTGTCGTTGACGACCGTCAGCACCCGCAGGGCGACGAGCGGGCCGAAGCCTGGACCGAATTCGGCTGAATCTGCCTCGTCGGCCGCGTCGGGGATCACTCGGTGTGCCAAAGTGTCGTCTCTGGGCATTCGATCGGCTGGGCTCTGAGTCGGTCCAAAACGGGCGATTGCAGCCTCCGAACCCGCGCTGCCCTCCCAAACTCCGCTGGGCATGCGCGACTTTGACGGCTGTTTGCAGGCTGGTTGACCGCTGCGTATTCTCGTTTGACGGAGGTGACGGGAACAAGATCGCTTCCCTCACGACCGACTTCGTCTCGTTTTGATCGACGCCCCAGACAAGAACGCGTTCCTTCCATGGCACTCTTTCCCAAAATGAGTCGATTCCAGGTTGCAGGCAGCGCGGTGCTGCTGGCCGCAATGCTTTCAGGTCTCGAGACCACGGCATTTGGACAGGTCGTGGTCTATCGACCCGTCGTTCCGATGTTCGCCCCCGCCGCCGGCCCCTACGTGGCCAACTACACACCCTCGGGCAACTACGCCGCTGTGTCGGCATTTTCTCCACCCGTGGTCGAAACCTATGCGATGCCGGTGTCGGCCCCCCCGATGATGGCACCCGCAATGGCTGCGGTTCCCACGACAACCTACTACGCCCCGACGTATGCGGCTCCCGCGGCGACGACCGCCTACTACGCTCCCGCGGCGACGACCGCCTACTACGGCTCGTCGGCCGTGGTCGAGGCTCCAGTGGCGGTTGCCGCCCCTGTCACGACCTATTACGCCCCCGCGGCGGTTGCGGTGCCGCTCTACCGTCGCGGCCTTTTTGGGGCCTATCGACCCGTCCGCGGCGCCTATTTCCCCGCGTATTGACCGCCCTGCCGAGCCCCCTATAGTACGGCGGACGCGGCGGTTCAGCGGCGGCCCCGGCGCACCTGCGACGGGCGAAGGATGCCACAGAAGGGTGCGGATGACGCGGACGGTCAACATCATCGGTGCCGGCCCGGGCGGGCTGGCAACCGCCATGCTCCTCGCGAACGCCGGCCTGCGGGTCCGTATCGTGGAGCGAATGTCGGTGCCCGGCGGTCGGACGAGCACGATCTCCACGCCCGAGGGATTCCGTTTCGATCTCGGGCCGACCTTCTTTCTCTATCCCCGCGTTCTCGAGGAGATCTTCTCCGCCTGCGGCTACGACCTGCGGCGGGAGGTGGAGATGGTCCGCCTCGATCCGCAGTACAGGCTGATCTTCGGCGCCGGCGGCGAACTGCTCGCCACCCCGGACATCGCCCGAATGGAGGCGGAGGTTTCCAGGCTGTCGCCAGCCGATCGCGGCGCCTTCACCCGGTTCATGACTGCCAACCGGGAAAAGTTCCTCCGCTTCGCCCCGTTTCTGGAACAGCCGTTCGCGAGCTGGCGGGATCTTGCCAACCCGGACCTGCTCAAACTGATGCCGCTCTTGAAGCCATGGAAGAGCCTCGACTCGGAACTGGGCACGTTTTTCTCCGACGAGCGGGTCCGGCTGGCGTTCACGTTCCAGTCGAAGTATCTGGGCATGTCCCCCTTCCGCTGCCCGAGTCTGTTCTCGATTCTTTCCTTCCTCGAATATGAACACGGCGTCTATCACCCGATCGGCGGCTGCGGCGCCGTGTCGGCGGCGATGGCTCGGATCGCTGCCGAGATGGGAGTCGAGATCCACTATGACGAGCATGTGGAGTCGCTCCGATTCGAGGGCCGCAGGATCACCGGTCTGAAGACCAGCCGCGGCGAATATCCGGCTGACGCGACCGTCTTCAATGCCGACTTCGCCCGCAGCATGACCCGGCTGGTGCCGGATGAACTGCGGCGTCGCTGGAGCGACCGCAGGATCGCCGCCAAGCGTTTCTCCTGCTCGACGTTCATGCTCTACCTCGGGATCGACGGCTGCTGCGAGGACGTGCCTCACCATTCGATCTACCTCTCGGAAAACTACCGCGAAAATCTGGCCGACATCGAAACCCGGCACGCGCTCAACCGCGATCCCTCGATGTATCTGCAAAACGCCTGCGTGACCGACCCGACGCTCGCCCCGAGCGGGTCGAGCACGCTCTACCTGCTGATCCCGGTGACGCATCGCCATCCAAACGTCGACTGGCGCCGCGAGGCCGCCGGCTACCGCGAGGTGGCCCTCAACCAGCTGGAGCGGTTCGGGGTCGGCGATGTCCGCGGACGGATCCGTTACGAGAAGATGATCACTCCCGACGACTGGCAGGACGGCTACGAGATCTATCGGGGTGCGACCTTCAATCTCTCCCACGATCTTGGCCAGATGCTCCACATGCGGCCCCACAACCGGTTCGAGGATCTCGACGGCGCCTACCTCGTCGGTGGCGGAACCCACCCGGGAAGCGGCCTGCCGGTGATCTATTCGTCGGCACGGATCACCTCCCAACTGCTGCTCGAGGACCTCGTTGCCGGCATCGACGGCCGGCCCGCCTCGGGCCGGGGCGGGAATCGGAAGACCGAGCAGGCGGCGGCCGTGTAGACGGCCCCCATCCAGGCAGAGGATCATCCGGTCCGCAGACCACCACCAGCCGAGGAAGGCAGACATGATCAAGGCCCTTGATTCGAAGCATCGCGATCGCAACCGGGTGGTGGTGGTTGGCGGTGGTCTGGGCGGGCTCGCAGCCGCCTGTACCCTGGCCGCCCGCGGCTACGCCGTGACGCTCTGCGAGCGAAACGCCTGGGTCGGCGGCAAGGCGGCGGTGCTCTCGGAGCAGGGCTTTCGCTTCGACATGGGTCCCACGATCCTGACGATTCCGGGCGTCCTGAAAAGAATCTTCGCCGAGGCGGGGCGGGATCTCGAATCGGCCCTCGACCTCGTTCCTCTCGATCCCCAGTGGCGGAGCTTCTTCAACGATGGCTCCAGGCTCGACCTTGTCGCCGATGTCGGTGAAATGAAGTCGATCCTCGACGCCTACGCCCCCGGCACCGGATCGGGCAGCGGCTACGCCCGGTTCATGGAATTGGCCGAGCGGCTCCACCGCCTTTCGAACGACTTCTTCTTCTGGCGCAGCGTCGGCGGCATGAAGGACATGTTCGATCCTCGGCGAACGATGACGCTTTCGGTCCTCAAGGAAGTGATGGGGATGCGTCCGGGCCACAGCGTGGCGGGTACGGTGCGTTCGTTCGTTCCCGACGAGCGGGCGGCGCAGATGCTCGACCACTTCACCCAATATGTCGGCAGCGCCCCCGACGCCTCACCGGCGGTGCTCTGCGGCATCGCCCACATGCAGTCGCACGACGGTGTCTGGTATCCCCGCGGGGGCACCGGGGCGGTGCCAAAGGCGCTGGCTGGTCTGGCGATCGACCTCGGGGTCGAGATTCGCACCCGCTGCGCCGTGCGGCGGATCGTCGTCGAGGCGGGCCGGGTCAGGGGCGTGGAAACGGCCGACGGGGAGTTGATCCCGGCAGGCGCGGTCGTGAGCAACTCCGACAGCGTTCGCACCCATCGCGAACTGGTCGACGGAACTCCCCGCGACCGGTTTCTCGGCCGCCGAAAATACGAGCCCGCCTGCTCGGGCGTGGTGCTCTATCTCGGCCTCGACCGCCGCTACGAGCAACTGATCCACCACAACTTCGTCTTCTCGGAGGACCCCCACGAGGAGTTCGAATCGATCTACCGCCGGGGCGAACCGGCGGCCGATCCGACCTGCTACGTCTGCGCACCGGCTGTCACCGAACCGGAGGTGGCGCCTCCGGGGGGCGAGGCGCTCTATGTGCTCGTCCACACTCCCTACCTCCGGCCGCACCATGACTGGTCCAAGATGCTTGCCCCCTACCGGAGGCGGATCATCGAGAAACTGGAGCGGACGGCCGGACTCGAGGATCTCGAGCGACACATCGTCTTCGAGCGGGCGCTCACGCCGCAGGACATCAACGACCGCTATCACGTGCTCGATGGCGCGATCTACGGTCTGGCCAGCCACGGCCGGTTTTTCGGTGCCTTCAAGCCCGCCAACCGCTCTCCCGACGTTGAAGGCCTCTACCTCGCCGGCGGTTCGGCCCATCCGGGTCCGGGCATGCCGATGGTTCTGATGTCGGGCTGGATCGCCGCCGACTGTGTCGATCAGGACAAACTCGTCGAGCATGCCCCGGCCAAGTCCGCGGCCTGTGCAATCTGACGCAGCCCTCACGGCCAGGCCACCGGATGTTCCGCCGCATGGACGAGACCAGGGTCGCGGCCACAGCCAGCCAGCGGCAGAAAGACGACCTGCCACCATTCTCCGACTGGCTCAACGGCTGGTTCATGTTCTACGTCCGCCGATACCTGCGGCGGCACTTTCACCGGCTCAGGCTGCTCCGCTCGGAGCCTCGCGATCATCCGGAGATCGGCAATGAGCCGGTGTTTTTCTACGCCAATCATCCCTCCTGGTGGGATCCACTGGTGTTTCTCGCCACGGCGGCCGAGCTCTATCCCGGGCGTCTCAGTTACGGCCCGATCGATGCCCAGGCTCTCGGAAAATACAGGTTCATGGAACGGATCGGGTTCATCGGTATCGAGCGCGGCACCTGGCGGGGCTCGGCCCGGTTCCTCCGGATGGCCCGGGCCGCAAACCGTCGCGGCGACGTCATCTTCTGGATCACGTCGCAGGGCGAGTTTGCAGACCCCCGGGACCGACCGGTTCAGATCCGGCCCGGCGTTGGACATGCCGTCGAGGCCGCGACAGGGGGCCTGATCGTGCCGGTGGCGGTCGAATATCCATTCTGGTCAGAACGCTTCCCGGAGGCGCTGCTGTCCTTTGGCCCGGCGATCAGGATCGCCGATGCCCCGCGCCGGACCGCTGCGGAGTGGACCGCCGAACTCGCGACCGCGCTCGAGGCAACCCAGGACCGTCTCGCCAGAGCAGCCCGGAGCCGCGACCCGCATGCCTTCCGCACGCTCCTGCGGGGAAAGGCCGGGGTCGGAGGCGTCTACGACACCGTCCGCCGCTGTGCCGCATGGCTGCGGGGCAGATCGTTCGACCCATCGCATGGCGGCGGAGAGGACGAATGAACGGCATGATCGGCGGGGCCTCGCTGCTGGCGGTCGCAACGGCCGCACTTCCCACCCTGCTCACCTGGGCAAACCTCCGGGCGTTTGGCCGGGCGGCACGACGACGCCCCAGAGACGGCCGGGTCTCTGTGCTGGTTCCGGCCCGCAATGAGTCGGAGGCGATCGGCCGCCTGATGGACGATGTGCTCGCCAGCAAAGACGTCGACCTCGAGCTCCTGATCCTCGATGACGACTCGACTGACGGCACGGCCGATCTGGTCGAACGGCGGGCGGCCGTCGACCCTCGGGTGAGGCTCGTGCGTGGCGGGCCGCTGCCGGAGGGATGGTGCGGCAAACAGCATGCCTGCTGGCAGCTCTCGCGGGCTGCGACGGCCGAGACCTGGGTCTTCCTCGACGTCGATGTCTCGCCGACTCCCGACGCGATCGCCCGGTCGCTGGTGTTCCTCGAAGACTCTGGCGCAGCGCTCGTGAGCGGCTTTCCCAGGCAGCTGACCGGATCGTTCCTCGAATGGCTGCTGCTGCCGCTGATCCATTTCATTCTCCTCGGTTTCCTGCCGCTGGCCCGCAGCCGGAGTGACACAAACCCCGGCATGGCGGCCGGCTGCGGCCAGTGGTTCGTCACCCGCCGGGCCGACTACGAAAGGGCAGGGGGGCACGCCGCGATCAGGGCCTCGCTGCACGACGGCGTGAAACTGCCGCGGGCCTACCGGCGGGCCGGCCTCGCGACCGACATCTTCGACGCCAGCGACATCGCCTCCTGCCGGATGTACACCCGCAGCATCGACGTCTGGCGGGGGCTCTCCAAGAATGCCACCGAGGGAATCGGGGCCCCGACCACGATCGTCCCGTTCACCCTCCTGCTCGGCTGCGGACAGATCCTGCCGCTCGTCCTCGTGACATTGGGCATTGTCACGGCATTCCGCGGCTGGCCCTGGTGGGCGGTCGGCGCGGCCTTTCTCGCGCTGGTTCTCAGCTACCTGCCCCGCCTGCTCGAAGCCACCCGGTTCGGACAGAGCCTCTCGAGCGCCGTCGCCCACCCGCTGGCGATGGTCGTCTTTCTCGCCATCCAGTGGCAGGCCCTGATCCGCCGGCTACTCGGCCTGAAGACGGCCTGGCGAGGACGGACGCTCGCGCCGCAGTGAGCCGTCAGGGTGTTCTTCTACAGAGGCGATCGCGGGCCAGGATGACGTTCGCCAGCGCCTGATCGACGGTCTCGGCGACCGCGGTAAGATGGCCCATCTTGCGACCTGGCCTGGGCTCGGATTTGCCGTAAAGGTGAAGGCTGACACCGGGCATCGCCAGGGCCGCGGCCCAGTCCGGCTCAGCCCCACTCCAGCAGTCTCCGAGCAGGTTGGCCATCGCCGCCGGAGCGATCTGGCGGGTCGAACCCAGCGGCAGCCCGCAGAGGGCCCTGACCTGCTGTTCAAACTGCGAGGTCTCGCAGGCCTCGATCGTGAGGTGGCCCGAGTTGTGCGGGCGGGGCGCGATCTCGTTGACGAGCAGGCGGCCGTCGGAAGTGAGAAAGAATTCGACGCAGGCGACACCGACGAGGCCGAGCGCCTCGATGATCCCGATCGCCATGCGGCGGGCCTCGGCGATGACCGTGGCCGGAAGTCCCGCCGGCATCGTGGAGACGTCAAGGATGTGTCGGGCATGAAGGTTCCGCGACGGTTCGTAGACCGCCGTCGAACCGTCGGCACCACGGGCCGCCACGACCGAGATCTCGGAGTCGAACTCGATCCAGCCCTCGAGCAGGCAGGACTGCGGTCCGAGCGAGTCCCAGGCCGCATCGACATCCTCGGCCCGTTCGATCCGTCGCTGCCCCTTGCCGTCGTAGCCGAAGGATGCTGTCTTGAGAACGGCCGGGAGACCGATCTCCTCGACGGCCTCCCGGAGCATATCGCGGTCATGGACGAGCCGATGCGGTGCGCAGCCGAAGCCATGCTCGACGAGGAAGGCCTTTTCGCGACCGCGGTCCTGTGTCGTGGCGAGCACTTCCGGTGAAGGCCTGAGCGGCGACACGGAGGCCATCGCCAGGGCTGCATGCACGGGCACGTTTTCGAATTCAAACGTCACAGCGTCGAGACCTGCGGCGATTCGTTGGAGCGATCGGGCGTCGTCGTAGGCGACGACGTGGAGCGTGTCGCTGTGGCGGGCGGCCGGGCAGTCGGCGACGTCGCTCAGGGCCTCGACCCGATAGCCCATTCGTCTGGCAGCCATGGCGAACATCGCGCCCAATTGGCCGCCGCCCATCACGCCGAGCCTGGCGCCGGGCAGGATCGCCGTCGGCCCGACGGGCGGCATCATTTGTCGGAGGGGCGATCGGACCATTCGCCACCATCCGTTTCGAGCCGCTCCTGCAGCACCCGGTCTGTCTGGGCGCGGCGGTACGCCAGCAGTTTTTCCCGCAGCGACGGATCGCCGAGGGCGAGCACGGCCACGGCAAGCAGGGCCGCGTTGGCCGCACCGGCCGGTCCGATCGCCAGGGTGCCGACCGGGATGCCTGCCGGCATCTGCACGATCGAGAGCAACGAGTCGACGCCCCGCAGCATCGAACTCTCCACCGGCACGCCAAACACCGGCAGGTGCGTCTGGGCGGCCACCATCCCCGGCAGATGGGCGGCCCCACCGGCGCCGGCGATGATCACCCTGAGACCCCGGGCCGCCGCCGATTCGGCGTAGGAGGCAAGTCGCTGCGGAGTCCTGTGGGCCGAGACGATCTCGGACTCGTGAGGCACGCCGAACTCGTCGAGCACCTGGGCCGCCCGGCTGAGCGTGGGCCAGTCGGACCGGCTGCCCATGATGATGCCGACGAGCGGATTGGCTGGAGCGGACATCGGAGCTGGAGGGTGGCTGGAAACGGTGGGAAAGAAGGCATCTTGCTCTGCCTGCTCTGGCCTTGCAACCTGTGGTGATGCCACGCCCGCTCCCCGACATCCTCGCCATTCGCTGGCCGGCCGGTGCCCCACTGCCCGCTGCCGCCACGGAACAGGCCCTCGACCGCGCTGCCGGGGTGCTCGCCGCCGGGGGACTCGTGGCCATTCCGACCGAAACGGTCTACGGCCTCGCCGCCCGGGCTGACGATCCGCTGGCGGTCGGCCGGATCTTCACCGCCAAGCGGCGGCCAGAGGGCAATCCGCTGATCGTGCACGTTGCCGATATCGAGATGGCAAGGCGGCTCGCGGCGACCTGGCCCGAGGCCGCAGAGAGGCTCGCCTCCCATTTCTGGCCGGGTCCGCTGACGGTGGTGGTTCCACGCGGACCGGGTATTCCGGACGAGGTCACGGCTGGTGGCGAGACCGTGGCTCTGCGTTGCCCAGACCAGCCACTCACCCGCAGGCTGATCGAAAAGGTCGGAGCCCCACTTGCGGCACCGAGCGCCAACCGTTCGTTGGGCGTGTCGCCCACCAGCGCCGCACACGTGCTCGAGGGGCTCGGCACCAGGGTCGATCTGATCCTCGACGGGGGGGCCTGCGGTCGGGGTATCGAATCGACGGTCGTCGACTGCACCAGTTCACCCGTCCGAATACTCAGGCATGGACCGATCGACGCGGAGGAGATCGAAGCGATCCTTGGCGGGACGGTTTCCGGGGTCACAGACACCGCGGCCAGACCGACTGATGACGGTCCGGCCCGGTCACCCGGCATGCTCGCCCGGCATTACGCCCCAAACACCCCGCTCATGCTTTCGGAATCCGCTGCGACACTCGTCGAATCCCTGCTCCGGGCCGGCGGGCGGGTGGGCTGGATGACGACGGCGTCCGACGCGGTAGACGTCCGCCGGCTGGCGGCCTCGCGGGAGTTGGTCGTAGTGCCGATGCCAGACGATCCCCCGGCATTCGCCGCCTCCCTCTACGCAACGCTGCAC
>CAMDFJ010000094.1 GCA_945897435.1 Candidatus Kuenenia stuttgartensis | reverse complement strand
GTCCCACTCCGGAGTGGGACAGGCTTCAGCCTGTCATGCCTCGGCTCGACCGGGTCTTGAGCAGCTCCTACCGAAGGCGGCAGTGGGCGAGAATCTGTTCGGCGGTCGCCACGTAGCCAACGTAGAACGGACCAAACTCGGCGTAGCGGGCGCTCGCCTCGTCGAACCGCATCTTGTAGACGATGTCCTTGAGGAAGTCGGGCCGCCGGGCCCAGAGCGTCACGCCCCACTCCCAGTCGTCGAGTCCGACGCTCACCGTGATCAGCTGGGTCACCCTGCCGCCGAATGCCATGCCCGACCTGCCGTGCTCGGCCATCAGCCGGCTCCGCTCGGCCCAGGGGAGTGTGAACCAGTTTTCGCCGACCTTCCGTTTCTTGTTCATCGGGTAGAAGCAGGCGTTGGGCCAGGGGGGCAGATCGGGCTCGATCCGGGCCCGCCGCATCGCCTCCTCCCGCGAGGCGTATCCCTGCACCTTTGCCTTGTAGGAGGGGCTGTCGGCCACCTCGCCTTCCTCGAGCAGCCGCTCGGCGTACTGTTCGACGGTGGGCACGTATTCGCTGACCTCCGTCAGACCGACAAATGAGTAGGTGGGCACGAGCGCCGGCCCCAAGGGACCTGCCAGGAGCCGCTGATGGACCTGCTCCACCGCCAGCGGCGAAGGGTCCATCACCATCACGCCGAAGTCGGCCTTGTGACCAGGCACGATCCAACCCTGCAGCCGCCGCGGCGCCCCTGGCCCGGCCGGATCGAGGGCTGCGACGAACGCCGCAAAGCCCTCGGCCCGGGCGGCGGGATCCATCGCCGCCAGGACACCCCGGTCAAAACTGTAAAAACTGTGGGTCACGTGCCAGCCCTTGGAGGGTTCGAGCGAGACGTCTTCCGCGGGGGGTGAAGGATGGGACGCTGCGGCGGGATGGGTCATGCTCGGTCTCCTGAGGTGGCGACGGAGTCTACGTCGGCCCGCGTTGCATTCCCAGCGACCCGGCCGCAAATGGCCCCCGGTCAGGTCATCGGATCCACTTCCCCCCTCGCAATCCCGCCGGCCGTGGCTGTCCAACCGACCGTTCCGGACGATAAGATGCAGACAGAGCCGCAGCGGAGCACCAGGTTCGGATCACCAGATTGGAGATCAGCGGCCTCCCGTCCGGTCGTCCCCATCCCGGTGGCGAACGGACACACCAGAGGGGAGTTTCGATCATGGGACAGGCGATCGTCGACCCGCAGGAACTCCGCCGGTTTGCCGGCCGGCTGCGGCACTTCAGCACCGAGGTGATGACCCAGATGCAGACCGTGCAGCGGCAGCTTGCGGCCCTGGGCGCCTCCTGGCGCGACCAGGAGCATCAGAAGTTTCAGGAGGAGTTCGAGCAGCAGCTGAGCACCTTCTCCCGCTTCGTGGAATCGACCGGCGAATACGTTCCCTACCTGATCCGCAAGGCGGAGCGGGTCGAGGAATACCAGCAGCAACGCTGAACGGATCCCGATGTCGACACAGGCAGACGTCAAATCGATCGACACGCTCGTGTTCGTGAAGGCCGCACTGGTCTCCTACGCCCACGAGACCGCCCAGGCCCTGGCCGAGGTGGAGCTCGAAGGCCGGCGGGCAGTCGATTACATCACCGTCGACAGGGCCGCCTTCTGGAAGGCGGAGGTCCGCCGCGCCAGCGACATGGTCAACGACGCGATCAAGGATCTGGAGCATTGCCGGGCCTTCAAGAAGGTCGGCAACAACCAGCCCTCCTGCATCGAGGAGAAGAAGAATCTGGAGAAGGCCCGGGCCCGACTGGCCAAGGCCGAGGAGAAGGCGGAGGCCGTTCGTCGTTGGACCCCCGTGGTGCTGCAGCAGTTTCGTGAGACCTGCGTTCGGCTGGTCCATTTCCGCGAGGTGGTCGACGTCGACTGCCCGAAGGCGGTCGCCCACGTCGAGCGAATGATCAAGGCGCTCGACGCCTATCGCGAAGTCTCGGGCCCGAGACCCGCGTCGAGTTCGGCCGCTGCCGGTGGAGCGACGTCGGTGACCCGTCAGACAGAGGAGCCTCTCACCCCCGGGGGAGATGCCCCGGCCGACGCCAGCCGGCAGCCGGAGCCCCGGGCATGAAACACTTCGACCTCTCCAGCGGTGCCGCCAAGATGGCCCTCGCCCTCAAGCAACTCGACCTCAAATGGGAGGAGGCGAAGGAGACCTGGAATGACGGCACCAGCAAAGCCTTCCACAAGGAACACATCGATCCGCTGATGCCCGACGTCAAGCAGACGCTCGAGGCGGTCGGCAGATTGGCCGAGGTGCTCGCAAGGGCCGCCCGCGACGTGGCCGATACCTGACCTCGACCGGCCGCGCCATCCCATTCTTTCACGCCAGTCCCGGACGCCACCATGGCATCAGCCCAGCCAACGACCGACACGACTCCCGACCTACCTGCGATGGAGGCGTCGTCCAAGGCCTACGATCGCGACCTGTTGCGAGCTCAGATCGACCTGCTGCGTCGCGAGGCGGCCATCCGTTCCCGACTCGAGCAGGAGATCCTGGCCGAACACGAAACCCAGCGGCGGGCGGTCACGGCGGAGGCGGAAAAAGATCTGGCCGCCACGCGGCAGAAATATGCCCGCGAGATCGAGGCCACGAAGAAGGAATACGCCGCAGTCGTCGAAAAGATCGCGGCGACGGCCGTCGCGGAGCAGAAAAAGCTCGACGAGCAGCGGGCATCGTTTTCGACCTCCATCGAACGCACCTGGAAACAGCAGGACCACAAGCTCCGCGAAGATGCCGAGTTTGAGGAGGGTTCCTACAAGGAGGTCTTCAAGGAGAAGCGGCAGGATCCTGTGCGGCTCTTCATGAGGGCCGAGAAGGAACTGAAAAAGACGCTCGATCTCTGCGATGAGACGGACGCAAAAACCCGCAAGGCCCTTGCCTCCTGGGGCGTGAAGATCCCCGAGCCAGCCGCAAGCCAGGCCGCGCCGGAGGCCGAATCGGCTGCTGGGCAGCCGGAGGCTGAAGTGGTACCCGTCGGAGCCGAGGTGCTGACCACGATCGAGCAACTCCGCACCGCTCTTGCCGACACCTGCGCCGCGATCGTCGACTCCAAGGCGGCCAAAACCGCCTTCTCAGCCGGCACGATCACGGCGGCGGTTCTGCTGCCGATCCTGCTCGGTCTCGCCGCGGCAGCCGCGGCATTTTTCCTGCTCGCCGGAGAGATGGCGACCAGGGCCTACGCCGCCGCTGGAGCCTTCGCTGGCCTGCTCGCACTCGGCCTCGGCCTCGGCCTCTGGCTCGTCGGCCGGCTGCGCAGGCGGGCCCGCGATCAGTCGAAGACCCGTCGGGACGAACTGGAACGGACGATCGCCGACACCCGGCAGACGGTCCGGCTCGGATCGGGTTTCATTGCCACCCGGCGGGACGACCAGATCAGGCAGTGCGATGAGCGGTTTGCCGGCGAGGTTGACGACCGCAGGCGTCGAAACGAGCAGCGGCTCGCCGAGTTGCTTGCCAGGCGGGACAAGCAGGCTGCCGACCTCAGGGCGAAGTACGAGGCAGCCACGGCGACGATCGCCCGCAAGCGGGACAGCGGCCGCGAGGCGGCCGAGAAGAAATACCCACCCCGTCTGGCGGCGCTCGCCACCAGCTGCAACGAGGACGTCACCAAACTCGAGCGGCTCCGGGACGAGCGGCTGACGGCGGCTGACGATCGCCGCGTTCGCCGCTGGGACGAGATGACGGCCCGCTGGCGGCAGGTGCGAACCGAGTCGGCGGCGATCTACGACGAGGCCGTGCAGATCGATCAAGAGGCCTTCCCCGGCTGGGATCAACTCGCCCGGGATGACGTGCCGCTGCCGAGCAAAACCCCGCCCGGACTGCACTTTGGCTCATCGGCGTTGTCGCTGGCAAAGCTGCCCGGCGGCGTGTCGTCGCGGGAGGAACTCAACGCCTTCGGCCCGATCGACTGGAAACAGCCCGCCATCCTGCCATTCCCGATCGACTCGTCGCTCCTGATCAAGACCACGGCAGACCAGCAGGAAACGGCCTCCGCGATGATGCAGGCCCTGATGCTGCGGATCGCCTCCGGCATTCCCGCCGGCCAGAGCCGGTTCACGATCATCGATCCCCTCGGCCTCGGCGAGCAGTTTGCCGGCTTCATGCACCTTGCCGATCACGACGAGCTGCTGGTCACCAGCCGGATCTGGACGGAGCCGCAGCAGATCGACCAGCGGCTGGCCGACGTCACCGAGCAGATGGAGGTGGTGATCCAGAAGTATCTTCGAAACGAGTACGAATCGATCGGAGCCTACAACGCCGACGCGGAGGTGCCGGAGCCCTACCGGTTCGTCGTGGTGGCCAATTTCCCCGCCAACTTCACCGAGACCGCCGCCCGCAGGCTCTCGAGCATCGCCGCCAGCGGAGCCCGCTGCGGCGTCTACGTGATCGTCTCGATCGACACCAGGCAGGGGATGCCGGCCAACTTCAGCGTCGCCGAGATCGAGAAGCATGCCACCACGCTGGTTCTCAAGGACGGCAGTTTCACCTGGAACGACCCGGAGTTTTCCAAATGGCCGCTGGCCGTCGAGCAGGCCCCGTCCGACGAGGTCTTCACCCAGATCATCCAGCGGGTCGGGAAGGCGGCCAAGGCCGCCAAGCGGGTCGAGGTGCCGTTCGACCGGGTCGCGCCGAAGGAGGAGGAGTGGTGGAAGGGGAGCACGGCTGGTGAGGTGCTCGCCCCGCTCGGCCCGGCAGGTGCCAAGAAGCTCCAATACCTCAAGCTCGGCAAGGGCACGAGCCAGCACGTGCTGATCGCCGGCAAGACGGGCTCCGGTAAGTCGACGCTGATGCACGCGATGATCACCAGCCTCGCGCTGCAGTACAGCCCCAACGAGATCCAGTTTTATCTCATCGACTTCAAGAAGGGCGTCGAGTTCAAGCTCTACGACCACTACAAGCTGCCGCATGCCCGCGTCATCGCCATCGAGAGCGAACGGGAATTCGGTCTCTCCGTGCTCGAACAGCTCGACCGTGAGCTGAAACGCCGCGGTGATCTGTTTCGCGACCTCGCCGTCCAGGACGTGGCCGGATTCCGGGCCACTGGCCACGCCGATCCGATGCCGCGGATTCTGCTGATCATCGACGAGTTTCAGGAGATCTTCGTCGAGGACGACAAGCTCGCCCAGGAGGCGTCGCTGATCCTCGACCGGCTCGTCCGTCAGGGCCGTGCCTTCGGCATGCACGTGCTGCTCGGCTCTCAGACGCTCGGCGGCTCCTACAGCCTGCCGAGGGCCACGATGGGCCAGATGGCGGTGCGGATCGCGCTGCAGTGCAACGAGGCCGACTCCAGCCTGATCCTCAGCGAGGACAACACCGCCGCCCGGCTTCTGACCCGACCAGGCGAGGCGATCTACAACGACGCCAACGGCATGGTGGCCGGCAACAATCCGTTCCAGGTCGTGTTTCTCAATGACGAACGCCGGGAGCGGTATCTGGGCTCGCTCAGGCGGCTGGCTGACCGGCGAACCGACATCCCGCCGGTGCCCTGCATGGTCTTCGACGGCAACCAGGCGGCCGATCCGGCGGGCAATCCCCTGCTCGATGAGCTGCTCGCTTCACAGACCGTGCACGGCCGCGATCTCACTGCCCCGTTGGCCTGGATGGGGGATGCGATCGCCATCAAGGATCCGACGGCCGCAATTTTCCGTCGCCAGGGCGGGGCCAACATGCTGATCGTCGGCCAGCGAGAGGATCTGGGGACGAGCCTGCTGGCGATGGCGGTGGTGAGTCTGGCCGCCTGCCACGATCCGCATCGGGGCGGCGCGATGGGGCGGCCCGCGAGATTCGTCCTGCTCGAGCCGGCAATCGCAGAGGAGAAGCCGGAGATTCTCCTCTCCCGGCTCCCGGAGCACCTTCCTCACGAGGTCGAGGTGGCCGGACGGCTCGGCGTGGCCGCGACCTTCGAGCGGCTGGCCGCCGAGGTGCAACGGCGGATCGACAATCAGGTGCTCGACGGCGAGGCAGTGTTCGTCGTGATCCGCGACCTCGCCCGGTTTCGCGAACTCCGCAAGGCCGATGGCGACTTCGGTTTTTCCTTTGGCGGCGGCGACAAGAAGGCGGGGCCGGCCCAGGATTTCAACACCGTCCTGCGAGACGGCCCGACCGTGGGCATCCACACGATCGTCTGGTGCGACTCGCTCACCAACCTGATGCGGACGTTCGAGCGGAGCACGCTCAAGGAGTTTGAGCTCAGGGTGCTGTTCCAGATGAGCCAGTCCGATTCGAGCCAGCTGATCGACAGTCCGTTGGCCGGAAAGCTCGGTCCCCAGCGGGCTCTGTTCATCCACGAGGAGACGTCGACCTTCGAGAAGTTCCGGCCCTACAGTTTCCCCACGACTGAATGGCTGACGGGTATCTCGGTGAAGCTCCGCGGCCGACCGCAGGGTACACCCGTCGAACGGCCGCCGGCCGGCGAGCAGCCGGGGCCTGAACCCACTCCCCCGTCAGCCGAGAAGGACGAGTTCAACTTCGGTTTCGGCGGCAGCGACGGCGACTTCAACTTCACGAAGTTCCTCGACGACGACCCGAAAGACACGGGCCAAACCTGACAGGCTGAAGCCTGTCCCTCATCGGACAGGGCCGGAGGCCCGGGTTCCAGTCAGCCGGCCAGGCAATTCGGCCCGATTCCGAGATTGTGCCTGAAACCAGCCTCACTGCTCGCGTGGCCGCCGGCCGACGTGGACGGTGATCGTGAGCCTTCGATCGCCGCGGAGGATTTCGATCGGGACGTCCGTTCCGATCGGTGAACGCGTCAGGAGCAGCACCAGGGCCGAAGGGGCGGCGATCGGCTGGCCGTCGTAGGAGACGATCACGTCGCCGGGCTCGACGCCGGCGAGGGCCGCCGGCGACCGCGGCTCGACGGCCACCACCACCGCGCCGTTGATCGCTGATTCGACCGCTGCCAGGGCCATTCCGAGATAGCCCCGCTCGACATGGCCCGTGCGGCGGATCTCGTCGGTCACGCTCCTGGCCGTGTTGCTCGGGATCGCGAAGCCGATGCCACTGTAATCCTTGCCGACGATCGCCGTCGTGATCCCCATCACGTGCCCGTGGACGTCCACGAGCGGACCGCCAGAATTGCCCGGATTGATCGCGGCATCGGTCTGGAGAAACTCCTGAAGCGGGTTTTCCAGCACACCGCGGCGGCCGACCGCGCTCACGATCCCGTAGGTCAGCGTGCGGTCGAGGCCGAACGGGTTGCCGATCGCCCAGACCATCTCGCCCACCTCGACCGAGTCGCTGTCACCCCAGTCGGCCTTGGGCAGGTCGTGGGCCTCGATCTTGAGGACGGCCATGTCGGTGGCCGCATCCGCCCCGATCAGTTCGGCCTCGAAGCGGCGGCCGTCGGCCAGCGTGATGACGATCTGCTCGCTCCGGGCGACGACATGGTAGTTGGTGACGATCGTGCCATCCGGATCGATGATCACGCCCGAGCCCACCGATTCGTCTGTGGCTCCGTGGGGTGAACCGCCTCTGAGGGCCTCGATCTCGTCGGCCAGCGCGAGCACCCGGCGGCTGGAGGTCACGTTGACGACCGCCGGCCCGATCACCCGGGCGAGCGTGGTGAACAGCTTGCCCACCGAGGTCAGTTCGCTCCCGGCGGCCGCATCCCGGATCGCGGCCAGTTCCGCCCGTGTGCGGGCGTATTGGATCCGGCCCATGAAGGCTGGAAACGAGATCATGCCGACGAGAGCCACGAGGCCCAGCATCAAGAGCATCGTCCGGCGTGAAGAACCGCTGCGATCAGTGGGAGCCATGGGAGACAGCCATCGGGCTGATGCCGTTGCCAAAGGTTTTCCGGCTGCGGCGACGGCCCGAATGGCCGCCCGTCGTGGCCGCTGCCGAGCAATTCAGTCTACGCTCTTCCGCACCAGGTCGATCGCGGTCTTGGCCGCCCGGGAGAGCCGCAGCGTGCCCGCGCCTCCGAGCCTGTGAACGGCCGCCTGCCGACCTTTCGGGCCGAGGAGCAGGATCTCCACGGTCTCCGTGCCAGAGTCCGACAGGACCGGACCGATGGCGAGGCCATGAGTCGCACTGAACTGGCTGCGAACCGATTCCGCCAGTTCGGCCAAGGTCTGGCCCCCTTCGATCGCCGCCAGCACGACGCCGCCGCAGAGGACTGGCGCCGTCCGCCGGGCTTGTGCCTGGGCGAACATGGCGGCCACCTGCCCCTGGGTCGCGATCTCGACGGTCGCGAGCGTCGCCGATCCTGCGACAAGGGCCGCGACCGCCGCGTCCTCGATCTCATCCTCCTCGACACCATAGACGAGCCCGCCGAGGCACTCCCGGATCGTGGCCTCGGTGGGGGCGATCTTCGCCAGGCAGGCCGCCTCGTCGCGGCCGCGGGCCACGATCCGCAGCGTGATCGTGGCCTCGTGGGCCGTGATCCCGACGAGCGGATCGCGGCCACGGCTGATCATGTCGGGCAGCATCGCCTCGACCGCACTCTCGCCCGCGCCAAAGCACTTGATCCTCCGAAACATGATCGTGGCGGCGTCCGGCAGGAGCGAATGCAGCGTCGGCCGAACCGACTCCTGCCACATCAACTTCATCTCCGATGGCACCCCCGGCAGGGCAAAGACCCGGCAGATCGCCTCGCCTCCCTGCCCCACCCCAGCCGATGTCGCAGCCGTCGGACCGGAGGCCGCCTGGGCCGAATCCGGCTGTCTGGGGATCATGATGTCGATCCCCGGGGCCGTGCCCGTGGGGTTGGGGATGATCCTGCTCGTCCTGGGAAACAGTGCCTGTCGCCGATTGCTCTCCGGCATCGGGGCGGCTCGCCTGGCAAACATCGCCTCGACGGCGACGAGGGCCTCGGCGGAGAGTTCGAGCGGTTCGTGAGCCACCAGCGACAGCACGTCGCGGGTCAGGTCGTCGGCCGTCGGCCCGAGACCGCCGCTGGCGATGACGATGTCGGCCCGCTCGATCGCGAGTCGGAAGGCGGCTACACCGTCGTCGAGCGAGTCACTGATCGTCGTGTGAAACCCGGTCGGGATGCCGAGAATCGCCAGTTCCCGGGAGATCCACTGGCTGTTCGTGTCGAGCCGCTGGCCCGTCGTCAGTTCATCTCCAATCGCGATCACTTCTGCCTTCATCGCTGGGTCCTCCAGATGCGGAATTTTCAGCCTACCAGCCGCCCGGGCCCGGCGGGCAGCCGACAACGCTCCTGGGCCGTAGACTGGTCAGTTTGCCGGCTGACGGAAACAATTCACCCATGCCAGTTCTGAAACTCGCCGTTCTCGGGCTCGACGCCCAGATCGAGATGCTGCTCGACGCGGCCCGCCGTCGTGGCGACGAGATCGTGATCGCCTGCGACGTCGCCGCAGACGACCCGCGACTTGCGGGGGTGCCGCGGGCGGACGCCTGGGAGGCGATCGTCGATCACCGGGGAAGCGATGCGGTTCTCGTCGGCCATGACGGCTGGAACGAGCAACGGGCCGAAGGCGTCAGAAAGCTCGTTCAGGCGGGCCGGACGATCCTGCTCTCGCAGCCAATCGACCTGTCGATGCTGTTTGCCTATGAGCTTGAGATGATCCGCCGGGATTCCGGGGCGCGATTGATTCCCTTCCTGCCGGAGCGACTCCATCCCTACCTGGCCACCCTTCGCCGGGAGATCGAGGCCTCGCTCGCAGCCGCAGGGTCGATCGGCAGCATCGAGGCGGTCGAATGCACCCGGCGGATGGGCGATCGCTCCCGCGACATCGTGCTCGCCCAACTGGCCCGGGACGGAGATCTCGTCCGCGGTTTGATCGGTGACCCGGAGCGGGTTTCCACGCTCGGAGGCGGCGACCCCGAGCGGGTCTGGAACACCCTCTCGGTCGGCTTCAGCGGTGCCGCCCAGGTGCCGCTTCGCTGGCAGGTGATGCGGGGGGATATCGCCGGTCTGACGATCAGGCTGGTCGGCACCGAAGGCTCGACAAGTGTCGAGATCCCCGACGGCCAGGTGGCCGAGTGGACGCTGCGACGCGAGCCCGGAGGCAGTGAAGAGCGGCTCTCATTCGACCGGGGCGACGCCATTCTCGGCCTCCTGCACGGCGACACGCGGGAGCGGATCGGTGACGCCCCGGGGCCGGCGACCTGGGACGACGCCGCCCGGGCGATCGAACTCGCCGAAACGGTGCCGCGGAGCGTGGCCAAGGGACGGGGCATCGACCTCCATCAGGAGGAGTTTTCCGAGCTGGGCACATTCAAGGGCACGATGGCCTCGCTGGGCTGCGGCCTCGTCCTGGCGGCCCTGTTCGTCCTCTTACTGGCGACGCTGCTTGGCGGCATCGCCCGGGAGGCGGGCTGGGGCTTCGGCGAGCGGATTGCGTCGATCTGGCCGATCGCCGTTCTGGCGGTCCTCGGGCTGTTTCTTCTCCTCCAACTGCTGCCTCTCATGGTCGGCCAGGATTCCCCTCCGACAAGGGGTCCGAATGGGCCATCCGAACCGCCTCACCGGCATGAGTAAATCTCGGTTTGCCAGCAGGCTTTTCGGGACCGGCGGCCCAGGCACCCTCTGGCTTCAGGCCCTGGAAGACTGTGCCGGCACGGAGAAACCCCGGTGAATCGTCGGAGCCAGAGGTCCGATCTCTTCTCTGGCCGGAGCGTTCGCCTCACAGGGAACGGCAAACTGGTCGGGTGCCCGGGGGCTTCGGGGAACGTCCGTCATGCGGTGTCGTTGGGTCGCCCTGCCGATCATGGCCCTCCTGCTTGCGGGCCCGGCAGTCGCGACCAGTCAGGCGGCCGAGTCCCGACGCACGGCCATCGTGCGGGCCATCGAGTCGACCCGCGATTCCGTGGTCAACATCCACGGACAAAAACTTGTCTCCAGCAGCGACGAGGGCGCTGACGGTGAACAGCGGCGGGTCAACGGGATGGGCACGGGTGTGGTGATCGACGCCCGCGGTTACGTGATCACCAACTATCA
>CAMDFJ010000093.1 GCA_945897435.1 Candidatus Kuenenia stuttgartensis | reverse complement strand
GTCGGGCTCCCACAGCGATCGGGCGGACCCCTACGGCTTCGGTGCCGAGGTGCCGCCGCGAACCGCCTCGCTGGTCGTGGACCTGGCCGCGTATCAGTGGCGGGACGACGAGTGGATGGCGGGCCGGGCCTCGAAAAACAGCCTTTCGGCGCCGATCAACGTCTACGAGGTGCACCTCGGCAGCTGGCGGCGTCCCGGCGATGACCGCTACCGCTGGCTCTCCTATTCCGACTTGGAACGGGAGCTCATTCCCTACTGTGTCGAGATGGGCTTCACCCACGTGGAGCTTCTCCCACCGACGGAGCATCCCCTTTCGGCCAGCTGGGGCTACCAGACGATCGGCATGTTTGCGGCGACGAGCCGGTTCGGCCCGCCGCAGGGCCTGATGTCGCTGATCGATGCTTTCCATCGGGCGGGCATCGGGGTGCTGATCGACTGGGTGCCGGCCCATTTCCCCAAGGACGGCCACGGACTCCGTCGGTTCGACGGCACCGCCCTCTACGAGCATGACGACCCGCGCAAGGGAGAACACCCCGACTGGGGAACCCTGATCTTCAACTACGGCCGCAACGAGGTTGCCAATTACCTGATTTCGAGCGCGCTCTTCTGGCTCGATCATTACCACGTCGACGGCCTGAGGGTCGATGCCGTGGCCTCGATGCTGTATCTCGATTACAGCCGCAAGGAGGGGGAGTGGGCCCCCAACTGCTTCGGCGGGAGGGAGAACCTCGAGGCAATCGAGCTGATCAAGCAGTTCAACATCCAGGTCCACCACCATCACCCGGGCGTGCTGACGATCGCCGAGGAATCGACCGCCTGGGCGGGCGTCTCGCGGCCGACCTACGTGGGTGGGCTCGGCTTCAGCCTGAAGTGGAACATGGGCTGGATGAACGACACGCTCCGCTACATGCGGCACGATCCCGTCCACCGCAAGTACCACCACGACGAGCTCACCTTCAGCCTGATCTACGCCTTCCACGAAAACTTCGTCCTGCCCTTCTCACACGACGAGGTGGTCCATGGCAAGGGCTCGATGCTCGAGCAGATGCCGGGCGATCTCTGGCAGAAGTTCGCAAACCTGCGACTGCTCTATGCCTACATGTGGTGCCATCCCGGAAAGAAGCTGCTCTTCATGGGGGGTGAGTTCGGCCAGTGGGCCGAATGGAACTTCGACGAGAGCCTGCAGTGGCATCTCTGCCAGTACGACAGCCATCGGGGGCTGGCCAAGGCGGTCGCAGATCTGAACCATCTTGTCCGCCGTGAACGAGCCCTCCACGAACTCGACTTTGACGGTCAGGGCTTCGAGTGGATCGATTGCCACAACTGGCAGGACAGCGTGCTGGTCTTCGTTCGCCGGGCCGCGGACCCAGCCGACTTCCTCCTGGTCTGCTGCAACTTCACCCCGGTTCCACGGCCCGAATACCGCATCGGCGTTCCCCATGCCGGACAGTACGACGAGGTGTTCAACAGCGACTCCGCCTTGTACGGAGGCGGCAACGTCGGCAACGCGGGCGGCCTCGAGGCGGCTGATCAGCCCCACCACGGCCGGGAGCATTCGCTGCTCGTATCACTCCCGCCGCTGGCCGCGGTCGTGCTCAAGCCGCGACGCTCATCAGCCGGGTGATGAACTCGCCGGAGACAGGAAAAGTTTCCGTCCTCCGTGGGACAGGCCTGAGCCTGTCAGCGGCTCCGCGAGGCTGAAGCCTGTCCCACTCGGGCAACAGTGTCCTCCAGGGCATGCCGCTCGGCACGGTCTAGCGACCGTTGAAGCGGGGCTGGCGGGTCCAGTTCAGGCCGTACTTCTTCTCGAGCCCCTCGATCCAATCTCCGAAGGCCCGTGAGAATTCCTGCTGGGCCACCATGCCGGTGCGACCAGGGTCGCTGCGGGTTTCGAGAAACTTTTCCCGCAGCGAAGCCTCGGGGGGCGTGAGTTCGACGAGCCGAATGCAGTAGCAGATCGTTCTCGGCTCGTTGAAGGCCACGCCCAACTGGCCCGGCTGGAGCGAGAACACCGTCCGCATGAACTCATCGCCCGGCATCTCGATACCATCCGGCTGGGACACGAAGGCCCCGCTGCCAGGCTGGCTGCCTTGCGAGAGCCAGGTAAACGGCCCGGCCTGCCCGACCTTGACGTCGGCTTTGCCTTCCATGGAAGCTGCCAACGACTGCTTCGAGGTCGCGGCCAGGGCCGCCAGTTCCTCGGCTTTGCTGCGGGCCAGCCCGCGGCCCTCGACGATCCTCCAGGAAAACTCGACGTTGTCCCGAACCTTCTCGAAGGCGGGAACAAACTCCGCCTCGTCCTCGGTCTTCCAGGAGAGGTAGCGGTTGCCCGCCGCGTCCCGCGACGTCACAGGACGCAGCGACATCGTGTTTTGGCCGAAGACCGCATCGATCCAGTTTTGCTGGCGAATGCCGAAACGGCTGCCAGGATCGGGCAGAAAATCAAAGCTCTGACCGATACCGCCGGCACCGATTGCCTGCGACGCGGTCACCGGCCCGATCCGACCTCCCTCGAGCCCCTGCATCTTGGCGATGAGATCGATGTCCGGGGCCTTGGGGGCCGCAGTGCCGGCCTTCTGCTGCGCCTGCCAGAGCGCAAGATCCTCGGCGTAGCGGGACAGATCACCGGCCACGGCGGTGAATACGGCATCGATTCGGGCATTGGCCCGTTCGCGGGCGAGCTGTTCGCGGATCCTGTCTTTCACGGCCTCGAGCGGCTCGAACGCAGCCGTCGCGGCGGCCTCCTGCGACTCCTTTTCCGCGACATCGGCCGGCTTGTCTGCCGGCTTGTCTGCGGATTTCTCTGGAGCTTTCTCCTCTGCCTTGTCCGCGGGCTTTGCCGGTTCGTTGGCTGGAGCGGCAACCGGGGGTTTCGTCGAAGATTCGGCCTTGGCTGGAGCCGCTGCAGGCTGCCTGAAGGCCACAAACCGCACGGCCGGCCGGCTGATTGCCGCCCCCTTTTCAGCCTCCTTTTGCGGCTGCTTGGCAGGCTGTTCACTGGGCTGCACTTCGGGCTGGGTTTTGACTTCGGAACGAGCGGCATCCTTTGACGCGTCCGTCTTCGGGACGTCGGACTTCGCTGCGTCTACGGCCGCTGCGTCAGCCTTCGGCTTGTCGACCGCCTTCGCCCGAAACATCGTCTCCTTGTTTTTCTCGTAAAAATCGGCGATCTCCGTGTCGGTCACCGCTTTGGCGGCCTCGGCCTCGTAGGTCTCCCGCCTGGCGACGAGATATTCGTATTTCACCCGGCGTGGCTCGCGAAACCCGGGAAGATCGCTCCGCGGATCAGGCAGGTCGTCCTTGTAGCGGTCGAAAAATGTCTGCAGTTGCCCGCTCGATGGCGACGGCACCGAGGAGGCGACGCTCTCGACCGGCACGGGCACCAATTCCACGGTGGCCGACTGCTCGAGCCGGCGGAAATAGTCGTACCGCCAGGCGGGCGGATCTCCGGAGAACCCGGTCTGAAACATGATCAGCATGTTCCGGCCGACCAGTTCCGAGCGGATCGCCTCGAAAAGATCCTGCTGCGAGACGCCATTCGGGCCGAGCCGGAGCCCCGAGATGATCTCGCTGAACTGGTCGCCGCGGACCATGTTGTTGGTCCATTCGGCGAGAAAGTCATTGATTGCTGCGTCGCTGACGACGACGCCGTTCTTCCTCGCCTCCTCGGCCACGAGCATCGTTCGAACCACAGCCTCCTCCGACTCGGGAAAGAGCGGCAGACGGGACGGATCCCTGCCGGCGGCGGCCGCCGACTCGACCAGAAAACGGTTCACCACGGCCCGCATCGCCACATTTCGCTCGAGCTGCCCTTCGCGAATCTCGCCGCCGCTCCAGCGGGCCACGACGGGATCCCCCGCAGCCACATTTCCCCCCATCTGCAGGAACGGCGGGAGCACGAAAAAGGCGAGCATCGCGAGAATCGCGACGAAAACGAGTAGGGATCGTTGGTACTTGCGGAAGAGGTCGAAAGAGCCGGCCATGGCACCGCCTGAAGTCAGTTTCCCCGTCGGCAAACCCGCCGAGGCTTGACAAGCAAAGAGAAGGGAGGGTAACGCTGTCCCAGTCGAGACAAGCCGCAGATTGTAGCGCCACGCCAGCGTGCGCCAATCCCAAAGCCTCGCGTCGCCGCCGCACACCCCCAGCCACATCCATGGCCAAAAAAGCCCCCACATCGAAACGCCGATCCGCAGCCGCCAAGCGATCGACCGCCCCGGCTTCAAAGCCGCGGGGGCAATATCAGCTGGTCATCGTGGAGAGCCCCGCGAAGTCGAAGACCATCGGCAAGTACCTCGGCCCGGAGTTCGTGGTGGAGGCATCGATCGGCCACATTCGTGACCTTCCCAGCCGGGCCCCGAAGGGCTCGAAGCAGCCGGTGCCGGGCGTTGACATGGACCACGATTTCGCCCCGACCTATGAGATCGACGACGACAAAAAGAAGAAGGTCACGGAACTGCGGAAGCTGGCCAAGGATGCCAGCGACATCTGGTTTGCAACCGACTTGGATCGGGAGGGGGAGGCAATCGCCTGGCACCTCACGCAGGTGCTGGAGGTCGATCCCGCGAAGGCCAAGCGGGTGACCTTCGACGCCATCACGAAGTCGGAGATCCTGCGGGCGTTTCAGTCGCCCCGGGCCATCAACATGCCCCGCGTCGAGGCCCAGCAGGCCCGCCGGATCGTGGACCGGATCGTCGGCTACCAGGTCTCCCCGATCCTCTGGAAGAAGGTCGCCGGCGGACTCAGCGCCGGCCGCGTCCAGAGTGTGGCGGCCCGGATCGTGATCGAACGGGAACAGGAAATCAGAGCCTTCACACCGGCTGAATCCTGGGAGATCACCGCCAACATGACGTTCGACGCCGGCGGCTCGGCGGCGTTGCACGAGGCCTGGACGGCGTTCATGGCCCAGCGGGACGATCGTGGTCGCCCACCGTTCGTCCGCGACCGCATGGCATGGCTTGCGGAACGCCGCGGCCTGACCTGCGAGATGGTGGAACTGGGGGGCAGGCCGCTGAGGATCGAGGCCGAAAGAAGCTCGACCGAAGACCTGGCGACCCGGGCCCGAGATGCCGCCGAGGCAGCAGGACTGCTCGAGATTACGGTCTCGCGTGAAGCCGATCCCGACGGCAAGGGGCGCGGCAAAAACATCGTCCGCCTCGACGGCCGACCCGATCCGAAGGCCCGCTACACGGTCGAGTCGGTCGATGTCACCCGCACCCGCTCCCGTCCGTTTCCGCCATTCATCACGAGCACGCTACAGCAGGCTGCCAGCAGCCGGCTGGGGATGTCGACCGACCGCACGATGCGGATCGCCCAGCAGCTCTACGAGGGTATCGACCTGCCCGACGAGGGCCGGGTGGGCCTGATCACCTACATGCGAACCGATTCGACGAACCTCTCCCGCGAGGCGATCGAGATGGCCCGCCGCTATCTCGAGCAGCGGCATGGGGCCGCCTACCTTCCGGACAAGCCGCGCACCTACGCCAGTTCCAACGAGGCCGCCCAGGAGGCCCACGAGGCGATTCGTCCGACCGACGCCTTCCGCGAACCCGACCGCATCGCGGCCGCGCTCTCCGACGAGCAGCTCAAGCTCTACCGCCTGATTTGGCAGAGCTTCGTGGCCTGCCAGGCCACCGACGCCGAGTGGGATTCGACGGCAGTCCGCATGCGGCGCAGCGACCGCGACACCGGGGCCGTCTTCAAGGCGAGCGGTCGCGTGCTCCGATTCGACGGTTTCTATCGCGTGAGCGGCACTCCCAAAGACGACGGCGAGCAGGTGCTTCCCGATTTCGAGAAGGGTGCCGTCGTCGCCCCCTTCGAGATCGAGCCGAGGCAAAAGTTTCAGGCTCCGCCGCCGCGATACACCGAGGCGACGCTGGTGAAAAAACTGGAGGAGGAGGGGATCGGCCGCCCTTCGACCTATGCCAGCATCATCAATGTGATCGAGAACCGGGGCTACGTGGAGCAGCGTGACCGCCGCTTCTATGCCACGGCCCTCGGCGAGGCGGTGACGAGCTTCCTCAAGGATGGATTCCAGGACCAGTTCATCGAGATCGGCTACACCCGGGAGATCGAACGGGAGCTCGACCAGGTTGCCCAGGGCTCGAAGCGTTGGGTCGATGTGCTCCACGAATTCCACGCCGAACTCCGACCCAAGCTCGAGACGGCGATGGAGCAGGACCATGTCAAGGGAAAGGGCGAGCCCTCCCCCTACGCCTGCCCGGAGTGCGGCCGCCGGCTGGAGTATCGGCTCGGCAAGAGCGGCCGGTTTCTCTCCTGCAGCGGCTACAACGAGAAGATCATCGAGAAGCCGGTGGCGGCCGCGAAGACCACGGCCAAGGGACGGAAACGGAAGCCGGCGAAGCCGAAAGAGGTTCCCGCCTGCAGCTACGCGATCCCGGTCGACCGCGACGGCAAGCCGCGGCAGCCCGAACAGATCGACCTGCTCTCCCCGGCCGGCGTGCCGATGGTGAAACGGACCGGCCGCTTCGGCGACTTTCTCGTCGAGGACAAGCCGCGGCCACCGAAGCCAAAGGGCAGGAAGGCCGCCGATGCACCGGCAGAACCCCCGGCCTTCATTCTGAATCTCGACAAGAAGGGAAATCTCAAGTTTCCCTCGCCGCCACCCCTCGTGACCGACATCGCCTGTCCGAAGTGCGGCAACATGATGAATCTGCGGGACGGCAAGCGTGGCCCCTGGCTGGGCTGCCGAGGCTTTCCCAAGTGCCGCGGTCGGGAGGCATTCGGAAAACTCGCCGACGACAAGAAGGCCGACCTGGAAAAGTCGCTCAAGCTGCACCTCGGCGGCCAGACGAAGCTCCACCTGACGCGCCGCGACGGCACGACTCCGGTGCTCGAGGGCACGCCGCTCGGATCGCTTCAGATCGAGGGCGGCGTCGCCGAACTGGCCGCCTTCAACGGGTAGCGAACGAGGAGATCAGGACCAGACGGAGGCTTGCATGGGCGGGCGGCATCGCGTCCGTCCTGCCGGCAGACGTTTGCCGCGGCAATCCAGGCCGAAGTCAGGGGCCGAAGGGATCAGTGGCGAAGGTCTCGGGCACTTCGTCGAGGGCGACCGCATACGCCGTGGCGTGCGATCTGCAGTGGGAGATGCTCACGAGCACGCAACGGATGCCGAGTTTCTCGGCGACCTCGAGGGTGCCTCCCTTGAGAAACGCCTGCGGCCGGCCGCCAGGACTGTTGCGGATCTCGATGTCCCGCCAGCTGATTCCGCGACGCCAGCCGGTGCCGAGCGCCTTGAGCACCGCCTCCTTCGCCGCCCAGCGGCCGGCGAAGTGCTGGGTCGCCATCCGACGGCTGCGGCAGTATTCGATCTCCGTCGCGGTGTAGACCCGGCCCACGAACAGTTCTCCGTGCCGCTCGATCATCTGGGCGATCCGCAGGCACTCCGTGATGTCGGTGCCGATGCCGAGGACGTTCATCCGCGTCCTCCCTGCCCGCCCCGGGCGAGGCCGCAGGCCACTCGGGCACGATCGAGCACGTCGCCGGCCTGCCGCCTGGCGCGGGTGGCGCCGTCGGCGAGGATCGCCTCGATTCGGCCCGCATCGGCCACGATCTCGTCCCTCCGCCGCCGGGCGTCGGCGAAGAAGTCGGCCGCCGCCTCGACGAGTGCCTTCTTGATCTCCCCGTAGCCAAAGCCGCCGCGGCGGTAGAGTTCGGCCATCTTCAGTCGGTCGGCCTCGGCCGCCATCAGGGAAAAGAGGTCGAACAGATGGTCACCCTCCGGATCCTTGGGCTGCTCCATCGGCCGTGAATCGGTCGTGATCCGCATGATTTTCTTCTTCTGGGCGGCCAGATCCTCGAAGACCTCGATCGTGTTTTCGTAGCTCTTGCTCATCTTCTGGCCGTCGGTGCCCGGCACCCTGGCTCCGCCCTCGACGAGCCTCGGTTTGGGGAGCGTGAAGACCTCGCCGTAGAGGTGATTGAAGGTTCCGGCGAGGTCGCGGCAGACCTCGATGTGCTGCACCTGATCCTCGCCCACCGGCACCACGGTGGCGTCGTAGGCGAGGATGTCGGCGCTCATCAGCACCGGATAGGTGAAGAGGCCGGCGTCGGCGGGAAGGCCGCGGGATTTCTTGTCCTTGTAGGCATGACAGCGTTCAAGGAGGCCCATCGGGCAGACGGTCATCAGCAGCCAGGTCAGCTCCGTCACCTCAGGAACGTCCGACTGGACGAACAGCGTGGCCCGAGAGGGATCGAGGCCGAGGGCCACCAGATCGACCGCGGCGTCATGGACAAGCCCCCGCAGCCTGGCCGGGTCGCGGACGGTCGTCAGCGCATGCAGATCGGCGATGAAATAGTAGGCGTCACCGGCCGACTGCAGCTCGATGTATTGGCGAATGGCGCCGAAATAGTTGCCCCAGTGAAAGCGGCCCGTCGGCTGGATTCCCGAAAGAACGCGGGTCGCTGCCGGGGAGCGGGGAGGGGTCTCGGTCGTCGGCTCAGACGGCATCGGAACGGTCTCCCTTCGGTGGTGGTTCGGAGGTGCCCCGGCTGGGCAGGGCGAGCGTGCCGATCACGTCGGTCATCGACCCGGCCCCGAGTTCGCCGAGGGCCGCCGGCAGGGCATCGAGCAGCCTGGTCGAGACGATCGGCTCGGCGAAGTTGGCGGTGCCCACCTGAACGGCCGATGCCCCGGTCACAAAAAACTCCATACAGTCGTCGATCGTCATGATGCCGCCAACGCCGACGATCGGAATCCCGACAGCCTGCCGCACCTGATGCACGCAGCGCAGGGCGATCGGCTTGATCGCCGGGCCGCTGAGCCCGCCGATGACGTTGCCGAGCATCGGTCGCCGACGCCGCCAGTCGACCGCCATTCCCTGGCACGTGTTGACCAGCGTGACCGCGTCGGCGCCCCCCTCGCTTGCCGCCTTCGCAATCGTGACGATGCTGGTCACGTTGGGTGTCAGCTTGGCGAGGATCGGCAGCGATGTCGCCTCGCGAACCCCGGCCACGACGTCGCGGCAGAGCCCCGCGTCGGTGCCGAGGTCGACGCCATGGCTGACGTTCGGACAGGAGACGTTGAGCTCGATCGCCGCGATGCCGACGACGCCGTCGAGGCGGCGGGCAAGGTCGATGAAGTCGCCGGCATTCGCACCGGCGATGCTCACGATCACGGGCGCCCCCGAGGCGACCAGCCAGGGGAGGAGTTTGATCAGAAACGAATCGATGCCGTCGTTGTCGAGGCCGATCGAGTTGAGCAGGCCGGCCGCCGTCTCGACCGTTCGCCAGGGCTGATTCCCCTGCCGCGGCAGCGGGGTGATCGTCTTCGGCACGACGCCGCCAAGCCGGCCGACGGAGACGTAATCGACCATCTCCCGACCGTAGCCAAACGTGCCCGAGGCCACCATGATCGGGTTGGGGAGCCGCAGCCGGCCAAGCGTCACGGCCAGGTTCGGCGTCGGCTCGGGCGGCAAGGGGGAGCGGTGCTGCATGGATGGGGAATGCTGGCGAGCCGGGGTTCAGCCCGAGTGTAGTGGGTTTTCCCAAACCCCCAAGGAGGCTTCTGCGAGCCGCAGCCGCAGCAAAAACCACCCCGAAAAGATTCCCTGTTTGGGGTTCCGATTGGGTCAAGTTTGTCGGTTGTGACGGTCGATACAGAGGCTGTCGGTCTCCATGCCGAGGGCCAGGCCAAGGGGCCGGCTTGTTGACACTACTACTTGCCAGTACTAGGCTTCGGGCGAATTCCCTCCGCTGGGAGAGCCTCAGCCGTGACCAAGAAAGACATCGTTCGGACCATCGCGGAACAGATCGACCTTCCCCAGCTTCGCACGAAGGATCTTGTGCAGCGAACGTTCGACGCCCTCATCGAGGCGCTCGTGCGGGAAGGAAGGATCGAACTGAGAAATTTCGGCGTGTTCCAGATCAAACGCAGAGAGGCCCGAACGGCACGAAATCCCCGTACCGGCGAGAAGGTCAAAGTCCAGGCCAAGAGCGTGGTGACCTTCAAGCCCGGCAAGGAGATGGAGGCCAGGGTTCGGGACATGGACAGGGAACAGTTGCGGAAGGAGCAGGCTCAGGACGAGACAGGACAAACGCCCTCTTTGCAGGGCCCCGTGGATGACACCACAGCCGCGGGAACTGTCGATTCACCCCTCGTCTGACAGGGCGATTCCGGCCTCACGAACAACGACGCGGTCTGGGAGATTTGGGAAAGAACAACTCGACGTCGCATCGACGTCGTTCATCGGGTACATCCGCTCACGGAAGAGCGACACATCCCGCGGCGACCATGCCGCGGTCACGGAGGACGCAGTGATGAGAACCGCAGGCTGGCTTCTGCTTGCAGGCATGCTACTGGCGACGAGCACCGGGTGCCTCATCCCGATCTACTCCGGCGATCCTGTGCGCCGGGCCCAGCAGCTGATCTACACCTCCGAGGACCTGCGTGCGATCAGCGACGAATGGGAGCGGATCTGGTTCCTCGACCAGCCGTCGCACATGACGCCGTACAGAACGCACGGCGGGATACTGTAATCACGAGAGCAGCGCTCTTCTGGCCATTCTTTGCGGCACGGCACACGCTGCCCGATGTGGGACAGGCTTCAGCCTGTCATGCCTGCTTCACGGAAAATCTCGGCATCGTGCCGAATTTTCCTTGGCCGGCTCCGCCGGCTGGTTCTGACCCGGCCCTCCGGGCCTAACGCTGCCCGATGTGGGACAGGCTTCAGCCTGTCATGGCTGCTTCACGGAAAATCTCGGCATCGTGCCGAATTTTCCTTGGCCGGCTCCGCCGGCTGGATCTGACCCGGCCCTCCGGGCCTAACGCTGCCCGATGTGGGACAGGCTTCAGCCTGTCATGCCTTTGAGTAACGGCGTCTTGCGTGGGTCGGGGTTGCCCGCACCCCATCGCCGGACGTTCGCTGCGGCCATCCTGGCCTCCGCTCTCTGCACGCCGGCTGCGCTTCGCCATCCATGGCTGCGCTTGCCGCCGAGCCCGGCTCTCGGGGCACGGGCAACCCCTCCCGATGCATCGGTGAAGAAGGAGCGGGCGGCGATGCAGGTGTCGCGGGTTTCAGCGAGAGCCTGTCCTGTCCTGTCTCACCCACGTCTGTCTCGGAAGATGGGAGAAATTGCGGGCCGATCTTGCTGGCGTTATCGTGCCCGCCATGGTCGGCCGCAGGAAGCGTGAGATCCGTGATCAGGATGTCCAGAGACTGAAGTGCCTGGGGAAGATTCGTCCGCTTCTATCGCGGAGCGGGCA
>CAMDFJ010000092.1 GCA_945897435.1 Candidatus Kuenenia stuttgartensis | reverse complement strand
CACGGGGATGCCGGGCATGGCCGCGGCGGCCGGAAGGTTTGTTGTGGCGATCCCATCGGTGATCGGCCCTGTCGGCTGCCGACTGGTGGCGAGAAGCCGCTCCATCTCAGCGCGTGTCGTGGCACCGTCGATCCGACCGACCTCGTGACCCTTCACGAGCAGGACGTAGCAGGGCACGCCGGTGACGCCGAATCGGCGGACGAGATCCCCCTCGCGATCGACGTCGACATGCCGCACGTTCCAGCCTGCGGCGGCGATTTCGCCGATCAGAGGCGCCATCGAGCGGCAGGGGCCGCACCAGGAAGCCGAGAAGTCGAGGAGCACGATCTCGTCGGGGGCGAGAGGACCGGCGGTCTGGGGTCTGCCAGACGGCGCGGGTGCCGCGGCGACCGCGAACCGCGGCAGGGGAATTGCAACCACGACCAGAAGAAAGGAGCTGATCGAGGCCAGACGCATCGTGGGCCGTCTGCTGCATTTGGCTCGTGAGGACAGGATCATCCGCGACTCCATGCTGGCTGCGCTGGTATCCATCGTGCTGCGAATCGATTCGTTCTGGTGCCCGGTTCTGGCACCCGGCCGAGGGCTCGCCGGAGCGGCCGGTGGCCCCGAGCGGGCGGGATAGTGCCGCCGGTGCTGCCGCGCGACAAGGCCACTTTCGCTCCCGGGCAGGTTCCGCTCGATGGCCACAACCCGCCTTCCTGCGTCGTTTCCCCGTTTCAACAGTCCGGCTGCGTTCCTACAATCCGGCCCATGCCCAACGCACACCGCCGCATCCTCGTCACCTCGGCCCTGCCCTATGCCAACGGGCACATCCATCTCGGGCATCTGGTCGAGTACATCCAGACCGACATCTTCGTCCGCTTTCAGAAGCTCCGCGGCCAGACCTGCATCTATCTCTGTGCCGACGACACCCACGGCACGGCGATCATGATCCGGGCCCGGGCCGAGGGTCGCAGCGAGCAGGAACTGATCGCCGCGATGCGGGAGGCCCACCTCTCCGACTTCGCCGGATTCCAGATCGCCTTCGACCATTACGGCAGCACGGACAGCCCCGCCAACCGACGGCTGTGCGGCGAGATCTGGTCGGCGTTGCGACGGAAGGGACTGGTGACGGCACGCGACGTGCGACAGCTCTTCGACCCGGTGGCCGGCGTGTTTCTCGCCGACCGGTTCGTCCGTGGCACCTGCCCCAAGTGCGCCGCTGCCGACCAATACGGCGACTCCTGCGAGCAGTGCGGGGCCACCTATGGCCCGGCCGATCTCGTGGCGCCGAAAAGCACGCTCTCAGGCGCCACTCCCGAGGTTCGGTCCGCCGAGCACCTGTTTGTCACGATCGAGAAACTGCATGAATTTCTTGCGGAGTGGACGAGATCGTCGGGAGCGATCGATCCACGGATCGCCAACTATCTCGCCGGACACTTCCTCTGCGAACCGCTCCGCGACTGGGATATCTCCCGGCCAGCCCCCTACTTCGGCTTCGAGATTCCCGACGCCCCGGGGCACTACTGGTATGTCTGGTTCGACGCCCCGATCGGCTACCTCGCGGCCACGAGCGAATGGTGCGAACGCAGCGGCGGGGCGTTTGAATCATGGTGGCAGCGGACCGAAGGCAACGAGGCTGCGGCCGAGATCCACCACTTCATCGGCAAGGACATCACCTACTTCCACACCCTCTTCTGGCCGGCGATGCTGGAGGCGGCCGGATTGGCCCTGCCGACGAAGGTGAGGATCCACGGATTCCTGACCGTCAACGGCCAGAAGATGTCGAAGAGCCGCGGCACCTTCCTGCTCGCGCGGACCTATCTCGAACACCTCGATCCGGGAATGCTCCGCTACTACTACGCGGCCAAACTCTCCGGCGGAATCGACGACATCGACCTCAATCTCGAAGAGTTCACCGCCAAGGTGAACGCCGATCTGGTCGGCAAGGTCGTGAACCTCGCCAGCCGCACCGCCCGCTGGCTCGATGGCACCGGCCTCTCGCCCCGCTACCCCGACGACGGCGGCCTGTTCGCCGCGGCAGCGGCCGACGGCACCGAGATCGCGGCAGCCTACGAGGACTGCGACTTCGCCCGGGCGATGCGAACGATCATGCTCGCCGCCGACCGGGCCAACGCCTATGTCGACGCCGAACAGCCCTGGAAGCTCGCCAAGGCCGGCCCCGACGCCGCGGGAAGGCTGCAGGATGTCGCAACCGTGGCGATCAATCTGTTTCGACAGCTGGCCGTCTATCTCGCGCCGGTCCTGCCGCGTTTCGCGGAGCAGGTGGGCGACCTCGTCGGTGGACCGATTCGTTCCTGGGAAGAATCCCAGCGTCCGCTCGAAGCACTCGGGATCGGCAGGTTCACGCCGCTGATGCAACGGGTCGAGGCCGCTCAGGTCGAGGCCATGCTCGCCCAGTCCCTTGCCGAGGCCGCCCCACAAACCGTCCCCCTCTCCCCCGGAACAGCATCGATGACCACGCAGCCAACCGCCGATTCCGCCGAACCACTCGCCGCCGAACCGCTCGCCGACACCTGCACGATCGACGACTTCACGAAGGTCGACCTCCGGGTGGCCCGGATCCTCGCCGCGGAGGAGGTTCCCGAGGCGAAGAAACTGCTCAAACTCACGATCAGCCTCGGCGGTGATGTCACGCGGACGGTGTTCGCCGGCATCAAGGGATTCCACGAGCCTTCGTCTCTCGTCGGCCGGCTCGTGGTCGTCGTCGCCAACCTTGCCCCGCGGCAGATGAAGTTTGGCCTCAGCGAAGGCATGGTGGTGGCGGCCAGCGGTGCCGGCGCGGGCGGCGTCTACCTGCTCAGTCCCGATTCGGGCGCCCTGCCGGGCATGCGGCTGCGTTAGCGTCGTGGGTCATCGCCGGAGTTGCCCGGCCCTTTGGCCTGGCGCTCGCGAGCGCGGTTTCCCTGCGGCCGATTTGCCCGCTGCGTAGAATGCCCCCAGGATGAGCCGCTTCATCTCCCGGGCAGGCATTCCGTCAACCGCAGGAGTTTCCGCCATGGCAGAGCCGAAAACAATTCTCTTTCCGACCGACTTTTCCCATGCCAGCGACGCAGCGCTACAGCATGCAGAGGCATTGGCCGTTCAGTCCGGTGCCCGACTGTTGATCGTCCACGTCGAGGAGCCACCGCTGGCCTACGGCGGCGGAGAACTCTACTACGGGCTTCCGGAGCCGAGTTCCGAGCGGATCCTGAAGATGCTCGAGGACGTGAAGCCTTCCGACCCGAAGGTCTCGTTTGTGCATCGGTTGACGATGGGCGATCCGGCGGGCGAAATCGTTCGGATCGCCGAAGAGGAGGAGGCCGAGATGATCGTCCTCGGCACCCACGGCCGCACGGGTCTGACGCGACTCCTGATGGGAAGCGTCGCCGAGGCGATCGTGCGGCGGGCGCCCTGTCCGGTGCTCGTCTATCGGGAGACTTCCGAGAAACTTTCCTCCGGGAGGCCGCAGGTCACGCCCGTCTGATCTCCGCCTCCGCGCCACCCCGATCAAAAGCATGAGCCGTCCCATCACGATCCGGCAGATGCTCGAGTTTCGGGCGGCCGTCCGCGGCCGGCTCCGCGGCGTGTTTGATGGGCTCGGGTTCATCGAGGTCGATACGCCCGTGCTCTCGACGGAGGTGCTTCCCGAAGCCCAGATCGATCCGATCATGGTCGAACTCGACGGCCGAAGCCGCTACCTGCAGACGAGTCCCGAGGCGTTGATGAAACGGCTGCTGGCCAAAGGTTCGGGCTCGATCTACCAGTTCGCCCGCTCCTTTCGTGCCGGTGAACGAGGCGATCGCCATGACGTGGAGTTCGTCCTGCTCGAGTGGTATGCACCGGATACCGGGCTCGACGAGGCGGCAGTGCTGCTCGACAGGCTCTGTGCAGCGGCGATCGGCACCGATGGGATCGATCGGATCGGCTGCCGCGAGGCATTCCTGGAGTTTGCCGGTATCGATCCCTTCCAGGCCCGAATCGACGACTGGAGGGCGGCCGGCGGGCGGCAGGGAGTCCGGCCGCCGGAGGGCGGCGGCGACTCGGTCGAACTCTGGTTCGAACTTCTGCTCGGCGAACTAGTCTCGCCACGCCTCGGACAGAAGAGGCCCTGCATGCTCGAGGCCTGGCCCGCATCTCAGGCAGCCTTCGCCAGACTCGATCCGGCCGATCCGCGAGTGGCGAGAAGGTTTGAACTGTTCGTCGCAGGCGTGGAACTGGCCAACGGCTGGGAGGAGGAGACGAGCCGGGACGTGCTCCGCGAGCGGATCGCGGCCGCCAACCGGACCCGACTGGCTGACGGCCGGAATTCCCTGCCGCTGCCGCAGCGGCTGATCGAGGCCCACGGCGAGACCATGCCTGAGGGAGTCGGCGCGGCGCTGGGCTTCGATCGCCTCGTGATGCTCGCAGCCGGCGCGTCCTCGATCGACGCCGTCCGCGGCTTCAGTTCCCGGGACGCCTGACAAGATCGACGGCGCTGATCATCCAGCGTTCCGCAGGCCGTCGCTGGCGGATCGTAGGCAACGGCGCGAGCGTGACCACGGCTTCGCAGCCTCCAATCTCCGCCTCGACGACCCAGGCATCCCCCTGCTCGCCTGCCCAATGTCGCCGTACGACGACCGGCCCGCCAACACATTCCGAAAGCGTATCGACCGCCCCCGCTGCCTCGGGCTGGCACATCCCCCTGGCATCGGCAACCCGGCCATCACGGATCGCCGTCAGCCAGAGCCGGGCCGCCGCCTCGGCACGCGATCCTGCCAGCAACCGGCTGGTCGCCGTGGAGACGACCGCCTGGGCGCCAAACCCAACCGCCAGCGCCAGGCCCGCGACCGCCGCCAGTCGCCCCGCCTTGGGCAGTTCCGGCCTGGCGACATCCCGCAGCCCGACGACGGCCATCGCGATCGCGATCAGGGGGAGAACCCAGAAGACAGGGCTGACAACCGCGAGCGCAGAGGCTGCCCCGAGCGCCAGCGCAGCCAGGGCGGCGCCGCTCATCGGCCGGTAGTCCGCTGCGCCGTCAGCCATCGCGGGATTCGTCCCCGGGAGAGATCAGGTTCACTCAGGCAGGATGAGCGACGGCTGCTCCGCGATCCCTTCCCGGCGCTTGGCATGCCGTGCGAAGAAGTCGCCGTCGGAATCGAACGGATGATCGGGCACGGCAAACGGACCGTTCCGGGAGCCGCCGCGAACCCACCAGAGCCAGCGGGAATCGGGGCCGAATCCAAAGAACATCGACTTCGCCGGCGGCAGCGGTACGGCCTCATTGCGGACGGGAGCCACATGCAGTGAGAACCCGGCAAACTCGATCACTGTCCAGGCCGTCATCAGACCGATCAGGATGCTGCCGGCGAGGTCGACCCACTTCGGAAAACGGACGGTCTTCTTGCCCACCTGCTGGGTGGCGGTCATCAGCACCAGCAGTGGCACCATGAACAGCACCCAGATCGCCGTGATGTCGAGGAAGTAGGTGTAGGGGGCGAGATACTTCTGCAGGTACTCGGCCACGGGCTCATACCAGGCTGTCGCCAGACTGGCGGCCAGGAGCAGATCGAGAAACACGAGGGCGGCCTGCCAGAGTCCGCAGCGGGCCACGAAAAAGGCGATCGTGATCAGGATGGTCAACAGCGAGAGGTCGACGATCAATCCGACGTTCATCCCTGTGTCTCCTTCTTGAACACCCGCTGCAGCTCCTCGAGCGACGTCGTTCCGGCGAACGCCATCGCCACGCCGGCGTCCTTGATCCGCACCATCCCGTCCTTGGCGGCGGCCTTCTGCATCATCTTGGCGTCGGCCTTGACGAGGATGCCCTTGCTGACAGTCGGTCCGCCGGCAAGCTCGAATGCGGCCGTACGGCCCACGAAGCCATGCCCCGAGCAGGCGGCGCAACCCTCCGCGGCCGCCCGCTTGAGTGCGGCGGCGGGCTCGGCCGGCCGATGAAACTTCGCCAGCAGTTCCGGGGTCGCCGGAAAGTCCTGGGCACAGTTTGGACAGAGCTTCCGCACCAGTCGCTGCGAGAGGCTCAGCTGGAGGACGCCGGCCAGCGATTCCCGAGGCATTCCCAGGGCGATCAGTCTCTCGATGGCGTCGATCGAATCATTGGCGCGCAGGCCGACGATGACGAGGATCTGAGCCGCCCGCTGAACGAGGTCGACGGCCAGTTCTCCATCGCGGAGATCGGGCACCACGATCCCGGTCGGATAGGCGAGCATCGCCTTCTCGAGCGCGGCCAGGGGCGTCGCGGCATCGTCGCCGCCGTGGCGGAACGGCTTGACGAGCTGAATCTCCTTCAGTGGCGACGCAGCATCCTCGATCAGAACGAGGTCACGGAGCAGGCGGTCGGTGGCCAGCACGACCTGCGTGAAGGTGGTCGTCAGACCCTCGCCGGGCGGAGCGGAGACGACGACAAGCCCGTTTTGGAGCACGAGTGCCCTCGCCACCTTGGCGGCGACGGCGTCTTCCATGCCGAGGGCGGCCAGTGTCGGGAACGTCTGATCGGGCTGATCCAACTCGATCACCATCCTCTTGCCGGCAGGCGTCGATTCGAGTGCGATTCGCCCCGGCAGCTGCTTGCGATCGACCGTGGCGTTGAACTTCCCGGATCGGGACGACTTCCCCGATTTTTTGGCCGGCAGACAGAGCGTCTTGACCGCCTCCATGATGGCCGTGGTCGCCTCGGGAGTGATCGGGGCCGGTTCCTGCCACTTCTCGACCCGCTTCAGCTTTTCGCGGACGGCGACCGGCCGCTTCGCAGGCTGCCAGACGCCGTCGATCCGGTGCCTGACCTTCGTGCCCGCATCGCCGATCTCCAGAACAACCTGCCGGGCACGGGCGGCAACCGCCCACTGCAAAAGCTCTCGAAACGGCGCGAATCCCGGCATCGCCTTCGCCTCGGCCGCGAGCGCCTTGGCATCGATCGACGGATCCTCGAACACGCCCGCCAGGGCCAGTTCCGGAAGGGCGTGGCCGGGCTTCTTTTCACCCTCGGGAAGCTTGATGCCCACCCGCCTGAGCATGCCGGCGCCGGACTTGGCCACATGGTGCAGCGAGAGCACCCGATCATCGATGCCCAGTTTTGCGTCCCGCAACCGGGCATACGGCAGGAGCGGCCCGAGCCAGGCGATCGCCAAGAGCGGCAGGGCGACGAACGACCAGGGTATCCACCAGGCAAGAATGGCCACCGCGAAAAACGGCCCGGTCAGCAGCGGAAGCCAGAAATGATCGAAGGTCGGCAGTTTCGCGCGGTCGGCCGCCGCCCAATTGGTCGTGCCTGCCCAGAGCAATACGAGCAGCCACCAGACCGCCGCCGGCAGGATCGCCAGACCACCGCCGCTGCCGCGAACGAACCCCTTCTCCTCATCTTCGATCTCCTCGGCCGTCTTGGCATCCTCATCGGCAGCCGCCTTCTCTTGCTGACCCTCATCGATGGTCTTCGCCTCCGGACGCGGCCCTTTCTGCCCACCGGGGGCGGCATCCTCGGCTGCAGAAACAGATCGCCCCGAAACGGCTCCCGGGATTGCAAGGCCGGCGAGGCAGAGCAGAACCACCACCGCCGGCAGACGGCCAGACGTGCATCTCCGATCCGGTGGCATCAGGAGACTCCGATGCCCTTGAGGGCCATCATCAGCGCCTCGCGGTTGGGCGCGATCTCGAGGGCGTCATTGCGGTCGATGAGCCCCTGGTCGATCAGGCTCTTGAGGCTCATGGTGAAGTCCTGCATGCCGTCCTTGGCCGACTTGCGGATGTGGTCGGCGAGCAGGTGGTCCTGTTCCTCGAGGACGTACTTCCTCACGAGGACGTCGAAGAACATCATCTCGACGACCGGCACGCGGCTCACCCCGGGCCTGGTCGACTTGAGCAGTTTCTGGGCGACGATGCCCTTCATGTTGAAGGCGATCGCACTACGGATCGCCGCATGCTCCTCCTGCGGAAACAAATCGAGGATCCGGGTCACGGTGCTCGGCGCGCTGGCGGCATGGATCGTGCCAAACACGAGATGCCCCGTTTCGGCGGCATGGATCGCGGTCTTGAACGTCTCGACGTCCCGCAACTCGCCCACGAGGATGATGTCTGGGTCCTCGCGGACGGCGTGCTTCATCCCGATTTCAAAGTTGCGGACGTCATTGCCGATCTCCCGCTGGTTGATCAGGCACTTGTCCTCGGTGAAGACGAACTCGATCGGATCCTCGAGCGTCAGGATGTGCTTGCGGTAGTTGCGGTTGATGTAGTTGAGCATCGACCCGATCGTCGTGCTCTTGCCGGAGCCGGTCACGCCGGCGAGCAGCACCATCCCCTGGTCGAGCTGGCAAAGCCGCTCGATCGAGGTCGGCAGGAAGAGCTTCTCGAAGTCGGGGATCGTGTTGTTGACGCGACGGGCGACGAGGCCCCAGGACCCCTGCTGGGTCAGCATGTTGACTCGAAACCGCCAGCGGACGCCGTCCACAACGCATGTGTAGGCAAAGTCGGCGCCGCCGTCGTCGTCGAAGATCTTGCGATGCCGCGGTGTCATGATCGGCCCACAGAGCCGCTTCATGTGCTCGGCGTCGATCCGGGGATACTTGAGCGGCTGGAGGGCGCCCTTGACCCGCATGAATGGCGGCTGGCCGACCTTGAGATGCAGGTCGCTGCCATTGAGCCGCACCATCGCCTCGAAGAGGCGATCGATCTCGCGGTCACTCGAGTCGGCGGGGACGGGCTTCTCGACGGAAGCGACCGACGCCGGGGAGGCAGATGCCGACGTCGACTGAGCGGGGGCGGTGGTGGGGTCGAGCGTCATGGATGTCGGGCGTCGTGAAACTGGTTCGGGACCGGCCGGACGGGGATGCCGCGGCGGGCAAACACCTCCTTCACCTCCCGGATCGTACACTGCCCGAAGTGGAAGATTCCAGCCGCGAGCGCGGCGTCGGCCCCCCCCTGCTCGATCGCATCGGCAAGGTGCTCGGCGTTGCCGGCGCCGCCGCTGGCAACCACCGGGATTCCGACGGCCCTGCTGACGGCGGCGGTGATCTCGAGGTCGTAGCCGTCCCGCGTGCCATCCCGATCCATGCAGGTGAGCACGATCTCGCCCGCACCCCGGGCCTCGACCTCCCTCGCCCAGGGCACCGCCTCGAGCCCCGTGGCGACCCGGCCACCGCTGACGAAGACCTCCCAGATCTCGCGGCCGTCGCGGATCACCCGCTTGGGATCGATGTTGACCACTGTGGCGCAGCTGCCGAGCCGATCGGCCAGCTCGGTGATCAGGTCGGGGGTTCGGACTGCTGCCGAGTTGATGCTCACCTTCTCGGCCCCCGCCTGCACCAGTTGGCAGGCGTCGTCGAGCCTGCGGATCCCGCCCCCCACGGTGAACGGCATGAAGATCGTCTCAGAGACGCGGCGGACGACCTCGAGCATGATCGCCCGACCCTCGTGGCTCGCCGTGATGTCGAGAAACACGAGTTCATCGGCTCCTTCCGCCTCGTATCTCGCCGCCACTGCCACGGGATCGCCGGCGTCGACGAGATCGAGGAACCGCGTTCCCTTGACGACGCGGCCCTTCTCGACGTCGAGGCAGGGGATGATCCGCCTGGCGAGCATCAGGCCGCTCCGCCTGAATGCTGCGGCCCGCCGCCGATCAGGCCCGTCTCCGGACTCGACGCCGTCGCATAGAGCCGCTTCGGCATCCGGCCCGCGAGGAACGCCTGACGGCCGGCGAAGCAGGCGGCCCGCATCGCAGCAGCCATTCGCAGCGGATCGGCGGCATGGGCGATCGCCGTGTTGAGCAGCACGCCATCGACGCCGAGTTCCATCGCCTCGGCCACGTCGCTGGCCGTGCCCACGCCGGCATCGACGATCACTGGATATCCGGGGTCGCCGTCCTTGAGATACTCCAGACAGATCCGAAGATTGTTGGCATTGAGGATTCCCTGCCCCGATCCGATCGGGCTGCCGGCAGGCATCACGCTGGCGGCGCCAAGATCCTTGAGCCGCCGGGCGACGACGGGATCATCGCTCGAATAGACGAGCACAGCAAAACCGTCCTCGACCAGTCGGGCGGTCGCCTCGAGCGTGCCGACCGGGTCGGGAAGCAGCGTGCGGGAGTCGCCGAGAACCTCGAGTTTGACCCATTCCGCACCAGGATTGCCGAGATCGCGGAGCAGTTCGCGGCCCAGACGGGCGACACGGACGGCGTCGTCGGCCGTGTAGCAGCCGGCCGTGTTCGGCAGGATCGTGTATCGGGAGGCATCGAGGTGGTCGAGGATGTTCTCGCCCGCCGCATTGACGAGCCGCTCCCGCCGCACGGCCACGGTCACGCAGTCGGTGCCGGAAACATCGAGGCAGCGGGCCATTTCAGCCAGACTGCGATACTTGCCCGTGCCGACGACCAGTCGGCTGCGGAGTGTCATGGAGCCGACGCGAAGCTCTTCGGCCGGCGCGTCGGCTGGGTCGATGGTGCTGGGAGTGGTCATCATCTGTGCGGAGCATTCTCCTCTCAACCGCCGCCGACCAGCGTGACGATCTCGATCCGATCGCCAGTCGTGAGCATACAGCCTGCGAGTCGTGCCCGCGGGACCACCTGCTCGTTCACTTCGACCGCCAGCGGCCTGCCCTCCAGACCGAGGGCGGCGACGATGTCGAATGCCGAGGCGCCGGCGTGAGCGCGATAGGGTTCACCGTTGACGATGATCGCCAGTTCCTGCCCGTCGAATTTCAGCCGGCCTTCGTCCATCGGGAGATCAGCGGTCCTTGGGCTTCACACCGACTGCCGGCTTGGCCCCAACGGCCTTCGTACCACCACCCCGAGGGCGGGCGACATCCAGGGGGAGCAGTTCCGTGCCCACCGATGCCGGGGTTGCCTGCTGGGAGTTCCAGGGGATGCCATAGGCCACGGTGGTGCCGGTCGAGGAGTCGGTGACGTAGAGCACCGATGAGGCCAGCGGCTGGCCGCCGGCAGCTGCCATGTCGGCCCCCCCGCTGACGAGCAGAAACCTCGGATTCTTGACCTGCCCAGCCTTGAAACCGAGATCGGCGAGCACGTTGTGCTTGTAGGCGCCCATGAATCGCCTCGTCGTCGGATTGATGACGCCACCGGACAGATCGCCTGTCTCGAAGTCGAGCATGAAAATTCCTTCGACACCAACCGAGAGCGGCACCGTGCAGACGGCAAACGATTCGTCTGCCAACGAGCCAAGGGCCAGGGCCCGCGAAACCGTAGGCCGCGGTGCGGCCACAAGGCCAATCACGATCCCAACGGCCAGCAGGGCCAGAGCCATCGCCAGATCACGCCAGTCTGTCATCCGCATTCGATTCCTGCTCATCTCTCGATTCCCTCTTCAGATTTCGGCCCAGGGTCACTTCTTCTCGTCAGGCTTCTTCTCGTCAGGCTTCTTCTCGTCAGGCTTCTTCTCGTCAGGCTTCTTCTCGTCAGGCTTCTTCTCGTCAGGCTTCTTCTCGTCAGGCTTC
>CAMDFJ010000091.1 GCA_945897435.1 Candidatus Kuenenia stuttgartensis | reverse complement strand
GAAGAACGAGTCGTCTGCAGCCATCTTCAACGTCGACCATCCGGCCATCTCCTCCACCCGCCCGACCTCCACCCATCGACTCAGAACGCCGCCGACTCGAGTCGCCCGCGCTCGGTCTCGAGCAGCGTGCCGGCCATCAACGCGTTGAGCCTGTGGCCGCTGCGGCAGGCACGCAGATGGGCATGGATCGGCCGACCCGCGAGGGCCAGATCGCCGACAAGATCGAGCACCTTGTGGCGAACACACTCGTCCGGCCAGCGAAGCGGATTGCCGACGGGGCCATCGGCGCCAAACACGACCAGATCGTTCGTCGAGACGGTGAGGCCGAGGCCCGCCGCCCGCAGTCTCGACGCATCGTCGACCGAGATGAATGTTCTGGCTGCGGCAAGTTCGCGTCTGTAGGAATCGGGCGTCACATCCAGCGAAAATTCCTGGCGGCCGATCGGCCCGGGACCATAGTCCAGCAGGTAGTCGATCGTGAGGCCCGCAAACCGGGGGGGACCCGCCTCGATCCAGACCTCGCCGTCTCCGACACGAACAGTCTCGACAACCACCACCGGCTCGACCGCCCCCTGCTGCACCACCACGCCGGCCGCGAGAATCGCGTCGACGAAGGCCTGCGAAGAGCCATCGAGCCCCGGCATCTCCTCGGCGTCGAATCGCACCAGACAGTTGTCGACGTGCAGGCCGGCAAGGGCGCTGAGCAGGTGCTCCACCATCTCGATGCGACAGCCCGACCGTTCGAGATTGGTCCGATTGACGCCATCCACCCGACTGGCCAGGGTGGCCGGAATTCGGACCGCCCCCTCAGGCGAGAGGCCCTCGAACACGACCCCGAATCCCGGCTCTGCCGGATGCAGTTCGACACAGATCCCGCGGCCGGTCCAGTAGCCGCGGCCGATCACGACCGCCGGGCGGCGGAGCGTCTGCTGCGACCTCGGTGCTGGATTGGCTGCCATACGCGGGTTGTTTCCCAGGCGGGACCGGCCCCCGGACCACTCGCCCGATTGGACGAGCCGCCGGCAGCCGGCTCCCACGGTGACGCCGAACTAGCGGGTCCGCGGCGGCTGGGCCGCACCCGCGACAGCCGGACCGTTGAGCATCTTGAGGATGTCGGGCGTGATGTCGATGCCCGGCTCCAGATAGACGATCGGCTTGGTGATGCCACGGAGAATCTGATTGCGGTCGCTGTTGTCGACCGGCTCACCGTCGAACCGATGAACCACGGCGATCCGGTGCTCGCGGGCGAACTGTTCGACCGCCTTTTCAACCTCGGTGTAGACCTGCAGGTAGACCTTGGCCTCGCGCTCCATGAAGTCCTTCTTCTGCAGCTGGGCGTTGACATTGAAGTCGCCCTGGGCCTTGGCGATCTCGGCCTCGAGCTTCTTGTATTCGGGGGTGCCGACGTTGAATCCCTTGATCTGTTCCATCAGCCCGTTGATCCGATCCCGCTCGGCCTTGAGGCCGTTCTCGGCCGCCATCACCTCGTCCTTCATCTTGTCCATCGCGGCCTTGAAGCGGGCGTGATTCTTGAAGATGTAGCCGACGTCGATGACCGCGACGTTGTTGGCCGGTCCGGCCGCATGGGTTGCGGCAGGGACTTGCCCCTGCTGCATCTGCCCGGGAACCTGGGCAAACGCGGAACTCCCAACCACGGCCAAAGCGGCCAGACAGATGACGTTTGCCAGTTGCGACTTCACGAAATGCACTCCTTGCTTGGTGACTGCCCGGGGGATCGGGTCGACTGTATCTGCGCTACGGCCGCGGCCATCCTTGGCCGGCGCGGGGTCCGTAGCGCGGCGGATCATGTCAGCCCGGCACTCCCGATTCAAGTGCAAAAACACCCTGAAATTGCCGGACAGGCGTTGGCTCGGCCAGGCATTCCAGCCGCCGCCCGGCCCCCTTTCCAGCCATGGAGTTTGCATGGCGTTTCTGACGCAACTAGCCTCGCTCTCGACCCATCTCCAGTTCACGAAAGCAGGAACGCTCTCATGGTGTGCCTCCGACCGACCTCTGCCTTCCGCTGGGGCGTCGCCCTGGCGATCGCGATCGCCGGGCAGCCGATGCCCGCCGAGACGCCTCCCAATCCCGAGGCCAGCGGACGAGTCGATGCCGCGGTCGACGCCGCGGTCGATGCGGCTGCAAAGGCATTGGTACCGCCCGGGCCACGGGCAGCCTCGGCAGACGCGCCCCCGAAAGACTCCGGCGACACCATCACGGACACAGTCAAGGACACCGTGAAGGAAGCCATCAAGGGAGCGATCGATGGGACGCTCAAAGACAAGGTGCAGGAAAAACTCAAGGACGCCCTCACCGATCCTCCTGGAAATGCCGCCGCAGACGGCCCCATGGAGACGAAAATCGTCCTCCGTGTCTCGAGGGAATTCATCCGCAGGCATGCCCCGCCCGCCAGCGAGCAGGCTGCTTCGATCGACCGCTGCCTGTTTGGCTCGCACGTCACCGGCACGGCAATCACTCGCGGTCGGCCCGCGGTGGAGTTCGACACCGATCACAGCAAGCCCGTCTTCATCCTCCACTTCAAGGGAACGACGACGTCGCGGACGGTGGCGACCAAACATCCCGTCAAGGCCTACAACACCGGCATGACAACTTTCGACGTCCACCGGCAGATCCGTTTCGATGGCCTGCAGTTCAGCGAGGGCCCGGAGATGATCGAGGCCTCCCATTCCTCGCGACTCGACGGCCTCTCCACCCCGCCGGGATTGCGGGGCTGCATCGTGCGGAGATTGGCCCTGCCGCAGATCGAGAAAACGAGACCCCAGGCCGACGCGATCGCGCTTCGTGAAACCAAGGCCACCATCCTCGAAGCCTTCGGCAAGCACACCGACAAGCTGGTCGACGACCTGAATGCCAACGTGCCCTGGAAACAGACCCTGGCCCTGCTCATGCCTCAGAAGACCGACTGGAGCGGACATTTTTCCAGCACCAAGGACTGGGTGCTGGCCAGCCCCGGGCCCAAGGATGCGAAACTGCCCCAGCTGCCCGAGGAGGCTGAAAGCATGCAGGCCCCGATCGAACTCTGGGTGCACGGCCGGCCGACAGTCGACACGGCGGCCAAGGTGGTCGCCCTCTGGCAGAGCGTGCATGGCGCGATGGATCGATTCCGCGAGCCATCTTCACCCCGGGCCCACGAGATCGTCGAGGCCTTCAAGCCATCGATGGTCGGCGACTGGTGGGTGGTCCACGTGGGCGCCGACCTGCTCGAGAGCCTGATCGATGACCTGGATGAAAATCAGCGAAACTGACCGCCCGTTGAAAAGCCAACCCTGACCTTTCTCCACCCGAGCAGGCCCCGGAAAAGTCAGGTTGTTCGGGGCTGTTCCCCGCCGCATCGACGGCCGCCCCAGGCCGGGGACTCACTTCGGCGGATCAAGGACGACTTCGAGCGCCACCTCGGCGCCATCACGGAGCACGACGACGGGAACCGTATCGCCTCCCTTGTGCTTTCGCAGGGCGCTGTCGAAGTCCTCGAGGCCGGTGACGGCGCTGGCCCCGAGCCGGACGATCACATCGCCGCCCTGCAGGCCACCGCGCGCCGCTGGCGACTCCTTGGTCACACCCGTGATCGCATAGCCCTTCCCCGGTTTGCCGAAGTCGGGAATGCTGCCGAAATAGGGTCGGTCGCCCCCGCCCCGGGCAAACATCTTCGAGGCCACCTCGATGTATGCCGGGCGATCCGGCGCGGTCGCAAGTTCGCCGACGAGATCCGCGACGAGCCTGGTGATCCGCAGCATGCCGTCGTAGTTGATCTTGTCGGCGGTGTCGGTCGGACGGTGGTAGTCGGAGTGGGATCCGGTGAACAGGTGGAGCACCGGAATCTTTTTCGCGTAGAAGCTCGAATGGTCGCTCGGACCGAACCCCCCCGGCTCCTTCGCCGCCGTGAAGCCGTGCTTTCCGACGAGACGGTCAACCAGCGGGTCGAGGCCCGTGCCCGTGCCGGTGCCGTGTACCACGATGGCATCGCCTTCGAGGCGGCCCACCATGTCGAGATTCACCATCGCCGCCGTCTCGCCGAGGGGCACGAGAGGATTTGCCGTGTAATGGGCGCTGCCGAGCAGGCCGCGTTCCTCCCCTGAAAACGCCACGAACAGCAGGTTTCTGGGAAATGGCCCCTGCTTTGCGAGCAGCCTCGCGACCTCGACCAGCATCGCGGTGCCGCTGGCGTTGTCGTCGGCCCCGTGATGCACGGTCGTCTCCCCCGGCGCCGCCGAGTTCACGCCGCCGTACCCGAGGTGATCGTAGTGGGCGCCCAGCACCACCGTCTCGGCGCCCGGCCGACCGGGGAGAAAACCGAGCACGTTCCGCGTGCTCGATTCGACCCGCTCGATGGCCACCCGGCCGCGAATCCGCCAGCCTGAAAGTCCGCCGGTCTGCGGCTCGAGTTTCTCGTCGATCTCCTTTTCGACCTCGGCGAGTCCGCGGCCACGGGCCTCCTGCAAGAGCGTGTCGACGAGATTGCGACGGATCTGCATGATCGGCATCGTCCGTCGCTCCGATCCGTCACCGGCCCGATCGAAGGGCATGAGGTCGTCGGCGTTGGCCGAGGCGTCGTTGCAGAAAATCAGCCCACCCGCCTCGTGCTCAGAGGCGTTGGCCACCTTGCGGGCCAGGGCCGCATGCTGCGATGCCTGGTTGCCGTCGAAGACGCTGTGCGGGTTGTCCTTCTGGGGCTCCTGCCGGAGGACGATCAGGGCAGCATTGCGGATGGCTTCTGCCGAGACCGCGGCGTAGTCGTCATACTTCTCCTTGGGAGCGGTGATGCCGTAGCCGGCGAACACGAGCGGCAGATCGAACCGGCCCGAGCCACCGGCCGCGAGCGGCGTGAAATCCTTCCCGAGTTCGAGCCGCCTGACCGACGGGCTGCCGTCGGGCAAAGGCGGACCGACGATCTCAGCGACGTTTTCATCGGCTGGCCCGAGCCGCGCCTCGAGGATCAGCGGAAAGGGCTGAAACGCCGCACCACTGACCTTCGTGGTGTCGAGACCGGCAGCCTGCATCTGACCGGCCACCCAGTCGGCGGCCGCATCGATGCCTGCAGTGCCCGGTCCACGACCGTTCCGGTCCGGCGACGCCAGCCACTCGACGGCCTCCTTGAGACGAGCCCTGATGGCAGCCGCCTCGGTGGCATCCGGATCGTCCGCAGCCGACACCCCGGCCGGGATCGCCGCGACAAGCAGCATGCCGGCGGCGATCAGGCCCCGCCTCAAGCCCTTCGACGGCCAGCCCGACCAACTTCGCCCGAAAGCATGGATTCCACAATCGATTCCGCGATTCATTCGTCACCTCGATTCGAACGCCCCGGAGAAGCCACGCCGCCGGGGCAAACCGTTGAATTCTATCCGCTTTGCGGTCGGCGGCGCCTGTGCAAGAATCGAACGGAGTCGCTCGAACCGACGGGCGACCGCATCGATTCCGCCGGGAGTTTCACCTTCGTGCCGTCGTTGTTCGTCATTCGCGGCCTCAACAAGGGGGCACGCTACGATCTGGCCGCCCACGAGGGCGCCGTGAGCATCGGCCGCGAGGCCGGCAACCTCATCCAGCTCGACGACAACGAGGTCTCCCGCCGCCATGCCGAGATCCGACGGGTGGGCGAGCGATTCATCGTCGGCGACCTCAAGAGCTCGAATGGCACATTTCTCAACAACCGTAAGATCGAGCGGGCCGAACTGTCGAGCGGCGACCAGATCCAGATCGGCCGCACCCTGATCGTCTATTCCCAGGACGGTCCGGATGGCTCCATGCCCGGCCTCGTCGACATCGTCTCCGACCACGGCGAGGATGGTTCGCGAATCATCCGCACCATGGCCGAGGAGGAAGGGGGCGTGGCGGCCTTCCTACCCGACGACACCCAGAACCGCTGGCTCGCCCGGGCCCGCAGCAACCTTCAGGTGATGTACCGCACGGCGCTGGCGGTGAGCCACACGCTCGACATCGACGAGTTGCTTGGCCGCATCCTGCAACTCGTCTTTGAATGGGTCGAGGCCGATCGCGGCTGCATCATGCTTCTCGACACCGAGACCCGGCAGCTGCGAACCAAGGCCCGCCGCGACCGGCAGGCCGGCAGTCCGACGGCGATGGCGATCAGCCGCACGATCCTCGACTATGTCCTCGATCGCAGCGAGGGAGTGCTCACCAGCGACGCCCAGGACGACGACCGCTTCAGTTCCGGAAACAGCGTGATGCGGACGGGCGTCCGCGAGGCGATCTGCGTGCCGATGCGGGGCCGCTACGACACCGTGGGCGTGATCTACGTCGACACCATGGTGCCACTCGCCGATTCGATCGAGTCCGGACAGCGTCGGTTCACCGACGAGCACCTGAAATTGATGATCGCCATCGGCCACCAGGCCGCCCTGGCCGTCGAGGACACCACCTACTATTCGGCGATGGTGCAGTCGGAGCGACTGGCTGCGGTGGGGCAGACGATCGCCACCCTCTCCCATCACATCAAGAACATCCTCCAGGGCATCCGCGGGGGGAGCTATCTGGTGGAGATGGGGCTCGAGAACGAGGACCTGGCCGTCCTCCGCAAGGGCTGGGATATCGTTTCCCGCAATCAAAACAAGATCTCATCGCTGGTGATGGACATGCTCTCGTTCAGCAAGGAGCGGGAGCCCGACCCGGTTCCCTCCGACCTCACGGCGCTCGTCGGCGACATCGTCGAGACCGTCCAGCAGCGGGCCAGCGAGAACGAGGCCAGGATCATCTGGAATCCGCCGCCGGGGATGCCCTGGATCGTGTTCGACCCCGAGGGGATCTCGCGGGCGGTGCTCAACGTCGTCACAAACGCCCTCGATGCGGTGGAGGGCAGGCCGGATGCAGTGATCGGTCTCGGCCTCGAGATCGACGATCAGGCCAAACTCGTGCGGATCATCGTCGACGACAATGGACCGGGAATGACTCCCGACGTGCTCGCCGAAATCTTCGACCTCTTCGTCTCCACCAAGGGCTCCCGTGGAACGGGGCTCGGGCTGACCGTGAGCCGAAAGATTCTCCGGGAACACGGCGGCGACATCTTCGTCACGAGCGTCCCCGAGAAGGGGAGCCGGTTCACGCTCGAGTTTCCCCTCAAGGTTTCGGACGACACGCTCTCCGAGGATGGCCGCCCCGTTGCCGAAGAAGGGGACGATCCTGAAAGTGATCCCGAAGCCGACGGACCGACGTTCGAGGGGCCCGCTGCCGACGGCCGACAGGCATGACGGCCGACGCAGACCCACGGCTGCCGATCTCGGCGGTGATCATCACCCGCGACGCGGCAGCCCATCTCGGCGGCACGCTGGCGAGCGTTTCCTTCTGCCAGGAACGGCTGGTGCTCGATTCTGGCTCGACGGACGGGACAGCGGCGATCGCCCGCGCAGCCGGTGCCCGCGTCGAAGAGCAGCCCTTCCTCGGCTACGGCCCGCAGAAGCAGCGGGCGATCTCGCTTGCCAGCCACGACTGGATCCTCTCGCTCGACGCCGACGAATCGCTCGACGCCGAGGCCGTCGCCGCGATCCGACGGCTCGACCTTTCCGATCCGGCCGTCTGCTGGTCGATCCGACGCCGGACATTCATCGGAGATCGCGAGATTCTTCATGGCCCCTGGGGCCGGGAGCGGGTGCTGCGACTGTTCAACCGCACAACCGCCGGCTTCACGCCACATGTCGTCCACGAGGAGGTCCGCGCGGCCCGCAGCCCGGGCCTCCTGCCCGGCAGCATCCTGCATCACAGCTTCAGCGACGCATCCGATGTCCTGCTGCGGTCGATCCGCTACGCCCGGCTCAAGGCCCGGCGGCTGCGGGAGAAGAACGCCCGCTGTGCCGCCTGGAAACTGCCGCTTCGCGGGGCGCTGATGTTTGCCAAGGCCTATCTGCTGCAGGGCGGCTGGCGGGACGGCGCCGCCGGATTCGTGATCGCCGTCTCGCGGGTGATCGATTCGTCACTGCCGCGGGCGATGCTCTTGCTCGGCGAGGAGGAGGAGCAGGCCGCCGCCGAGCGGGCGAGAACGCAGCAGAAGGATCCGGAGCGCGAGACAGGCTGAAGCCTGTCTCAGATCGGCGGGCGAGGCGAAGCGGTCGGCGAATGCCCGAGGAGCGATTTGACGAAAGGCCGGATCAGCCACCCCTGAGCACCGCCAGCACCCGTTCCATGTCGGCCGGCAACGGGGCCGCGAAGGTCAGTCGCTCGGCCGTCGTCGGATGGTCGATCGCGAGACTCGCCGCATGGAGCGCCTGTCGGGCGATCAGCGGCGTGCCGTCCCCCGGCAGGCCGAAGAATGCGGGGGCGATCACCGACCGTCCGCTGTAGAGGGCATCGCAGAGCACCGGGCTGCCGATCGCGGCCATGTGGACCCTGATCTGGTGGGTCCGGCCGGTCTTGGGCGTGACGCGAACGAGAGCCCCCTGCCGAAATCGCTCCAGCACCTCGAATCGGGTGACCGCCTCGCGGCTCGTGGAATGGTCCCTGCGCACGGCCATCTTCTCCCGCTGGTAGGGATGAATGCCGATCGGCAGGCTGATCTCGTCGCGGTCGAACTGCGGCTGGCCCTGGGTGATCGCGAGATAGGTCTTCTCGACGCTGCGACCTTCGAACTGCTTGGCCAGCCGGTGATGGGCCTCCTCGGTCCGGGCGACCACGATCACACCGCTGGTGTCGCGATCGAGGCGATGCACGATGCCGGGCCGGGTCGGTCCACCGAGCGTGGAGAGTCCCGTGGCCGCGTCCTCGGTACCCCGCCGTTCGAGATGCCATTTGAGGGCGCCTGCCAGCGTGCCCTTCCAGTTGCCCTTTGCCGGATGGACGACCATGCCGGCGGGCTTGTTCACCGCCGCCATCTCGGAATCGAGATGGAGGAATTCGAGCGGAATCTCCTCCGCATCCGGTCCGGCCCGGGGCGGCGCCGGAACGGTAAACACAACCTGCGATCCGGCCCGGAGCCGCAGTGACGCCTGGGCCACGATTCCATCGACACGAACGGCCCCCTTGTCGATCGCCCGGGCGATGAAGGACCGGCTCTGACCGGGAAACTCGCGGGTCAGAAAAACGTCGAGCCGCATCCCTGCCGCGGCATCGTCGACGCTGAACGACGCCTCGTCGCCCGCAGCAAACGGACGGTTCTGCGGCTCGTTCAGAACTGGTTCACTCCTGCGTGGCGGCCGGCGTGGCGGCCGGTTCGGCCGGTGTCGTGCCGGCCTCGGGTGTCGTCAGACCAGCCTCGGGCTGCTTTGCCGCCGGAGGCTTGATCGACTGCGCCGCGAACCAATCATACCACTGACGCGTCGATTCGCGGCCAAGTTCGACGGCGTGTTCGGCCGCCATTCGTGCCATCGGACCGCCGGCGAACTCCCTTGAAACCGCCTCGTAGCCGAGCCTCGCCTCCTCGAGCTGCCCGAGCCCTTCCCGGGCCTTCGCCAGCCCGAACGTGGCCCTCTCGGCGAGCATGCCGACGGGCTTCGACCCGAGGATCGCGGAGTAGAGTCCGGCCGCGGCCTGCAGCCGTGGCATCGCCCTTTCCTTGTCGGAGAATGCCAGATCGCTGGCTTCGGTGAGCGCCATGTCGGCAAGCACGAGTTGCGACCAGCTTGCGGCGGGAGTGTCGGGATAGCGGCGGATGACCTCATCGAAGGCGGCCGATTGGCCGGTGGTCAGTCCAGCCAGATATGCCTCCCAGCTCTGGGCACGGGTGGCCTCCTGCTGGGAGGAGACGAGGATCCAGGCCGCCGTCGCGAGGACTGCGCCCGCCGCCGCCAGCAGCAACGCATTTGCCTGCGGACGAATCCAGTCGATGATTTCAGCCGTCTTTTCGGCGAGGGCATTGCCCTCCAGTTCAGCGAGGTCGTCTTCGGGCCCACCGTCTGCTGCAACGCGGCGGTCATCGTCGGCTGCGTGAGAATCGTCCGCCTCGCGGCCGTTCGGTGCCAGTCTCCGCCCGGCATCCCGTCCGGAAAACCGTTCGCTGCGTCGTGCCATCGCCGTCTCCTCTCGCTCTTGGAATGGGGCAATAGAAACTTCCCGGCAGAATGCGTCAAGGCGATCGCTGGCCATGCTGTGGTAGATTGTCGTTTCCTGTTCCGCGTTCCTGATCCGCGAACGGAAGCGACGTTCCTCGACCTCGACAGATCTTCGGCACGGATGCAGCTCAACCCCGCCCAGTCTGATGCCGTACAGGCGCCCGTCGGCCCCCTGCTCGTGCTCGCCGGTGCCGGCACCGGCAAGACCCGCGTGGTCATCTCCCGGATCGCCCATCTGGTCCGCCGGGGAACGAGGCCGTCCCGGATCCTCGCCGTGACGTTCACAAACAAGGCTGCCAAGGAGATGCTGGCCCGGGCAGGCAAGCTGCTCTCCGGCCACGGCGACGAGAAGCCCGAGATCTCCACGATCCACTCGCTCTGCGTCCGCGTGCTCCGACGGCACGCGGCACGGGTCGGCCTCCCGGCACGGTTCGCGATCGTCGATCGGGGCGAACAGGAGTCGATCGCCCGCAAGGTGCTCAAGGAGCTGAAGGTCGCCGAGGCGGTGCTTCGGCCCGGCGATCTGATCGACCGGGTCAGTCGCTGGAAGAGCGTTGGCGTCCGGCCCGACGGGGCCTTCGACACGCTCGCGATCGACGCTGCCGAGTCCTGGACGCTGGCGGCGGCCGGCTACCGCCGCTACCAGCAGGCCCTGCGGACGGCGGGCGGCGTCGACTTCGACGACCTTTTGATGGTCGTGGACGAACTCTTCACCGCCCACGAGGATGTCCGTCGCCAGGAGGCGGGCCGCTTCGACCACGTGCTCGTCGATGAATATCAGGACACGAGCGGCATCCAGGAGCGGATTCTCGAGTCGCTGGCCCGCGACCACAGGAGCTTCTGCGTGGTCGGCGACGACGACCAATCGATCTATGCCTGGCGGGGCGCCCAGATCTCCCACATCCTCGAGTTCCAGAACCGCTGGTCCGGGGCGACCGTGGTGAAGCTGGTGGAGAACTACCGCTCCACGCCCGAGATCATCCGGGCGGCAAACCAGCTCATCTCCCGCAACACCCGCCGGCATGGAAAGACGCTCGTCTCGCAGCTTCCGGCCGGCGTGCCCCCGGCGATCGTGCAGGCCCAGGATGAGATCGACGAGTCCCGCCGGGTGGTGGCCGACATCGAGATGCGGCTGCGGGATGGCGAGGTGGCCCCCGGCGAGGCCGTGATCCTGCTCCGCACCGGCGAACAGACCCGGGTCTTCGAGCAGGAACTCCGCCGCAAGGGGATTCCCTACGAACTGATTGGGAGCCGCTCGTTCTTCGACCGCCGAGAAGTGAAGGACGTGATGTCGTTCCTCCGGCTGCTCGTCGATCCGGACGACGACATGGCTTTGGCGCGGATCGCGAACGTGCCGCCCCGCGGTCTCTCGGCCCAGACGCTTGAGGCCGCCCGTCGGTCCGCGACCGAGACTGGCTCGAGTGTCTGGCGGGCGTTGCTGGCCGCCCGGAGCGAGTCACGGCTCTCACCGGCGGCCA
>CAMDFJ010000090.1 GCA_945897435.1 Candidatus Kuenenia stuttgartensis | reverse complement strand
TCCAGACAGAGCAGCCGCACCGCGGCATGAATCCCCGGCGGCAGCGGTCGTGACCGCCAGCCGGTGTTGGCATGAAAAAACGCCACAGCCGCGACGGCCAGACATCCCCCGCAGGCCGCGGTGGCAGCCCGCGAAAGCCCGCCCCCGGGAAGCGGCGGCACGAAGCGGTGCCGGCCACGGTCCCAGACAACGGATGGCAGAACCGCCAGCCAGGTGGCCATCCCCACGTAGGCGAACAGGCCGACAGTCATGAAGACCGCGATCCCTGCATGGAAGGCGATGAAGACCGTGAAGACGGCGAGGCGTGCCGCCGGCCAGGGGCAGGCCAGCAGTACGAGCGGGCCGACAAGTTCCGTGGCCAGCACGCACCAGGCCAGGAGCCGCGAGGTGGGCGGGTGGGAGGCCAGTCGGTCGCCGAGGAGCGTGCCGTGGTCGTGGATTGAAAGGGCCCGCGAGACGGCGTCGCCCGAGTGCCAGTCGTCGTTCCACTTCCCGAGCCCGGCCGACCAATAGAAGGCCGCGATCTGCAGTAGAAGTGCCAGGGTGGCGATGCTGCAGACCGTGCCCATCTGGGGGGACTCCGGCTGCGGTCGTCGGACCGCGTCGAGACTCCACGTCCGGCCGAGGGGGAGGAACATGCCCCAGAAGAGCAGGCAGCAGAGCCAGAAGTCTCCGGCATTCGTGGCGGGAAGGGTGCGGCGGACGATGCTCACGACCGCCACCCATGCCAGGGCGGTCGCGCAGGGAGTATGCCATCCCGCGGCGAGGGCCAGTCCTGCCGCGACCTGCAGCATGAGCACGGTCGCCACCCACCAATCGGCGTCGATGAGAAACGTGAGCGACCAGGCCCAGCGATCGCCGAAGAACCGGCCGAGGGCGTCGAGTGGAAACATTCCCGCGCTGCCCAGCATCAGTCCGAAATCGCGGGTTCTCAGGCCGGCGTCGACGACGACAAGCAGGCCGATGGCGATTCGGAAGGCCGCCAAACTCCGCATCTCGAGCGTCAAGGCCCGCTGCATCCACTTTCGAGCCGACTGCAGCATACGTCCACCGTCATCCCCCGCCATCGAAGGATGACGGGGCCTTTTCTTGTCGGAACCCGAGGGCGAAACTACAACAACGCCAGCAGTCAGAGCGACCCCGACGGTGCGTCCGCGGCGCGGGACGCAGCCCGACCCTCCCCCCTTTGCGCTGGAGTCACGACACGATGCATGTTCCGCTGGTGGTGCTGGGCGGTGGTCCGGGAGGCTATGCGGCCGCGTTTCTGGCCGCCGATCTGGGGATGCAGGTAACGCTCATCGAGAGGGACGAGCGGCTCGGGGGGACCTGCCTGCTGCGGGGTTGCATTCCCTCGAAGGCGCTGTTGCACGTCGGCCGGGTGCTGGCCGAGGCCAGGGAGATGGAGGCCTGGGGCATCCATTTCGAACGGCCCTCGATTGATGTCGACAGCCTTCGCGGCAGAAAAGACAAGGTGATCGCGACGCTCACGGGCGGACTGGCCCAACTGGCCAGGCGACGGAATGTCACGGTCGTCCACGGGTCGGCGAGATTCGCCGACTCCTCGACGCTCGAGGTGGCGGCGGCTGACGGGTCGTCCCAGAAGATCAGCTTCGACCACTGCATTCTCGCCAGCGGATCGCGGCCGGCGAAGATCCCCGCCTTCGACCTGCCCACGCCACGGGTGATGGATTCGACGCAGGCCCTCGAGATGGCCGACATCCCCGAGTCGCTGCTGGTGATCGGTGGCGGCTACATCGGACTCGAGATGGGCACCGTCTACGCCGAACTCGGCTCCCGGGTGTCGGTCGTCGAACTCACCGACACGCTCCTCCCCGGTGCCGACCGCGACCTCGTCAAGCCGTTGCAGCAGCGGCTCGAAAAGTTGTTCGAAAAGATTCTGATGAAAACCAAGGTGGTCAAACTCGAAGACCGGGGCGACTCGGTGCTCGTCCACTTCGAGGGGCCAGAGGGGCCGAGTCAGCGGTCGTTTTCGCGGGTGCTGGTGGCGGTCGGCCGTCGACCCAACTCCGACGGCCTTGGGCTGGAAAACACCCAGGTCAGGGTCAACGCCAAGGGCTTCGTCGACGTCGATGGGCAGCAGCGGACCGCCGACCCGAAGATTCTCGCGATCGGCGACGTCTGCGGCGAGCCGATGCTCGCCCATCGGGCGAGCCATCAGGGCAAGGTCGCCGTCGAGGCTCTGCATGGCGAGCCGGCCCTCTTTGCCCCCCGGGCGATTCCCGCCGTCGTGTTCACCGATCCGGAGATCGCCTGGGCGGGGCTGACCGAGAGCGAGGCGACGGCTCAGGGGCGGGTGGTTGAGATCAGCCGCTATCCGTGGGCCGCAAGCGGCCGGGCCCAGGCCCTCGGCCGAACAGAAGGCCTGACGAAGATCCTGGTCGATCCGGAAACCGACACCGTGCTCGGAGTCGGCATGGTGGGGCCCGGCGCCGGAGAACTGGTGGCGGAGGGCACCCTGGCGATCGAGATGGGCTGCTCGGCCCGCGACCTTTCGGAGACGATCCATCCCCACCCCACTCTTGGCGAGACGGTGGCATTCTCCGCCGAAAACTATTTCGGCCTGGCTACCGAAATCTACAGGCCGCGCGCGGAAGCCCGCTAGCCAGTCATTGGTCTTTACGCCCCCCGGAACCGGCGGAATAATGCGTAAAGTCCGCCCAATCCACCGGAGCCACGCATGGCCAGCCCCGACATCGACCAGACAGCAAGCGACTTTGTCGCGGAGGCCCGACCGCTCCCCCGTGGCGCCCATGCCCCGATGTCGATCGGCCAGGCCAGCGACGCCACCAGCGGCCAGCCGGTTCCGGCCGATGGCACCGCCGCCGTCGATTCCGATCCGACCGAAACCCGCGAGTGGCTCGATTCGCTCCGCTACGTGATCAACAGCCGTGGCGGCGACAGGGCGGCCTATCTGCTGCATGCGATCGAGCAGGAGGCCTACCGGCTCGGCGTCCAGATTCCGTTCTCGGCCACGACCCCCTACATCAACACGATCCCGGCCGACAGGCAGCCCCCGTTTCCCGGCAACCGGGAGATCGAGCGGCGGATCAAGAGCATCATCCGCTGGAACGCGATGGCGATGGTGGTGCGGGCCAACCGCGAGGACAAGAGCATCGGCGGTCACATTTCGACGTTTGCCTCCTCGGCAACGCTCGTCGAGGTGGCGATGAACCACTTCATCCGCGGCCGCGGCGACGACTACTCGGGCGATCAGGTCTATTTCCAGGGGCACGCCTCCCCGGGCATCTACTCCCGGGCCTTTCTCGAGGGGCGGATCAGTGAAAAACAGCTGGAGAATTTCCGTCGGGAACTGGCCGATGGGGGCGGGCTTTCGAGCTATCCGCATCCCTGGCTGATGCCCGGTTTTTGGGAGTTCCCCACCGTCTCGATGGGCCTCGGCCCGCTGATGGCCATCTATCAGGCCCGGTTCAACAAGTATCTCCAGGATCGGGGCATCAAGGACACGAGCGGGCAGCATGTCTGGTGCTTCATCGGCGACGGCGAGTGCGACGAGCCCGAAACCCTCGGGGCGATCTCGCTGGCGGCCCGAGAGGGGCTCGACAATCTCGTCTTCGTGATCAACTGCAACCTGCAGCGGCTCGACGGGCCGGTTCGCGGCAACGGCAAGATCATCCAGGAACTCGAGGGTGTGTTCCGCGGGGCCGGCTGGAACGTGGTCAAGGTGATCTGGGGCGAGGAGTGGGATGCCCTGCTCGCCAAGGACGACAAGGGCCTGCTCGTCAAGCGGATGAACGAGGTCGTCGACGGCCAGTACCAGAAATACGTCGTCATGCCGGGCGGCTATATCCGCGAGCACTTCTTCGGAGCCGCCCCCGAACTCGCCGAGATGGTCGTCCACCTCTCCGACGAAAAGATCAAGAAGCTGCGTCGCGGTGGCCACGATCCGGAAAAGGTCTACGCGGCCTACGACGCGGCGATGAAGTGCCACGGCAAGCCGACCGTGGTGATCGCCAAGACGATCAAGGGCTACGGGCTGGGCGAGGTCGGCGAGGGCCGCAACGTCACCCACCAGCAGAAGAAGCTCAACGAGGACGAGCTGCGGGCCTTCCGCTCCCGGTTCGGAATCCCGATCTCCGACGACGAGGTCGCCAAGGCGCCCTTCTATCGGCCGGCCGAGGATTCGGAGGAGATGCGCTACCTCCGCGAGCGTCGCGAGGCGCTCGGCGGCTACGTCCCCACGCGGCCGAAGCAGGGTCCGACGCTCCAGACACCGCCCCTCTCGGAATACATGGGCTTCATCGAGAAGAGCTCCGGCCGCGAGGTCTCGACGACGACCGGCGTGGTCACCCTGATGGCCTCGCTCCTCAAGGACAAGCACGTCGGCAAGTACATCGTTCCGATCGTGCCCGACGAGTCGCGGACCTTCGGCATGGATCCGCTCTTCAAGCAGTGCGGCATCTATGCCCATTCAGGCCAGCTCTACGAGCCGGTCGACTCCGATCAGTTGCTCTATTACCGGGAGGCGAAGGACGGGCAGATCCTCGAGGAGGGGATCACCGAGGCGGGGAGCATCTCCAGCTTCATCGCCGCGGGCACGGCCTACGCCAGCCATGGCGTGCCGATGATCCCGATCTTCATCTACTACTCGATGTTCGGATTCCAGCGGATCGGCGACCAGATCTGGGCGGCCTGCGACTGCCGTGCCCGCGGGTTCCTGCTCGGTGGCACCGCCGGGCGGACCACGTTGGCGGGCGAGGGCCTTCAGCATCAGGATGGCAACAGCCAGATGTTTGCCATCGCCTATCCGACCGTGAAGGCCTACGACCCGGCCTTCGTCTACGAGGCGACCGTGATCATGCTCGACGGCATGGATCGGATGTATGCCAAGGGCGAGGACTGGATCTACTACATCACGGTCTACAACGAAAACTACGAGATGCCGCCGATGCCGCCGGGCTGCGAGGAGGGGATCCTCAAGGGGATGTACCAGCTGCGGACGGTGAAGCCGGCGGGAAAGTCGTCGCTGCCGGAGGTCAACCTGCTCGGATCCGGGGCGATTCTCCGAGAGGTGCTGAGGGCCGCCGACCTGCTCGCCGAGCACTGGGGCGTGGCCAGCACGGTCTGGAGTGTCACCAGCTGGAAGGAACTGCGTCGCGAGGCCCTCGAGTGCCGCCGCTGGAACATGCTCCATCCGACGGGTTCGCCGCGGAAAAGCTATCTCGAGCAGACGATCGGCGGCCGCGACGGTCTCTTCGTTGCTGCCAGCGACCATGTGCGGACGGTTCCGGAGCAGCTCGATCCGTGGGTGCCCGGCGGCCTGTTCGTGCTGGGCACGGACGGCTTCGGCCGGAGCGACACCCGGGGACCGCTGCGGCGCCACTTCGAGGTCGACGCCGAGTGCATCGCGATCGGAACGCTCTGGAAGATGGCCCAAACCGGTGCGATCGGAGCCGAGGTGGTCGCGGAGGCGATTCACCGACTGGGGGTCAACCCCGACAAGATCGACGCAGCCCTCGCCTGAGCCCGCCCCTGTTCTCTCCGCATGCCGTTTTCACGCATCTGATTCTCCAGCCACAAGCCAGTCTTTTCGGCCTGATTTTCGAGTTCGTTCAACCCCCTGCAATCGGACGCACCTCTGCATGGCCACTGAATTCAAACTGCCCGATCTGGGCGAGAACATCGCCTCCGGCGATGTCGTGACCGTCTTTGTCTCCGCCGGCGACATCGTGAAACCGGGGCAGGCCCTGCTCGAGGTGGAGACGGACAAGGCGGTGATCGAGGTGCCCTGTCCGCCCGGCGGCCGGATCGCGAGTGTGCTCGTGAAAAAGGGGGATACCGTCAAGGTTGGCCAGGCACTTGTGACGCTCGAGCCCGCCGGCTCGGCCGCGGCTTCTTCGGCACCCGCGTCGGCTCCAGTGACCTCGCCAGTTCCAGCAGCACCGCCGGCTCCGGCAGCGTCGCCGGCCAAACTGGCGAGCGCGGCGAGTGCGGCGCCCGTGGCTGCCTCAGCGACGGCGCTGGTCGAACCGCCAGCCCGGCCCCAGCCAGCCGCATCCGAGTCTGCGCCTGAACCGAACGAGGCCGAGGCCGCCGTTGAACCGGCCGGGCCCGCTGTCCGCAGGCTTGCCCGTGAACTGGGTGTCGATCTGGCCCGCGTGAAGGGCAGCGGCCCGGGGGGCCGGATCATCCGCGAGGACGTCGTCGCCGCGGTGCGTCAGGCGAGTGCGGCCGCACCGACCGGCCGATCACGAAGCGGTGAATCGACCTCAACCGAACGTGACGACTGGGGGCCGATCCGCCGCGAGCAGATGTCGCGGATGCGAAAGACGATCGCCACCAACATGGTCCGCAGCGTGACCACGATCCCCCATCTGACAAACTTCGACGATGCCGACGTCACCGAACTCGAGCGGCTCCGCAAGGCGAGTGCGGCCGACCAGGCCAAGGGGAACGTCAAGCTGACGGCCCTCTCGTTCGTCATCAAGGCGGTCAGCCTTTCGCTGCGGCAGCATCCTTCGATCAATGCCACCATCGATCCCGAGAAGGGGGAGATCGTCTACAAGGAATACGTCAACATCGGACTCGCCGTCGATACGCCGCGCGGTCTGGTGGTGCCCGTCCTGCGAGACTGTGATCAGCTCTCGATCCCGCAGATCGCCCAGGCGATCGGGGAGACGGCGGAGAAGGCCAAGCATTCCCAGTACGGTCTCGAGGACCTCCGGGGAGGCACCTTCACGATCAGCAATCTGGGCGCGATCGGTGGCACCTATTCGACGCCGATCATCAACTGGCCCGAGGTCGCCATCCTGCTCGTCGGCCGGTCCCGCAAGATGCCGGTCGTCCACGAGGACAGGATCGAGCCCCGCCTGCTGATGCCCCTCTCGCTCTCCTACGATCATCGGATCATCGACGGCGCCATGGCGGCCCGCTTCCTGAACGAGGTGATCGGCTATCTGGAGAGCCCGGGACGGCTGCTGCTGTCGATGTGACCGTGTTGCCACGAAAGAGACCATGAGTACTTCCGAAACCGCCCGTCGGGCTGGTGATGTCGATCTGGCCGGAACGGCGAACCTCGCATTCCTCGAAGAGATGTTCACGCAGTATCAGGCCGATCCGGCCAGCGTGGACGCCGACTGGCGGGCCTACTTCGAGTCTCTGGCTCAGGGCAGCCAGCGATCGGCGGCGGAGGTGTCGCAGATAACGACGACCACAAAAGCGGGAGTCACGAACGGCCACGCTGGAAATGGGGCCTCTGCCGCTGCCGTCGCTCCGGGTTCGCGGCTGGTGACTCCCGATGGAATCGCGACGGCCCACGCTCTGGCGATCTCGAACGGTGACGTGAGGCTTCCCGCGGCTCCGGCCGGTGAGGCAAAGCCGCTGCCGCTCCCGGTCGCCACCGGCACCAAGGGGGAGGAGCGGGTCGCCTTCCTGCAGGATCGAGTGGATCAGCTCGTGCGGGCCTACCGGGTCCGCGGCCATTTGATGGCCGAGATCGATCCCCTCGGCCGTCCCCGCCCCGGGCTGCCCGAGCTCGACCCGCAGTTTTATCACCTCACCGAAGAGGACATGGACCGGTCGTTTTCGACCGACACGATCGAAGGACCGCAGTCGATGTCGCTGCGGCAGATCATCAAGCGGCTGCGAAACACCTACTGCCGGGCGATCGGCGTCCAGTTCATGCACATGGACGACCTGCGTGTCCGGCAGTGGCTGCAGGTGCGGATGGAGGGCTGCGAAAACCGGATTCAGCTCGACCGCCGGCAGCAGCTGCGAATCTACCGCCAGATGACGACGGCCGCGGTGTTCGAGGAGTTCATCCAGAAGCGGTTTCTCGGGGCCAAGAGCTTCTCGCTGGAGGGTTCGGAGAGCCTGATCCCCCTGCTCGAGATGGCGATAGAGCGGGCGGCGGCCCAGGAGATCGGCGACGTGGTGATGGGAATGGCTCACCGCGGCCGGCTCAACGTGCTGGCAAACATCATGGGCAAGAGCCCGCAGCGGATCTTCCGCGAGTTCGCCGATATCGATCCCGAGCTGCACGTCGGCCGCGGCGACGTCAAGTATCACCTCGGCCATTCCACCGACTACCGGGCGGCGAACGGCCGCAACGTCCACCTCACGCTCTGCTTCAATCCGAGCCATCTGGAGTTTGTCAACCCGGTCGCGATCGGAAGGATGCGTTCGCGGCAGGACCGCAGCTCCGACAGCGCCCGTCAGAACGGGATGGTGATCCTGATCCACGGCGATGCTGCCTTCGCCGGCGAGGGAATCATCCAGGAGACGCTCAATCTGAGCGAACTCGATGCCTACCGAACGGGCGGCACGCTGCATGTGATCGTCAACAACCAGATCGGCTTCACGACAGGGCCCCGCGAGGCACGCAGCTGCATGTATGCCACCGACGTGGCCAAGATGCTCCAGATTCCGATTTTCCACGTCAACGGCGAGGATCCCGAGGCCGTCGCCCAGGTGGTCAATCTGGCGATGGACTTCCGCCGCGAGTTCCAGCGGGACGTGGTCATCGACATGTACTGCTTCCGCCGTCGCGGCCACAACGAGGCCGACGAGCCGGCATTCACCCAGCCGGCCCTCTACCGGGTGATCGAGCGGCGGCCGAGCGTGCACGAGAGCTACCTGGAGAAGCTCCTCAAGCTCGGCGACGTCGCCCGCGAGGAGGCGATGCAGATCGCCGAGGAGCACAGGGCAAAACTCGACGCCGAACTTTCCGTCGCCAAAAGCGAGGACTACGTCCACAAGAGCGACCTGGCGGGAGTCTGGTCGTTCTACATCGGCGGCCGCGAGCGGGAGGCCGCCGACGTGGATACGGGCGTCCGCCGCGACGTGCTCGAGCACCTGCTGCGGCGGCTCGTGTCGCTACCCGACGGGTTTCAGCCGCACCCCAAGATTCAGAAGTTTCTCGAAGGCCGCATGCAGATGGCCGAAGGGAAGCATCCGATCGACTGGTCGGCCGCCGAGGCGTTGGCGCTCGCCAGCCTCGCCAGCCAGGGGCTCAGGATCCGGCTCTCGGGCCAGGACAGCCAGCGGGGCACCTTCAGTCACCGCCATGCCGTGATCCACGACGTGGTCACCGATGAGACCTACTGCGCCCTCGAGCACCTCGCCAGCGACCAGGCGCCGGTGGAGATCTACAACAGCCCGCTTTCGGAGGCGGGTGTGCTGGGCTTCGAGTATGGCTACAGCCTCGACTGCCCGGACGGGCTGGTCATGTGGGAGGCGCAGTTCGGTGACTTCGTCAACGCGGCCCAGGTCGTGATCGACCAGTTCATCGTCAGCGCCGAGGACAAGTGGAACCGGCTCTCGGGAATCGTGATGCTCCTGCCGCACGGCTTCGAGGGGCAGGGCCCCGAGCATTCGAGCGCCAGGCTGGAGCGGTTTCTGTCGCTGGCCGCCAAGGACAACATCCAGGTGGTGACGCCGACGACGCCGGCCCAGATCTTTCACTGCCTGCGTCGTCAGGTGCTCCGCGTCTGGCGGAAGCCGCTCATCGTGATGACCCCGAAGAGCCTGCTCAGGAATCCGGCCTGCGTCTCCGACATCGAGGAGCTCGAGAAGGGGACGTTCCAGCGGGTGATTCCCGACGCCTCGGGCGTTCCGGCCCGCGAGGTTCGACGGATCCTCCTCTGCTCGGGCAAGGTGGCCTACGAACTGGAAAAGCGCCGCCAGGAACTCGGCCGCAGTGACGTGGCGATCATCCGCGTCGAACAGCTCTATCCACTGCCCCGCCGGGCGCTGGAGGCCGTGCTCGCCGACTACATGCCGGGCACGCCCGCCGTCTGGGTTCAGGAGGAGCCTGAAAACATGGGTGCCTGGAGGTTTTTCCGGATTCATTTCGGCGAGAAGCTCCTCGACCGGTTTCCGTTCTCCGGCGTCTGCCGTCAGAGTGCGGCCAGCCCGGCCACGGGCTCGAAGAAAAGTCACGACCTCGAACAGAATGAACTGCTCTCCACCGCATTCAACAGCTAAAAGGCACGCCCCATCATGGCACTCGAACTCAAGGTTCCGGAGGTTGGTGAATCGATCACAGAGGTGATGATCGGCACCTGGAAGAAGCGTGAGGGTGACGCCGTCGCTACCGACGATCCGATCGTGGAGATCGAGAGCGACAAGGCGACGGTCGAACTGCCCGCGCCTGTCCACGGCACCGTGACGCGGATCCTGAAGGGGTCTGGCGAGAGGGCTGTGGTCGGCGAGGTGATCGGCTACATGGAGCCCGCGGCCGCCGGCGCCGCCCAGCCCCAACAGAACCCGTCCCAGCCGGTCGTGGGCGTGACCCGCAAGGATGGACGGACCGACATCGGCTCAGTGAGCATGGCCCCGCCGCAGCCTGCCGACGCGGGCCCGGGCAGGGTGATGCCCGCGGCGGCCCGCGTGCTCGGCGAGGCCGGAATGACAGGCTCGACGGTCGCCGGTAGCGGCCCCGGGGGCCGCGTCACCAAGTCCGACGCCATGACCGCGGTGTCGCAGCCTGCGGCCCGGCAGCCGAGCCCGCCCGCAGCCCCTCTGGCCAAGCCTCCCGCGGCGGGCAGCCTGCGGGCCTCAGGAGGCGATCGCGAGGAGCGGTTCGTGCTCATCAGCCCGATCCGGCGGAAGATCGCGGAGCGACTGGTCGAGGCCCAGCAGCAGGCGGCCCTGCTGACGACTTTCAACGAGGTCGACATGTCGGCGGTGATGGCGCTGCGGTCGAAGTTCAAGGACGTCTTCCAGGAACGCTACGGCGTCAAACTCGGCTTCATGTCCTTCTTCGTCCGGGCCGCGGTCGAGGCTCTTCGGGCCGTGCCGCAGGTGAACGCCGAATTCCGCGATCCCCACATCGTCTATCGCGACTACTGCGACATCGGCATCGCCGTGGGCGGCGGCAAGGGATTGGTCGTGCCGGTGCTGCGAAATGCCGAGCAGCTCTCGTTCGCCGAGATCGAGCAGCGGATCGGCGAGTATGCCCGCCGGGCCGCCGACAACAAACTCAAGCTCGAGGAACTACAGGGAGGCACGTTCACGATCTCCAACGGCGGCGTCTACGGATCGATGATGAGCACGCCGATCATCAATCCGCCCCAGAGCGGCATCCTCGGGCTGCATGCCATCCAGGACCGGCCCATGGCCGTCAACGGGCAGGTCGTGATCCGGCCGATGATGTATCTCGCGCTCACCTACGACCACAGGCTGGTCGACGGCCGTGAGGCGGTGACATTCCTCAAGCGGGTCAAGGACACGATCGAGGATCCGACCAGACTGATGCTGGAAGTGTAGGTTCGCTCGGGAAGGGTCCATGTCTGGATCCCTGCCCGTGTCTCTCGGCGGCGCGTCGTGCGACGCCTGATTCACCCAAACCGTCTGCTGGGAGTCGTCGATGAATCATGATCTGGTGGTGATCGGCGGCGGTCCGGGCGGATACGTGGCGGCGATCCGCGCGGCCCAGTTGGGAATGAAGGCTGCGGTCGTCGAGAAGGAGGAGAAGCTGGGCGGCACCTGCCTCCGCGTCGGCTGCATTCCCTCGAAGGCGTTGCTGGAATCGAGCCACAAGTACGAGGAGGCTGGGCACGAACTCGGCC
>CAMDFJ010000089.1 GCA_945897435.1 Candidatus Kuenenia stuttgartensis | reverse complement strand
CTGGCCGCCATCGCGGCCGTTGCTCTGTCTGCGGCGGTGGCCTCCGGGGCGCTGGCGGCAGACGCCGATTCGCAGTCGAGGCTGGGCATGTTTTTCGCGGCCGGTGCGGCTGCGCTCGTCGGCCTGTTGGCCGTCGTCCGTATCCTGCTCAACGTCGCCGGCCGCGGAAGAGCGCCGATCCACGGGCTCTTCGGTCTCGCCTTGCGGGGCATCGCCGCCCGGCCCGGCCGTGCGTTCGCCGTCATCGCGATGGTGGCGATCGCCGAATTTCTGATCGTCGCGGTCTCGTCGTTCGCAGTTCAGCCCCCCCGACTTCTCGACGATCCCGCCGGACCCACCGGCGGCTGGACGCAGATCGTGACGCTCGGCGAGCCGTCGTCGATCGATCCGACCGATCCGGCCGGTCGCGACGGGCTCAGCCTCGACGACGAACAACAGGCGATCCTCGGTCGGACGATCGTCGAGCGGCTGCGAACGAATGCCGGAGACGACGCCAGTTGCACCAACCTCTACGCCTCGGCCCGGCCCGCCGTTCTCGGCGTCGGCCCGGGATTCGTCGCCCGTGGCGGCTTCCGCTTCGTCGCCCATGCCCCGCTCCCGTCGGGCGAGCACAACCCATGGTCGCTGCTCTCGGATCCAGTTCGCGGTGACGAGCGGCCGGTTCCCGCGATCCTCGATCAGGCCACGGCCCAGTGGGCCCTCAAGCTCGGCGGCGTCGGGGCCCCCTTCACGCTTTCCGATGATGATGGCAACCCGCTGGCATGCCAGATCGTCGGCCTGCTCGAGCCGGGCATCCTGCAGGGATCGGTCCTGATCTCGGAAGCCGACTTCACCCGCCACTTTCCTCGTCGCTCGGGCTACGGGATGGCCCTCGTCGATGCGGCAGGCGTCGGGAACGCGTCCGGCGGCAGGCCGGACGAGGCCGCGATCGGCAGGGCGGTCGCCGCCGCCTGGGCCGACGCCGGGCCGATCGTGCAGACCACGCGGGCCCGGCTTGCAAGCCTCGCCGCGGTCCAAAACACGTTTCTCGCCGGGTTTCAGGCGCTCGGCACGCTCGGCCTGTTGCTCGGCACCGCCGGAGTCGCCGCGATGCAGGTGCAGGCTGTCATCGAACGGCTGGGCCAGATCGGACTGCTGCAGGCCGTCGGATTTCCGCCAGCTCGGATCCGGCTGCTGCTCGTGGCGGAAACCCTGCTCATGGTCGCCGCGGGACTCATGGTCGGCACGCTGGCAGGAACGCTGGCCGTGCTCCCCTCGCTCGCCGGCGGACAGGCGTCGTTTCCGCTCGGGTGGATCGGGCTGACATCCGCTCTCACGCTCGCCGTGGCGTTCCTCGCCGGATGGGTTGCAGCCCGGATCGCGTCGCGGGTGTCGCCTCGGGATGCGTTGCGTTCGGCCTGAGAATCGCCATCGATGCCCGACAAGCGTCCTCGGGGGGCGTTTTGCCTTTGCCAAGCCTGGCCACCGGCGAGTACCGTCCTCGCATGCACATCCTCGTGATCCTGCCCCGTTGGGTTGGCGACCTCGTCATGTCGACGCCGCTGTTGCGGGCGTTGCGTTCGCACTACGGCAGTCAGGCGCGGATCACGGGGGTTCTGAAGCCGATGTTCGCAGAACTGCTCGAGGGCTCGAACTGGCTCGATGAGATGGTCTTCTACGACCGCCGCAGCCGGGATCGATCGAGGCGGTTCGCCGCGGTGGCCCGCCGACTGCGTGCCGATCGTGCCGATATCGCCCTGCTCGTGCCAAACTCCCTCTCCTCCGCAGCACTTGCGTTTGCCGGAAGGGCCAGACGCCGGGTCGGGTTTGCCCGCCACTGGCGGCGGCTGCTGCTCACGGATCCTCTCATCCCGGCCCGGGACGGATTGCGGATCAGGCCCGTCTCGACCGCAGAGCATGCCATGGACCTCGCATGCCAGATCGGCGTGCCGCGGGGATCTCTGGCGCTGGAACTGATCGCCACGCCGGCCGACGAGGCTCTCGCCGACGCCGTTCTGGCCAGACTCTTTCCCTCGAACGCAGCTCCCGGGCCGCTCGTCGTCTTCAACGACAACGGCGCCTTCGGGCCGGCAAAGTCGTGGGGCGGGCAGCGGTTTGCAGCGCTCGGCCGCTGGTTCACCGAACGGATGCCGCAGGCCAGGGTCGTCGTCCATTGCGGTCCCGGAGACCGGGACGAGGCCCGCCAGATCGTCAGGCTCGCCGGCCATCCGGGTGTCCAGAGTCTGGCGGACGAGGAAAAGCTCCCCTTCGGCCTCGCCAAGGCGCTGCTCCGCAGGGCCGACGCCCTCGTCACCTCCGACAGCGGGCCGCGGCACATCGCGGCGGCGTTTCGCACGCCCACGATCGTGCTTCACGGTCCGATGGATCCGCGGCTGAGCCGCTCCGACGAGCCGCACCTCGTGGAGATGCGGCTCGACCTGCCCTGCTCTCCGTGCGGCAAACGGGTCTGTCCGCTCGGCCACCACGACTGCATGCGGCTGCTGGACGTGGAAGCGGTCGGCCAGTCACTGCTGGCAGCGGTCGAACGGGGCCGGTCGACGAGGAGCGTGGCCTGACCCGGTTTCTGGAATGGGAACTGGACGGCCGCAGACACCGAACAGAGACTTACCGGTTTGGGAGAGCATCCAATGAAACAGTTTCTGGGAATGATCGCGGCGGTGGCCCTGACCGCCTTCTGCTGGGGCACCTACGGTCCCGTCCTGCACTTCGGCCGCGAGGCGATGCATTCCAGCCTTCGGCCCTTCGTCTGCGTGGGACTCGCCTACTTTCTGATCGCCGTGCTGATACCGCTCGTCCTTCTCGCCCGCGGCGGTGAACGCGGCAGCTGGACCCGCAAGGGCGTGCTCTGGAGCATGCTGGCAGGCGCCGCCGGCTCGCTCGGGGCGCTGGGCGTGATCCTGGCGCTCGGGTTCGGTGGCAAGCCGATCTATGTGATGCCGCTGGTGTTCGGCGGTGCACCGGTCGTCAACACCCTGCTCACCGCCTTCATGAACAAGGCCTTCGGGCAGTTGAAGTCGCTGTTTCTTGCCGGCCTGATCCTCGTGATCACGGGTGCGGTGACGGTCCTGGTCTTCAAGCCGCAGCCCCTCCCTGCGGCGGCAGAGCACGGGACTGCGAATGCCGTGGCCGCCGCTCCCGAGGATGCGGGCCCACCGGCGATCGCGGTGGCCCCCAAGACGGCCGAGCAGAAGGCAGAGCGGTTCGTCGAGATTCTGCTCTCGGTGCTCCTGGCACTCCTCTGCTGGGGTTCCTATGGCCCGGTGCTGCACCGCGGCCAGGCGGCGATGGGGGGCAGTCGGCTGCGGCCGCTCATCTGCATCGGAGCGGCCTACTTCCTGATCGCCGTGCTCGTGCCGCTCGCGCTTCTCGGGCCGCTCCGCGACACGGGTTCCTGGGACATGTCCGGAGGGATCTGGAGTCTGGCCGCCGGATCGCTCGGGGCCGTCGGGGCCCTCGGCACGATCCTGGCCTTCGCCTGCGGGGGCAAGCCGTTCACGGTGATGCCGGTCGTGTTTGGATGCGCGCCTGTGATCAACACGCTGACCACGCTCGCGTTCGCCCACACGCCGATGGCCGCCGTCAGCCCGTTCTTTCTCGCCGGGATGCTGATCGTGGCGGTCGGGGCGGCGATCGTGCTGTTCTTCGGACCCCGCGGCCATGCGGCCCCGAAGTAGCCGGTCAAGAACAGCCGGTCATGTGCCTCGGGTGTTTCCAAACCAGGTGATCTGGTGGCGGCCCGCCAGGACAAGTCCTCGGCGGATGCACTCGCCGGCCAGCCATGCGGTCGTGCGGCCGAGTTCCTCGGGCGTCCGGCCCTGGGGCATGAAGAGCAGGCGGGCCGGGTCGATGCCGGCAGGTCGGCTCCGGGCGAGGTCGGCGACCCAGCCGAGCGCCTCCTCGATGTCGGCATCAGTTTCGACGACGAACTTCAGCTGATAGGGCCCCTGCCCGAGGAGTCCGAGGATGACATCGTCACGCCGCCGCGCCGCCTCGTGCCGCTGCCGCCAGTTGGAGGGCGTTTCCGGGTCAGGCGCCGATGACGCCAGTTTCGGGCTGATCGACATCAGATCGACGGGCGTATCGAGCGGCATCGTGCCCGCCGTCTCGATCGTGACGTGGTAGCCACCGGCCCGGAGCCTGCGACAGAGATCGGCCAGGTCGGCGACCAGCAGCGGTTCGCCGCCGGTGACGACGACATGCCGGGGAGGCAGCGACGCCACGCTCTCGAGAATCGCCTCGATCGTTCGCTCGTCGCCGGTCGGTGCCCAGGAGGTGAACGGCGTGTCGCACCAGCGGCAGCGAAGGTTGCAGCCGCTCGTGCGAACGAATGTGCTCGGGGTTCCGGCGAGCAGTCCCTCCCCCTGCAACGAGGCGTAGATTTCGGAGATTCGCATGCGGGAAAGACGGCCTCTGGTCAGGGTCTGGCTGAAAGAAGCGGATCAGGAATGCCGACCGCCGCGAAGCCCGCGGCCCGCAGCCGGCAGGAGTCGCAGCCACCGCAGGGGAATCCGTCAGGTGCCGGATCGTAGCAGCTGCTCGTGAGGGCGTAGTCGACGCCGAGCGAGAGTCCGAGGGCGATGATTTCGGCCTTCGAGAGCGTTGCAAGCGGCGCGAGCACATCCAGCGGCCTGCCCTCGACCCCCGCCCGTGTCGCCAGTCGGGCCAGCCGCGCGAAGGCCTCGACGAATTCCGGCCGGCAGTCGGGATAGCCGCTGTAGTCGACAGCATTGACGCCGATGACGAGCGCCTCGGCGGCCCGGGTTTCGGCCATCGCCAGGGCCAGTCCCAAAAAGACCGTGTTTCGGGCAGGGACGTAGGTGGTCGGGATGCCGCGGCCGATCTCGTCGCTCGAACGTTCCTTGGGCACGGGAATGGCATCGTCGACCAGGGCGCTGCCGCCGAAGGCGGCCAGATCGACCGGCAGCACCAGGTGGTCGGAGATTCCGAGCGCGGCGGCGGTGGCGCGGGCCCGGTCGAGTTCGACCCGGTGTCGCTGGCCGTAGTCGATCGAGAGTGCCGAGAGCCGGAAACCCTTCGATCCCGCCCAGGCGGCGGCGGTTGCCGAATCGAGCCCGCCGGAGAGCAGAACGATCGCGGCTGGGGCGGTTGGAGGACCGAGTTTCCCTGGCTCAGGTTTCATGGCACACTTCTCTCCATCATGACACACCACATGCAGCCGCCCTCCCGCGACCAGTTGGAGACCTTCGCCAACCAGTTTCCGGCCCGCGACTACCAGATCGAGATCATCTGTCCGGAGTTCACGTCGATGTGCCCGAAGACTGGCCAGCCCGACTTCGGCACGCTGACGTTTCGCTATGTCGCAGACACGCTCTGCGTCGAGCTCAAGAGCCTGAAATTCTATCTCCAGGCGTTCCGCAACGAAGGCATCTACTACGAGAACGTCACCAACCGCATTCTCGACGACCTGGTGGCTGTGCTCCGGCCCCGCCGGATGACGCTGGTCGCCGAGTTCACGCCGCGGGGTGGCATCAGCTCGCGGATCATCGTCTCGCATCCCTCCGGCGAGCACCTTCCGGCCGCGGGCTGATACCCTTCCCTCGTTCGGCAACGCTCCGCTCACACAGGCTCACCTCGAAAGGTCCCTCAATGGCACAGTCCTCCCGCGTTCTCCTCTCCGCCCTCGCCGACGAGGCCTCGTTTCACCTCACGGCCGTCGAGCAGTTCACGGCGCTCGCGGCACTCGGCCTCGAGTACTACAGCCTCCGCAACATCGACGTTGGCAAGGGGGTCAAGAACGTCATGAAGCTGACGATGGCGGAGATCCAGAAGCTCCGCCACCTCGAGGACGAATACGGTCTCAACGTCGCCTCGATCGCGTCCCCGATCGGAAAGGTCAAGCTCGTCGACAAGCCCGACGGCACGAAGAACAACTACATCCCCTTCAAGAAGTATCTCGCCCAGGACGTCGCCCGTGCCTGCGAACTGGCCCACGCCTTCGAGACCAAGCTGATCCGTGGGTTCTCCTTCTATCCACCGAAGAATGCCAGGCCGGAGGACTTCCTCGACGAGGCGGCCGACCGGATCGGCCAGATCGCCGAGGCCTGCCACCGTTCCGATCTCACCTTTGGCCTCGAGGTGGAGGCGAACCTCGTCGGCCAGACCGGCGAACTGCTCGCCGAGATCCACCGCCGGGTGAACCACCCCGGTCTGGTGCTCGTGTTCGACGCGGCCAACCTGACCGTCCAGGGCTTCTCGACCGCCGAGGTCTATCGACAGTGGGAGGCGATGAAGCCGGGGCTCGGCTGGGTCCACATCAAGGACTACAGGAAGGTCAAGAGCACCGCCCGCGGGAAGCACGTCGAAGAGGACAAACTTGCCAACTTCGTTCCGGCCGACATCGGCGCCGGCGGCCACGACAAGATCCTCGCCGACCTGAAGACGATGCTCCCATCGCTCTCGAAGAAACTCGAGCGACGCGGCATTCCCGGCGTCTTTCTCGACCTCGAGCCGCATGTCCGCGGCGGCGGCCAGTTTGGCGGCACGAGCGGCCCAGACGGCATGGGCATCGCGTTGCGGGGCCTCTGCCGCCTGCTCGACGCTTCCAAGATCGCCTATCACCTGCGGGACTTCGACGACCTGCTCGCGGCCAGAGGGTTATGAGCGACGCCACCGAGACGGGCAGTTACTTCGTCGCGAATTATCCGCCATTCTCCCGCTGGCATGCCGATGCGGTGCCGGAGGTGCTCGCCGCATTCGCGGCCGAGCCGACGGCCGAGCCGCTCGGGCTCTACCTTCATGTGCCGTTCTGCAGAAAGCGGTGCAAATTCTGCTACTTCCGCGTCTACACCGACGTCGCTGCGGATGACGTCGAACGCTATTCGCAGGCCCTCGTTCGCGAGGCGGAACTCGCCGCCGGCCAGCGGGCCGTGGCCGGCCGGACGCTCCGCTACGTCTACTTCGGCGGCGGCACACCGTCGTTCCTCAGTGTGCGGCAGCTGGAAAGGCTCGTCGATGGCATCCACCGAAGCTTTGGCTGGGACGACGCCGAGGAAGTGACCTTCGAGTGCGAACCCGGCACGCTCTCGGAGCCCAAGGTGCGGGCCCTGAAGACGCTCGGCATGACGCGGATCTCGCTCGGGGTTGAAAACTTCGACGACGGCGTGCTCGAAGCCAACGGAAGGGCCCACCTCTCGGCCGAGATCCTCCGGGCCTGGGATTGGATCAAGGCGGCCGGATTCCCGAGCACGAATGTCGACCTGATCGCCGGCATGGTCGGAGAGACGACCGAGTCGTGGCAGAAAACGGTCGAGCGGACGCTCGACCTCGAGCCCGACAGCCTGACCATCTACCAGATGGAGCTTCCGGCCAATACGGTCTTCGTCCACGATGCCCGCGAGCAGGGGGCTCCGGCCGCGGTCGCCGACTGGCCCACGAAGCGTGCCTGGGTGGACTGGGCCTTCGACAGGTTTCTCGAAAAAGGCTACGCGATCTCCAGCGGCTATACGCTGGTTCGCGATCCCGAGCGGGTACGGTTTCGGTATCGCGACATGCTCTGGGAGGGGAGCGACCTCGTGGCCCTCGGCGTGGCCAGCTTCGGCCACATCTCCGGCCATCACTACCAGAACGCCACCCATTGGGACGACTACCTCGCCGGGGTCGATGGCGGCCACCTTCCGATCTGCCGCGGGCTGCGGCCCTCCTCCCGGGAACTGCTGATCCGCGAACTTGTGCTCGGGCTCAAAAAGGGGACGGTTGACTGCGACAGGCTGCAGAAAAAGTTCGGGATCGACCCGCTCCTGGAGTGGGGAGGCGAGTGGGAGCGGCTCCGCGCCGAGGGATTCCTGGAGCGGGCCGCCCCGGCGCCTCTGCTGTCGCGGTCGGGACTGCTTCAGGTCGACCGGCTCCTGCACCGATTTTTTGATTAGGACGCAGTTTCAGCGGCCATCGAAGCCACTCGCTCGTCGCTTCGGCGGCGGCGCCTAAACTGTTGCTGCGTTGGGCGATCCGCGTGGCGGACGCAAGAAGTCGCTTCCTCGGGAGAATCATCGGTGTTCCAAACCTCCGCCCTGCCGGGATCGATTCCGGGACAGACTCAGGTTGTCGGTGGAGGCCGCGAAGTGGAACTCAACTGCCCTGATTCGAAGCCCGTCCGGGAGCGTCTTCGGGCGATGGCCTCCGACCTCGTCTCCGGCTGGCGGTCTCAGGGCGTGCCGGCCGCGGCGAAGACGGCTGCGGGACTGAGGGCAAGCGCTGCGGCGATCGTGGCCCGGGCCGGGGCGGCGCCCGAGCACATTGGCTGGACGATGGTCACGGTCGTATCCGAATACTGGAGGGACAGGCTCGGGACGGCATCCAATGGCCGCAGGCTGCTTCTGCTTCCGGACTGCCCAGCCGCGGACAGCGTCGTTGAGGCTGACGCGGCGGCGGATTCGATGCCGCGAATCTGCGGTCCCGGCTGCGGTATCGGCACGATCTGGGCCGCGGCCCGCGACAGCGGCTGGGTCGTCGAGGCGACGGCGCGGGCGGTGCCGGCGATGGGAGGCCTGCTCACCGGCCAATACGACGGCATTCTGGGAGTCGCGAAACTCGAGCACCTCGAAAAGGCATTCGCGATGCTGCCGGCGTTCTCCCTGCCGATCGCCGCCGTACCCTTCGCGCCGCCGTCGGCAGGGGTGGCTGTTTCTGGAACCTGCGGGGAGGCGCTGGCTTCCGCCGCAATCGATGTCGAATGGGTGCTCGGCCTGCTCGGGGTGGGCGGTGGCGCATCGGCGCCGATGGGCGATTACCTGCCCCTGCTCCGCGAGGCGGCGGACCTCTTCAGCCGGGATTCCCTGCAGTCGCTCGAGACGCGATTGCAGATGCCGGGAGCCTTTGGCCCGACGGTCGGACCGCAGCCCGAGCAGTCCTTCGACCCCCTCGAGGCCACGGCAGGGATCTCGGGAGAGTTCCTGACGCGGGGCGGCAAGTTCCTGCGGCCTTTCATCGCCCTGGCAGCCTACGACGCGGTTGTCGCCGACCGTGCCGCTTCAGTTGACGGGGCGGCCCGCGAGGCCGTGAAGGCCGCCGCGGTCGCCATCGAGATCTTTCACAAGTCCTCGCTCGTCCACGACGACATCGAGGACGACGACAGGATGCGGTATGGGCGGCCCACTCTGCACGTCGAGCGGGGCGTCGCCTCCGCGATCAATGCCGGCGACTATCTGCTCGGGCTGGGATACAGGATGATCATCGGTCTGGCGGGGGTCGATCCAACGACCCAGCGGGATCTGGTCGCGATCCTCTCCGAGGCCCACGTGCGACTGGCCCGCGGCCAGGGGGCGGAACTCTGGTGGCGGGATGCCGGCGACAAGCGTCTGCTCCCCGAGGCGTCGCTCGAAATCTACGGCCTGAAGACCTCGCCGGCCTTCGAGGCTGCCATCGCCATGGGCATCCGTCTGGCGGGTGTGCAGCCTGAATCGGCCGCCGCGGTCGGCCGCTATTCGCTGCATGTTGGCACCGGCTTTCAGGTGCTCAACGACCTCAAGGATTGGGCCGGAGACGTCGAGAACGACCGAGACGTCGCGGGCGATCTTCTCGGCGGCCGTCCGACGCTGATGTGGGCCCTGGCGCTGTCGCGACTTCCGCCGGACGCCATCGACCATCTGGTCGGTCTCGCCTCCCGAGCCGCTGCGGCGGAGGCGTCGGCGGCAGACGTGGCTGCAGCGATCGGCGAGGCACGGCGGCTCTACATGCAGGCCGACGTGTTTGCACGGGCGGCGGCGATTGTGGATGATCAGCGACGTCAGGCTCTGGCGGCGCTGGCGTCCTGCCGACTCGGCCGGCTTCGGGAGGTGCTCGAGTTCCTCCTCGATCTTGCGGTTCCCGAGCAGGCGGCGGCCCAGTTCACGCCAGCCAACTGATCCATCGCGGCAGGGCTTTGAGCGGGCGGTTGTCGCATGGCAATGTCACCTCAAGCAGGCTGTGCATGGACACTGTCCACTCAACCCTCGCCCGGGCGCGGCGACTGATCGGGATGTTTTGCAGTCCCGTCGAACTGTTTGGCGGGCTCCGCCCGGTCGGCTCCGATGAACTGCCGGAGCCCTATCGCGGCCTGCTCGACCACCGCAGTCATATGACGGTCGCGATGGAGAGATTCTGCGGCGGGCCTGTCGGCCTGCAGGTGGTTGCAGAACAGAGGCCGGATGCGGCCGGCCGGATGAGTCCGGAGGATCGGTCCCGAGACCGCGGCTGGTATGCCCGGGAAATTCTGCTCGCCGATCCGCAGGGGCGGTTGGTGCAGCATGGCATCGTGCAGATCGATCTCGACGCTGTCGATGCGACGACCGCCGAGTCGATCATCGAAGGTGTTCAGCCGCTGGGACGAATTCTGATCGCAGCGGATTTGCTGCGGGACGTGCACGACGTGGGATTGCTCGAGGTCGTCCCCGGGCCTCGGCTGCGGTCGCTGTTGCGGATCGAGGATGACGGCCTCACACATGCCACGTTTGGGCGGGTGGCCCAGATCTCGCTGAATGGGAAGCCGGCGGTCAATCTGCTGGAGATCGCCGCTCCGGGCTTTTTGCCGAAACCGTTGCGGTAAAGGTGTTTGCGTCGACTGGAGCGATATTGACTCACTGCGCAAGATGGCTGTAGAGTTTGTCGCAGGCAAGGATGGCAAGCAGGGTAGCGACTCCAGGGAAACGGATTCCCTTCGCAGCCCCCCTGAAGCTTGGTTCCTGCCGGAGTGGATTGGCACGGAGTGCTGATCCGGGACAGTCGGCAAGCGTGAATGGCAACCAGGAGGCCTAGGTGTTCGGGGCTGCCTTGTGGAACAGGCGAAACCCCCGGGCACCGTTTTGACTAGCTGCACCACGGCTAGGGAGAGGGTGGTAAGGCAGATGCAAAAGACTGTGTATACGACTGGCGAAGCCGCCAAGATTTGCAAAGTGAGCCAGCAGACGATCATTCGCTGCTTTGACTCCGGACAGTTGAAGGGGTTCCGCGTGCCGGGCAGCCGGTTTCGTCGGATTCCCCGAGACCAACTGTTCCTGTTCATGCGGGACAACGGCATTCCGACCGATGCGTTGGAGAGCGGCCGAAGAAAGATCCTCGTCGTCGACGACGATCAGGATCTCGTCGAGCTGATCACCGACGTGCTCGAGCGGGACGGCCGCTTCGAGACTCGGAGCGTGAACAACGGTTTCGATGCAGGAATGATGGTCAAGGACTATCGTCCCGATCTGATCGTTCTCGACGTCATGCTGCCCGACATCAATGGCAAGGAAGTCTGCCAGAGGGTCCGCAGCGACTCGACCATGGACGAGGTGCGGATCATCTGCATCTCAGGCATGTGCGAGCCCGACAAGATCGAGGACCTCAAGGCTTCGGGAGCCAACGAGTTTCTGCAGAAGCCCTTCGAGGCCGAGGTGCTCGTCGACCGGATCTGCACGCTGCTCGACATCGAGTCGGTCGCGGCCGGTTCCTGAGTCGAAGCGCTTCTGGAACTGGAGTCATCTGGTGTCGCAGGGGTCGTCATCCGGCGTCTGGCTGGTGGTCCGGCCGACCCCTGAGGCCGTCATCGCGTTGCCGGTCCCGCGTCAGGCCTGTCTGGGCCTGA
>CAMDFJ010000088.1 GCA_945897435.1 Candidatus Kuenenia stuttgartensis | reverse complement strand
GGCCATCCTGGCCTTCGCTCACTGCACGCCAGCTGCGCTTCGCCATCCATGGCTGCGCTGGCCGCCGAGCCCGGCTCCTGGGGTACGGGCAACCCCTCCCGATGCCTCGGTGAAGAAACTGTCAGCCGCGCTCGGCGAACCGTACGTGCCATCGGGAGCCTCCCATGAGTTCTCCCGTCTTCGATCGCCGATGATCAGGTCGATCGGGCGACACATGCCGGAGAACCGCTCTGGCGCGTCGTGCTGCCCGACCGGATGCGGTTTACTTCGGCGGCAAATCAAAATCGCCCGTGCGATCCCGCCACATGCAGTGGATGTGGTTGGCCGGATTCCCTTCGGCATCGGGCTGAACGTTGCAGAGTTCGATGACGAAGGTCGGCCCCTCGACACGGTAATAGTGTCCGATGCCTGGCCTGAGGCTTCCGGCCCAGGCGAATTGTACAGCGTCCCAGCCGCCTTCAGCCGTTTCGATCAGCTGCCGACGTTCCGCCATCACATCCTCCGGCATCGACTCGCAGTAGACATCGACGAGCCGCTCGAGCACCGCCTGCTGCGATGCCGACAGGTCTCCGAACGCGATACCGACGGCCGGCTCACCCGTTGGCTGCGGCTCGCCCGCGCCACGGATCTCCTTTGGCGGCTCAGGTGAGATGACTGCCTTGGCCCGCTGGACTTCGTCGAGCGAGTTCAGCAGTTCGAAGGCGACCGATTCCTCCGCCTCGAGCACCCGGTGTCCCACGGCGGGCAGATTCGGCAGCGGCTTCTTCACCACGGCCGGATTCGCCCCCATGAACTGCGGCGTCGAGTCGACGATCCGTCCGTCCCGCACGGTGAGGTTGAGCGAGAGGTGATGCCCCTCGATCGAGACCGCCCACGGGCCGTCATCGGCAGGCGTGCCGAAGATGGTGAAGAAATACCGCTTGGGATCACGGATATTCTTCGCCCGCGATCCCTCGAGGATCCGCAGGATTTCGTCCAGTTCCATGATGGCGACCGATTTGTCGTATCCCACCTGCGACAGGACGGACCTCAGGAGCCTGAGGGCGGCCGCCTGCTGCGGCTCGGTCATGTCGCGGAGTTGCACTCCCTTTCTCGACGGCTTGGGGACGAAGTGCCAGTCGGTCCGCGTGGCATCGTCGAACGGCTTTGAGGCCAGGGTCCGCTGGGTCGGTTCAAGCGAATCGAGCCAGGCGTGTGCGGCCACGGCCATGCCAGCGACGGCTTCCGTGCGGGCCCGAGCCGCCACGGCCCGGCCGGCGAGCAGGCAGACCATGACGGCCACCAGCGACCCGGCAGTGAGACCGGCGATCGGGGTTCTCTGGCCGCTTTCGGAACCGACTGGTGGCGACTGTTTCATGGCGAGTGCTCGTGATGATGCCCGCGCGGATCCCGGTCGTGATGGGCCTGATCGATGTGCACATGCACCCGCGGGCAGGCTCGAAAATACCGCTCCCAGGCCTGATCCGATACCCCGGCCCCGTCGAGATAGAGATTCCAGAGGCCCGAGAGCCGCTCGAGCACCGCCAGGCCATCGTCGCCAATCGGCACGTCGATGAGATGCAGCGATCGGAGCTGCGGCAGGGAGGCGACCGCCTCACAGACCTCCAACCCTGCAAGCTGCGGGCCGCCCAGTCGAAGGCTCCGCAGACGAGGGAGCGAGGCAAGAGCCTCGACGCCCGCTGCGGTGCAGGCTGCCTGCGGCAGGTTCAGGTCGCGGAGCATACGGCAATCCAAGAGCCGCTGGATTCCCACATCGGTCAGTGGCGAATCCCGGAGCACCAGTCGCTCGAGGCCTGCGAGCGTCGCCAGGATTGTTGCCCGGCCATCATCCGCCCTGCCCTGGTCGAGCACGAGTTCACGAAGCCCGGCGAGGCCACGTAGCGATTCCCACTCCGCATCCGTCGGTGGCACCGCGGCGATGATGCGATCGGCCTCACCCGCGCGGACCCGGGCGATCTGGCCGCCGAGATCGAGCCGAGCGGCCTGGCCTGCGGTCGGCTCCAGGATGCTCCTCGAATCGGACGAGCCACATCCAAACAGCGAGGCCATCGCCGCAGCCAGCATCCATCCCGTGGATGGCCTCATGGATCGAGAACCACCGCCACCGGCAGGGAATTGCCGAAGGTCTGGAAATCCTTGAACGTCCAGACCACCTGTTTCTCGGGCGTGACCTCGATGATCTGCGGCTGCTCCGGTCCGGCATGGCAGTTGACGAGGAGCGTGTTGCCGTTTTCAAGACGGCTGACCTGCGTCACCCAGGCGAGCACGATCCCCTCGAGGTCATGCTGCTCGATCTTCCAGATGATCTCCTTGGCGGGCGTCACCTCGAGCACGCCGTGGCCGTTGCCGGTGCCGATGAGTGTGTTGCCGTTGGCGAGCCTGATGGCCGAATAGACCTGGTCGCCGAAGGCATCGGGACCGTGGCCGCCTTTGGCCGGCTTGTCGAGCGGCACGTCGAACTCCCAGACGACCTTTCCCGCGGCGTCGTACTCGCGGACGACGCCATCCTTCTCGTGGGCCACGAGGTAGGTGCCGGCGTCGGTCTTCCGCGCGTTTCGGGTGTCGGAGTGGGGCGAGCGGGCCTTCACCGTGAGAGGCAGCTCCTTGACGAGGTTCCCGTCGCGATCGACCTCGATGATCCGGGCCGGGCCCGATTCGACGATCATCGTCGTGCCGTCGGGAAACCGCTCGAAGGCATGCACCTCGACCGTTCGGCCGGCATTGCCGTTTCGCCTGGCGTTGTAGTCCCAGATCGGCTTGCGGTTCTCGTCGAGCTCCACGATCCGCGTCCAGCCGTCTGAATAGAGGATATGGCCGTCGGGCAGCAGGTGCAGGTCGTGGATCGCCCCGACCGGGAGTTTCCATTCAACCCGCCCGTCGGGTCCGATCGAGGCCAGCGTCTTCTTCGACGAGTCGGCCGCAATCACCCTGCGAGGCGTGCCCGTCTGGATGGCCGTGGGCGGCGCTTCGGCGGACGCCTCGGCCGCGGCGAGCACCAGCACCAGCACCGCGATTCGAAACCCGCCTCTCATGCGATCACCTCGCGGATGGGTTCGACGTGCTCGACGCCGACGAGCTTCTGGTCGAGGCCGCCGAAGAAGTACGAGAGCCGGTTGGGGTCGAGGCCGAGCTGGTTGAGCGCGGTGGCATGGAGGCTCTTCACATGGAAGCCCGGCTTGTCGCCATTGCCATGGCCCGGACCGGGCGAGATCGCGGCCGAGCCGAGTTCGTCGGTCTCGCCAACGCTCACTCCCCCCTTGATGCCGCCGCCGGCCATCCACATCGTGAACCCGAACGCGTTGTGATCGCGGCCCGTGCCCTTGGCATATTCCGCCGTCGGCTGTCGGCCAAACTCGCCCCCCCAGATCACGAGCGTGGATTCGAGCAGGCCCGAACGCTTCAAATCGGTGAGTAGGGCCGCCACCGGCTGGTCGGTGTTGCCCGCGTGGAAATTGTGATTCTTTTCCATGTCGGTGTGGGCGTCCCAGTTGTCGTCGTTGTGGGCGCCGCCGGAATAGAGCTGGATGAATCGCACGCCCCGCTCGACGAGCCGACGTGCCAGGAGGCAGCGCCGGCCGAAGTCGGCGGTTCGCGGGTTTTCCAGGCCGTAGAGCTTCTTCGTCTCCTCCGTCTCGCTGGCGAGATCGACCGCCTCGGGGGCATGCTCCTGCATCTTCCATGCGAGTTCATACGAGGCGATCCGCGCGGCGAGTTCGCTGTTGTCACCGCGGGAGAGGAGGTGGGCCGTGTTGGACTCGCGGAGCGCGTCGAGCATCGTCCGCTGCGCTTCCAGCGGCATGTCGTCGGGCGGTGCCAGATCGAGGATCGGTGAGCCCTTGCTCCGCAGAAGCGTGCCCTGGTAGGTCGCCGGCATGTAGCCGCTCGACCAGTTCTTCGCCCCCGAGATCGGGCCGCCGGTGGGATCGAGCATCACGACGAAGCCGGGAAGATTTTCGTTGACGCTGCCGAGGCCATAGTTCACCCACGAGCCCAGACAGGGAGCCCCCGACTGGATTTTCCCCGAGTTCATCTGCAGCATCGCCGAGCCGTGGATCGGCGAGTCGGCCGTCATCGAGTGGATGAAGGCGATGTCGTCCACATGGGTCGCGATGTGGGGAAAGAGGTCGCTCACCCACTTGCCGCACTCCCCATACTGCTTGAACTTCCACTTGGGGCCGACGACACGGCCCTGGCTCTTCTCGCCGCCGCGGCCCTTTGTCTTGACGTCGATCGTCTGGCCGTCGAGGCCGTAGAGCTTCGGCTTGTAGTCGAAGGTGTCGACCTGGCTCGGGCCGCCGTACATGAAGAGGAAGATCACGCTCTTCGCCTTGGGTGCAAAGTGGGGCGGCTTGGCCGCGAGCGGATTCACGAACGGAGTGTCCCCGGCACCTCCCGTCTGCCCGGCCGCATGGGCCTGTCCCGCAAAGAACCCCTGGTCGAGCAGGCCGGAGAGGGCCAGACCGGTGAACGATCCGCCCGCCTCCCAGAAGAACTCCCGACGCGTGCGGCGACAGAACTGGCCGTGTGGCTGGTCGTGGCTGAATGGCATGCTGGCTCTCCCGGGACGTTGTGTCTGTCGGTGTGGTGATCAGTCGAGATAGGCGAATTCGTTGAGGTTGAGCACCATCAAACAAAAAAGCTCCATGGCCCGGCTGGGGCTGACGCCATCGGCGTCGTCGAGCTTCTCGATGACCGCGACGCCCCGGCTCACCTCCGCGTCTGTGACCGGCCGCACGAGAGCGATCTCCAACGCCCGACGAACCTGAGCGGGCATATCGGCCGCATCGGGCCCGCCCGCCTCCCGTCGGACCCGTTCGGCAAACACCCGCGCCTGCTGATGGAGGAACTCGCCGTTCATCATGCCGAGCGCCTGCGTGGGCTGCGTCGTCGTGAACCGAACGGGGCAGGTTGTATCGGTGTCGGCCAGGTCGAAGTCGGCGAGAATCGGCGTGATCAGCGACCGCTTCACAAACGCATAGACGCTCCTTCGGGCCTGCTCCTGATGGCTCGAATCACCCCAGCCCTCACCGGGCCGCGACTGTCCGGCCATCACCTCCTTGGGAATCGAGGGATAGACCCCCGGTCCGAACATCTTCGGATTGAAGGCTCCGCTGGCCACGTGGATCGAGTCGCGGAGTTCCTCCGCCGAGAGCCGCCGCATGTCGAACCGCCAGAAGGAATCGTTGAGCGGGTCGAGTGCGAACGCTTCCGCGTTGCCCGTCGCCGCTGCGCGATAGGCCTGCGACGTCATGATCAGTTTGTGCAGGGGCTTGAGCCGCCAGTTGCCGGCGACCAGTTCCGTGGCCAGCCAGTCGAGCAGTTCGGGATGCGTGGGCGGATCGCCGGCAAAGCCGAAGTTGCTCGAACTCCTGACGATGCCGCGGCCGAAGTGGTGCTGCCAGATCCGGTTGGCCAGCACGCGGGCCGGCAGCGGGTTTTCGGGGGAGGCGATCCAGCGGGCCAGGGCCATTCGCCTGCCCGTCGAGGCACCCCCTTCCGGAGCGACGATTGACGGTGCTCCGGCCTTGAGGATCGAGGGAAACGCCGGTTCGACCCGTTGCTCCGGTCCGGATTCGGCGTGCGGGTTGCCACGCTTGAAAACGAATGTCTCCGGCGGCTGGACACCGTGTTCGCTGACGACGAGGGCCTTGTCGATCGGCACGTTCTCCTTCTTGAGCTCCTCGAGGGCGGCGACCTTTGCGTCGTAGTCCTTCTTGCCCTCGGAGCCGAGGATTTCCTTGCCTTCCTTGCGGATCAGATCGGCAATTTTCTTGTCGTCTTTCCGCCGTGTTGCAGAGAGCTGTCGGGCCGTGAAGCCGGGGCCTGCCCATGACACCATCAGTCCCTTGCCATGCCGGGCCTGGAAGTAGTCGAGGCGGATGGGCAGTCGGCCCGCCCGCAGCGTCACGATCGTTTCCTTCGGGTCACCCTCTCCATGGATGCCGTCGTGGTCGATCAGGATACGGTCGTCGACGGTCAGGCGTGAGCCGTCGTCGGAATCGAGTCTGAAGGCATAGTCGCCGGCGACGGGCACCTTGAGGAAGCCGCTGAACACGTAGCCGAAGCTGTCGGGCCGGAGCGAAGGAGCCACCGCAATGTCGAAGAGGCTGTCGGGCATCAGCCCTTCATCCTCGGGTTTCAACTCGTCGAAGACCGGCAGTTTCGTCCAGGAATCCCGGTAGAACTTGAATCGCAGGTCGTCGAGATCACTGCCCGCCAGCCGCTCCTCACGGCTGCCCTCCCAACGGTCCCGGAACCGCTCCTCGATCTCCGTGACCGCCTGCTGGGCCTCGTTGCGACGGCGGTCCAGGTCTGCAGTCTTCAGCTCGTAGTCGCGGCGTTCGGACTCGTCCTCGAAAAGCTTTCGCTCGATGTTCCCGGTCGCCATCTGGCGGCCGCCCATCGGCGTGATGTTGTGGAAGAAGGCGAGCAGCGAGTAGTAGTCCCGTTGCGGAATCGGGTCGATCTTGTGGTCGTGGCAGCGGGCGCAGTTGACCGTCAGGCCGAGAAACACCTGCCCGGTGGTGGCCACGATGTCGTCGAACCAGTCGTACTTCGCCTGCAGCCTGTCGGCCGGTTCGTCGTCCCAGACGCCCAGCCTGTAATAGCCCGTGGCGATGAAGGCATCATTCGTCGGGTCGGGCAGTTCGTCGCCGGCGAGTTGCTCGACGACGAACCGGTCGTAGGGCTTGTCGTCGTTGAGCGAGCGGATCACGTAATCGCGATACCGCCAGGCATGCGGTTTGTCGCCGTCGCGTTCGAAGGAGTTGGTGTCTGCATAGCGCACCAGGTCGAGCCAGTGACGCCCCCACTGCTCGCCGTAATGCTGGCTGGCGAGGAGCCGGTCAACCAACTTCTCCCAGGCGTCGGCCGAGTCGTCGGCGAGGAAGTCGCGGACTTCATGCTCTGTCGGCGGCAGGCCCGTCAGGTCGTAGGTCGCCCGGCGGATCAGGACCGTCTTGTCGGCTGGCTGCGGTGCGGGAAGCCCGCGTTTGTCCAGACCCGACCGGATGAAGGCGTCGATCGGGTTTGCAGGCGACTGGCCATCAACGCTCCCGCCCACGGCCGGCACGGCGGGCCTCACGAGCGGCCGAAACGCCCAGTGCTCCTTCCACTCGGCCCCCTCGTCGATCCAGTGCTCGATCGCGTCGATCTGTGCCGCCGTGAGCCGCGGTCCCTCGGGAGGCATCTGCCTGTCGGGGTCGTCCGAACTGATCCGCGCGAGGATCTCGCTCTCCGTCGACTTGCCCGGCACGATCGCCCGACTGCCACTGTCGAGAGCAGCGCTGGCGCCGGCCTGCTGGTCGAGCCGCAGGCCAGCTTCCTGCGTGTCGGGGCCGTGGCAGGAAAAACACCGCTTGGCAAGCAGCGGCTGGATGTCACGGGAGAAATCGACCGGCTCGGCAAAGACCTCGGGCACAAGCAGGATGCCGCCAGCCACCGCCGCCAAGGTCAGCGATCGCAGCCCGCGGCTGAGGCAGGAGTGTTCGCGAAGCATGCGATGCCAACTGGAAATGCCGAGTGAACGCGATATGATCGATTCTAAGTGTCGTTTATAAAGTGTCAATGATGGCGGTCCGACTTGGATTTTAGGCTGCTGATCGAACCCGGCTCCCCGATGCACAAACAAAACCGGATCGAGTCGACGCTCCTTCGCCGGATCAATGAGCGCCGGCTTCTCGAGGTGATTCAGCAGCAGGGGCCGTCGTCCCGGGCGACGCTGACCCGCGTTTCGGGCCTCACGGCCCCCACCGTTTCCAAGGCGGTCGATTCGCTGCTGAAGCGCGGCTTCGTTGAGGAACTTGATCCGCTGGAGCAGACGCTCGGCCGCCCCGGCCGACTCGTGCGGATGGCCGCAGACTCGGCTGCCGTGCTGGGCGTGGTGATCGACGTCCAGACCTGTTGCGTCGTGGCGGCCGGCCTCGATGGACATGTCTCCGAACAACAGACGCGGCGATTGGCTACGCCCAAGACCTACGTCGAACTGCTCGATGCCATCGAGCAGCAGTGCCGGGATCTGCTCGGCGGCATCACAGGCCGGGTGCACGGCATCGGCGTGAGCGTGCCTGGGCTCGTCAATGAACGGCTCCAAGAGATCGTCTTCTGTCCGAATCTCCACCTTCTCGACAAGCGGAATCCCGCCCGTGATCTGGCAGACAGACTGGGCGTGGACTGCGTGCTCGTTCAGGAGACCGATGCGCTCTGCCTCAGCGAGCGAATGTATGGCGACGCCCGGGGGCTGCACGACTTCGCGATGCTCGACGTGACCACAGGACTTGGCCTCGGGGTGATGAGCGGCGGCCAGGTGCTCGCCGGCCACAGCGGCATGGCAGGCGAGGTGGGCCACATCACAGTCGCCCCCGATGGCAGCCGCTGCGGCTGCGGCAACCGAGGCTGTCTGGAGACCCTGGCAACCGACATGGCGCTTGTGCGGATGCTCGCGGACAAACTCGGCCGGCCCGTCACGCCCGATGAGGCGGCGGCGATGATCGGGACGCGGCCCGGCGACTTTCAGCACGAGATCCGCACGGCCACGGAATACCTCGCGATCGCGATCGCCGCCGTCATCAACATCTTCAATCCCACCACGCTGTTCGTGCATGGTGTGCTGCTCGCAGGCTCCGATGAGAGGTTCGCCCGCGTCCTCGAGCGGGTGAAGCAACGAACCCTCACCGCATCGCTGGCGGATTGCACGATCCTGGCGACGCGATCGAGCAAGCGCCAGGCCGCGATCGCCGCTATCATGCACCAGCTCACGAACACCTGGGCACCCTCGATCCGGTAGGAAACACGATGGCAGATCCATCTCCAAACGCCTGCTTCTCCCTGGCAGGCCGCGTCGCTCTGGTGACGGGATCTTCCACCGGCCTCGGCAGGGCGACGGCCAGGTGCCTCGGCATGGCCGGTGCAAAGGTCGCCATCAATTACGCCAACTCCCAGCCCCGCGCCGAAGAGGCCCTCTCAGACCTGCGGGCCTCCGGCATCCGGGCCGGGGTCTTTCAGGCCGACGTGACGAGCGCCGACGAGATCGAGAGGATGTTCAGCGCCATTGAAGACTCACTTGGACCGGTGGATATCGTGGTCGTCAACGCCACGCCGCCGCAGCCCTTGAAGCCCATCGAGGAATACGACTGGGCCTTCTACCAGCAGATGCTCGACTTCTTCGTGAAGAGCCCCTACCTGCTCGCCAGACGGGCCCTCCCCGGCATGAAGGCCCGGAAGCACGGCCGGTTCATCAACATCACGAGCGAGGTCTTTCATCTGGGTGTGGCGCCGTTTTCCGCGTATGTCGCGGCGAAGGGGGGCCAGACCGGCTGGTCCCGCAGCATGTGCCACGAGCTCGCCCCATTCGGCATCACCGTGAACATGATCGCCCCGGGCTGGATTCCGGTCGAACGGCACGAGAACGACCCGCAGGAAGACAAGGACGCCTATCTGGCGACGGTGCCGATGCAGCGCTGGGGCAAGCCCGAGGAGGTCGGCTGGGCCGCCGTCTACCTCGCGAGCGACCAGGCGGCCTTCGTGACGGGGCAGACGATCGCCATCAACGGCGGCAAAACCTGCTGGTAGCAGCCCAGCCTTTCTTGCCTTGGCCCTGCCCGATGTGGGACAGGCTGCTTCACGGAAAATCTCGGCATCGTGCCGAATTTTCCTTGGCCGGCTCCGCCGGCTCTTGTTCACCCGGCCCTCCGGGCCTGACGCTGCCCGATGTGGGACAGGCTTCAGCCTGTCGTGCCTTGCGGCATTTTGCGAGGGAGGGGTTGCCCGTACCCCGAGAGCCGGGCTCGGCGGCCAGCGCAGCCATGGATGGCGAAGCGCAGCCGGTGTGCAGTGAGCGAAGGCCAGGATGGCCGCAGCGAACGTCCGGCGACGGGGTGCGGGCAACCCCTCCCGATACCTTGGTGAAGAGGTCGTGCGGCCGCCGAACTAGGCGTCGTAACTAGGCGTCGTAGTAGAGGCAGAATTCGTAGGGATGCGGCCGTAGTCGCATCGGTTCGATCTCCCGCTCCCGCTTCCACCTGATCCATGTGGCGATCACGTCGTCGGTGAAGACGTCTCCACGGAGCAGGAAGTCGTGGTCGCGTTCGAGGGCCTCGAGGGCCTCATCGAGCGAGCCAGGCGCCTTCGGCACGTTCGCCAGTTCCTCCGGCGGCATGTCGTAGATGTCGCGATCGAGCGGCGGGCCGGGATTGATCTTGTTCTGGATCCCGTCGATCGCCGCCATCAGGATCGCGGCGAAGGCGAGGTAGGGATTGCAGGTCGGATCGGGGCAGCGAAACTCGATCCGCTTGGTCTTCGGACTCGCCGAATACATCGGAATCCGGCAGCTGGCCGAGCGGTTTCGCTGTGAGTAGGCGAGGTTCACCGGCGCCTCGTAGCCTGGCACCAGCCGCTTGTAGCTGTTGGTGGTCGGATTCGTGATCGCCAGCAGGGCCGGGGCATGCCTGAGGATGCCGCCGAGGGCGTGCAGTGCCATCTCGGAAAGCCCCGCGTAGCCCGATCCGGCGAAGAGCGGATGCCCTTCCTTCCAGAGCGAGATGTGGGTGTGCATCCCGGAGCCGTTGTCGCCGTAGAGCGGCTTGGGCATGAAGGTGACGGTCCGGCCGTGGCGGCGGGCGACGTTTCGCACGATGTACTTGTAGAGGCACATCTGGTCCGCCATGCGGACAATCTCCTGAAACCGCATGTCGATCTCGCACTGTCCCGCGGTCGCCACCTCGTGATGCTGGGCCTCGACATCGATGCCGCACTGGATCAGCGTGTGCATCATCTCGTTGCGGATGTCCATCAGCTGGTCTGAGGGCGGACAGGGAAAGTAGCCCTCCTTGTGCCGCAGTTTGTAGCCGAGGTTGGGGGACTCTTTGCGGCCCCGATTCCATTCCGCCTCGGCGGAGTCGAGGTGGTAATAGCCCTCGTGGGCGTTCTGGTCGAATCGGACGTCGTCGAACACGAAGAACTCCGCCTCCGGCCCGATGAAGCAGGTGTCGGCGATGCCGGTGCCCTTGAGGTAGTTGGCCGCCTTGCGGGCGATGTGTCGCGGATCGCGGGAGTAGTCCTCGCGGGTGATCGGATCCTGGATCATGCAGATCATCACCAGCGTCGGGATCTCGGCAAAGGGATCGACGACCGCGGTGTCGGGCATGGGTACGAGCAGCATGTCGCTCTCGTTGATCGCCTGCCATCCGCGGATGCTCGAGCCGTCGAAGCCGAGCCCATCCTCGAACGTGTCCTCCTCCAGCTTGCCGACCGGGATCGTGAAGTGCTGCCAGGCTCCGAGAAAATCGGTGAACCTCAGGTCGACCGCCTTGACTTCCTTCTCGCGACAGAGCGCCAGCACTTCACGGGGCTTCATGAAACCATCTCCGGGTGTTGCGGTCGCACCGACCAGCTTCGATTCGTTCGGCTCGATCCAGACTCCAGGACCCATCATAGGCTCTTTTGCCCGGGGACAGATCGCCGCGCCTGCCCGCCCCGATCGGCAGAAACCCCCTTGCGCGGAAGCCCCGATCAGCCGAGGCCGACGGCCCAGCCGGCGCCGGCCGTCCGCAAGGCGAGGCGGCCGCTGAGGGCGTCGCCTGTCAGCTCGATGACGAGGGCATCGGAGGCCAGCGGCTCGGAGTCGGAGGCGGCCACGATCGCATACCGGCCGGCGGCGATGCGGCGGGCGTGACCCCGGCCACCTGAAACCTCGCCCTCGAGCCGATCGAGCCATTCGAGGCGATGGGGCGGCAGCTCGATCGCCGCGACGGCCGGCCCGCCGGCGAGGGGCAGCGCAAGGAGCCGCCAGGTGCGGCAGGCGGAACCATTTTCCAGCAACAGGTCGAAGTGTCTGCCGGTCGGATCATCGGGGGCGGACGTGTGTTCGAGGACCGCGAATCGGGCCGGCGTGTCAGAGTCCGGCATGTCAGTAGTCTTC
>CAMDFJ010000087.1 GCA_945897435.1 Candidatus Kuenenia stuttgartensis | reverse complement strand
GGGAGGCGCGCCGGCCGGCGGGAATGGAGTCGAGCCTTTGTCGCGAGGCACTCTGTCGTGCGATCGGGATCCGGGCGAACTAGACGAGTTCCTTGCGGGCACCGATCAGCGTCCGCAGACGCTCGGCCAGCAGGGCCACGTCGAAGGGCTTCTTGAAGCTCTCGTTGACGTGGTTGCGGTCGACCGTGATCTGCGAGCCGTCGTCGGGCAGCAGGGCGATGACGATCGTGTCGGCATACTCCGTGTTGCGGCGCAGGTTCTGGCAGATCTGCTGGGCGTCGATCCGGCCGATCGCATAGTCGACGACGATGCAGTCGGGGTGGAAGCTCTCCGCCTGAATGCCGGCCTCGAAGCCGCTAGCAGCCACCTGGATCTTGAACGACTTTTCGACCGGCAGGTGCTTCTTGAGGTTTTCGATGAGCACCTGGTCCTGCCCGACGAGCAGCACCTTGGCCATCGCCTCATCCTCGAGGTCGCCCAGCGGCATGCCGTGCTCTTTGAGGAACTTGATCAGGTATTCCCGCGGTATGCGGCGATCCTGCGAACCGGGAATCCGGTAGCCCTTGAGGCGACCCGAATCGAACCATTTGCTCACCGTTCGGGGAGCAACCTTACAGATTTTGGCGACCTGGCCTGTCGTAAAAACCTTCATCGCGACAACTCCATTTCGATCTTTTTGTGTCCGGAAACGATTTGGCCAGCCCGCTCCCGTTCGAGCAGCGGAACACAGCCCCCCTGACGCGACCGCATCACTCCGGGGACGACCGCGTCGTCGAACCCCGCGAAGGCCGGCTGGGCGCACGGGGGGAGTCTCAAGAAAGGGCATTTCGGGCAGGCCGCATCAATGATGCGGTGCTCGAATCGCCTCGACTCGCAGGTGTCCCCCCCTGCTTCCACGCCCCGCACAATGCATCCGGTTTTCACCGGGACACGTTCGTGGCATGACCGTCCAAGAGGGTAAATCGAAAGATCGCATGGTGAGACTTGAGCCGTTCTTTCGGGAGACAACGGTGGCAACGGGTGCTCCGTCGGCGGGCGGCAGGGAGGCTGCCGCTCCTGAACCGCAAGAAAACGAGATTCAGGCCGCCTTGGAGGCCGGTCGGGCCGCTGCGGCGGTCGCCTCGAAACGCACCGAAACCCGCTTCGAGACCCCCGACTCCTCCATCGTCACCCCGTAGAGGGTGGTGGCCGCGGCCATCGTCTTTTTCGAATGCGTGACGATGATGAACTGGGTCGAGGAGAGAAAGTCGCGGAGCACGCCCACGAAGCGGTCGACGTTTGCTTCGTCGAGCGCCGCATCGACCTCGTCGAGAACGCAGAACGGGCTCGGCCGCGAGCGGAAGATTGCCAGCAGCAGGGCGACGCAGGTCATCGTCTTCTCGCCGCCGGAGAGGAGGGAGATGCTGCGAGGCTCCTTGCCCGGCGGTCGGGCGACGATCTCGACCGACGTCTCGAGAAGGTCCATCTCCGGGTCGAGCACGATGTCGGCCTGCCCGCCGCCGAAGACCCGCTCGAAGAGTTCGCGAAAGTGGCCGCGGACGGTCTCGATCGTCTCGCCGAGGAGCCGGCGGCTCTCGTCGTCGATCCTGGCGATGAGCTGTTCGATCGATCGTTTTGCGTCACTGACATCGGCCAGCTGGGCCTCGAGCCCGGCGAGTCGCTCGGCGAGGGCTTCGGACTCGGCGAGGGCCTCGAGGTTCACGGAGGTCATCGAGCCGAGCTTCCGGCGCAGGGTCTCGATCTCGGCTTCGCATGCCGCACGGTCGGCTGGGAGCGGTTCCTCCTCGGACACAGTCGGCTCTTCGAGAGCCTCGATATCGAGGTCGTACTCGTCTCGGATCCGCTCCACGATCCTGCTGCGGCGATGGCGTGCCTCGCCCACGTCGAGCTGGTGGGTGTGGATTACTTCGGCGAGTCGAGTCAGCCGTTCGCGGGCCTGTTCCGCCAGGCCGACCGCCGCGGCGCGTTCTGCGGCGATCCGAATTCTGCCGGAGTTGAGCGAGTCGAGTTCGCGTCCGTGGGTCTCGGCCCGGATCGTCGCCTCTGCAAACACCGATCCGGCCGCCAGCAGTTCGAAATCGATCGTCTCGAGCCGCTGGTCGCAGGACTGTTCCTGACCGCGTGCCAGAGCCAGTTCGGTGTCGGATGCGTCGAGCGCCGCGAGCTGTCGGGCGACCGCCTCGCTACCCTGGAGGCGTCGTTCCTCGGCGGCAGCCCGGTCGATCCGCAGGCGATTGATCGAGTCGATGACCTCGCCACGATCGCGGTCGGATGCATCGAGCGCCGCGTTCATCTCGCCGAGAGTGCGTCGCGCCTGGGCAGCCGCAGCGGCACGAGCCGAAAGCTCCTCTGTCGCGGCAGCCATCATTTCGCTGCAGGAGGCGGCCTGCCGGTCGGCGTCGAGCGCCGCCTCTCCCGCCTCCGCGATCGCCGTCTGGCTGGCGGTGCACTCGCGGCGCAGGCGATCGAGTTCGGCACGCGAGGCCGCAGCCGTTTCCGATTCCTGCTGACGTCGGCCCTGCGCCCGGCGGATCTGCTGCCCGAGTTCGGCGAGTTCGGACTGCAGATCGGCGATCAGGCCCGTCGCCTGCTCGACTGCCCGGACGAGTTCGGCGTTTCGGACGGTCAGCGACCGCAGTTCGCTCTGGCGGGCCACCAGCCCACCGGTCACCGTCGCCGAGCCGATCTCGAAGACCGTCCGGCCCGACAGGCAGTGCCCGGCCCGCGTCATGACGATCGTGCCCGGGGGAGCCTGCTGGACAAGAGCCTGCCCTTGGTCGATCCGCTCCACGACCCAGACCCGCTCGAGCAGCCTGGAGCAGGGCTGCAGACGATCGGCCGCGACGAGCCTGTCGAGCCTGCCGACGACACCGGGATAGCCGTCGGCCTCGAATGAACCCTCGACCAGGGCAGTCTCGGATGGGGCCTCGGCGGCCGTGAAGGTGACGCGTCCTCCGCCGGCGAGCAGATTGCGGGCCTCGGCCGAGTCGCACCAGCCTGTGAACCAGCGCAGCAGATCGTCGAGCGAGTCGACGACGAGGCTCTGGCCGAGGTGGCCAAGCGCAATGTCGACAAGGCCGGCCCATTCGACAGGCGCCTCGATCAGGTTGCCGAGCACGCCCCGCAGTCCGGGAATCGGCGAGGTTTCGCCCGTGGGAGGGCTGACGAGCCCGCGGGCGGCGTCGGAAAGCCCCTCCTGCCTGCCGGCCAATTCTTCGAGCAGCCGTTTTCGTTCGCGGCAGACCTCGAGTTTCGACTGCCAGTCGGCGAGGTCCCGCCATGCGGTTTCGATCGCAGCGGCCCTCCCCCGATGGAAGGCCTCAAGAGAATCGAGTTCGGCGTTCGCTGCCAGTACACGACGGCTGAGTGCGTCGAGGTTGCCCTCCGCCGCCGCGGACGACTCCAGCAACGAGGCATGCTGACGCTTTGCCGCATCGATCCGCTGCCGGCAGCCGTCGGCCGCGGTGCGGGCGGCGTCGAGTCGTCGCGACGCCAGCCGCTCGGCAGCCTCTGCCGACTGGCGTTGGCCATCGAGCGATTCCAATTCGAGGTTCAGAGTCGCCAGTCGAGCCCGCAGTTCGACGACGTGCTGCTGGGTGCCTGCGGCTGACCGGGAGTGGACGGCGAGTTCGGAATCGATCCGGGCGAGCTCGGCGTTGATCGATTCCGCCAGCCCTCGGGCCTGGCCGAGTGCCGCGACGGCAGCCTGCCGCCGTCGCCTGGAGGTCAGCGTCGTCTGGAGGAGCCGGGATCGCTCCGCCTCGAATTCGGATCGTCGCTGCAGCAGCAGTCCGAACGTCGCCTCCGCCGCCGCCGCCCGCTGCGATTCGAGCGTGAACGCCGCCTGGGCCGCTGCCAGATGGGGCGTGATCTCCTGCTCCGCGCGGTCGAGTTCGAGACAGTTGCCGGCCGCACCGGTGGCCGTGGCCTCGGCGGCCGCGAACTGCTCCTGGAGCGCCGACAGAGCCGTTGTCACCCGGGCTACATCGGCGTCGACATGCCCCAGATCCTCGGCCGCCGCGGCGATCCGCAATCTCCGCAGTCGATCGCTCATCTGCCGATAGCGTCGGGCCCTCGCCGCCTGATGCCGCACCGTCTCCAGCCGGCTCGACACCTCGCCGACGATGTCGGCCAGCCGCTGTCGATGCTGCTCGCTTCGTTCGAGCCGCCGCAACGCCTCGGCACGGCGGGCGCGGAAGCGGGTGATGCCTGCAGCCTCCTCGAACACCCCCCGGCGGTCGCGGCCCGAGGCCACGAGGAGGGCATCGACCCGGCCCTGCTCGATGACGCTGTAGGCCTCCGTCGCGGCGCCGGTGCCCGAGAACAGTTCGCGGATGTCCCGAAGCCGCGAGACGGCCCCGTTGACGAGGTATTCGTTTTCCCCGCTGCGATAGACCCTCCGCGTGATCTGCACCTCGTCGGCCTCGACGGGCAGATCACGGGCGGAGTTGTCGAAGAAAAGCGACGTCTCCGCGGCATTGAGCGGCTTGCGCGACACCGAACCGGCGAAGATGACGTCGGTCATGTCGCGGCCGCGAAGGCTGCGAACCGACTGCTCCCCGAGCACCCACTTGATCGCGTCGACGACGTTCGACTTGCCCGACCCGTTGGGCCCCACGACGACGGTGATGCCCTCGGGAAACTCGAATCGGGTGCGGTCGGCAAAGCTCTTGAAGCCGAACAGCTCGAGGGCCTTGAGCCTGGTCATGAGGGCTCTTCCGTGCGTTCGCTCCGGGGGGCTGCGGTGTCTTCCTCGTCCGGTTCGCGTGATTCATCAGCGGGGATGTCGCGACTCTTCAGCGCCGCCTCCTCGTGCAGACTCATCCGGCCGTCCAGTTCGCTGGGCAGGGCGTCGAAGACGAGCCGGCTTTCGAGGCAGCGGTGCGAACTCGCCTGCTGGAGGAACTGGACCACGTCGGGATAGGTGCCGCCGAGTTCGGTGATGCCGCGGATCACGTGATCAACACGCGCCGCAACGTCGAGCGTCTGGTCGGGCTTTCCAGCGGCAAAGTAGCTCAGGCTGGCACGGCCACGTTCCACGACCACGACGATCGACGGCCCCGCCTCGGCGCGGAGGCCATCCGCCAGCGGTTGCTCGGCGCCAAAGAGCACGATTTCTGGACGATGGCTGCGGGTTATGTGGATCAGTGACGGCCCGGCCACGTCGAGGATGTGCAGCGAGCAGGCATCTCCCAACTTCTCGCCGCGGATCAGCGGGGACGAGGGGTCGATTCTCCAGAGAGCATGGAAGGCGCCGTAGCGGGTTTCGGCACTGGCGCTCGTGAGCAATCCCTGAAGGGCATCGATGCCATTGGCGTCGTCAAGCACGCCGAGTGCCGCGAGGGCTGCGGGTCGGGCGCTCCGCAGGCTGCCGGCGGCGTCGGCCAGATGCGTCGCTGCGATCGACTCGCCGAGGTAGGCGAGCGCCTCGGCGGCTGCGAAGCGAACCTCGGCATCCTTCGATTCGAGCCCCTTGCGAAGCGTCGGGATCGCCTCCTTGCCGATCGCCTCGAGCTTGAGTGATGCGCCGGGTGCCGTCACCGGATCAGCCAGCTGCCGGCCGAGGAGTTCGAGCCGGGCATGACGTCCGGCCGGTGGTTCTGCGACCGCGATGCAGCGGATCACGCGGACGTAGCGGGCGAGGTTGTGCTTGTAGATCGGTGGCACCTCGAGATCCACGAAGCGGTCCGTCTTGGGAGTGGCGACACCACGCTTCGTCCCCTTGATGAGGGCGTGAAACCGCTTGTTGATCACGTCGCCGAGCCGCTTCGAGAGGGCGATTGAACGGTGCTCCGGGACGAGGATCAGCCCGATCGAGCGGGAGGTGAGCGACACGCCGCCTCCCGGAACCCGTGCCCGGAGCTTGGCGACCGAGTCGCGGGTGCCGTTGGAGACCGGATCGACGAGCAGCGGTCCCTCGGCGATGCCGAGCACGTGGCCGTCCCGGATGCGGTTGCCGAGCACCGCCATCTCGGCCAGACGGGTTTCCATCAGCCAGCCTCCCCCGAGGCTCGTCGTCTCGTTGTCGGCAGGCACCTCGATCTGCACGTCGAAGCGGTCGCCCTTGCGGACTCCCGGGGGGAGATAGGCGTGGACCCAGACGAGCGAGGTCGAGGTCGATGCCAGCAGCCTGTTCGGTTCAACCACGCCACGGGCCTGCATGTCGGCCATCAGCGACTGCCGATGCATTCCCGGCGGAGGATCGCTGCCGGTTCCTGGAAGTCCGGTGACGAGAGCGGCCCGCTCGATCCGCTGCGGTGCTGTGCCCCAGGCCGCGGCATAGTCGCCGACGAGCCTCGTGTCGGCCTCGAGGTTGATCAGTGCCTCGACCTCTGGACTCTGGCTCCGGATCGAAGGACCGGCACAGCCTGCGGCGAACAGTGCCACGGCGAGAAGAATCGGCAGCGGATGGAGCGGACGTATGGCGTGCATCGGTGTCCGTTGGCTGGCGGCGAAAGGGCCCGGCGGAATCGGGTCGGGAGGGTAGGAATGCCGGGCAGAAGGGTCAAGGCGGCTTCGATCCGTGGTGGCCGTTCAGTTCGGTCGCAACGGCCTTGGACCGCCGCCGAGGGTCTGCTACGGTTCCCGCCCCGCGACCCCAGAAACCCATCAGACACGATCATCTCCGGAGCAAGACCCACGTGGCGACCTCGGAAAGACAGCGGCTCCAGTTGCACGTTCGTTGGATGATCCGCCGGGACATGCCCGAGGTGCTCGACATCGAGGGAGAGGCTTTCGAGTTTCCCTGGTCCGACGGCGACTTCACCCGCTGTATGCGGCAGCGGAACTGCATCGGCATGGTGGCGGAGATCGCCGACTCGGTCGTCGCATTCATGATGTACGAGCTCCACCGTTCCCGGCTCCATGTGCTCAATTTCGCCGTGCGGCGGACCCATCGCCGTCTTGGAATCGGCGGCCTGATGATGGGCAAGCTCGCGGCGAAACTGACGCCTGACCGCCGCAGCCGGATCGTGCTCGAGGTCCGCGAGCGAAACCTGCCCGCCCAACTCTTCTTCCGCTCGCTCGGGTATCGGGCGGTCTCGGTGCTCAAGGACTTCTATCAGGACACGACCGAGGACGCCTATCTGATGGAGTACGTGCTGCCAGTCGCATCGAACGAAGAGCCTGCCACGCGGCGACTGGCCGGCTAGCACTCATCCGGTGACTGTCTTCAGCGCGGCGAGCCGCTGCTCGAGCCGTTCGCGGCTGGCATGTGGCGTGTCGGCAGAGGCAAAGACTGTCAAAAGCGGGCCGCCGGCCCGGACTCGTTCGCCGGAACGGGGAATGTCGGCGATCGCCGGCCAGCCGTCGGCGGCCGTCCAGCCAGCCGACAGTTTCAAGAGGCCGTCGAGCAGCCGCTCGTCGACGGTCAGTGAAACTGCCGCGAACAGCACCGCCTTCGACCAGACGTCACTGGCGGATGGATGCCGGTTTGGCGGACGGGGAGACGGCCAGCCGAACGCGGCCAGATGTGTTGCCAGCATCGACTCGCCAGTCGTCCTCTCGACCAGTTCCATCGAGCTGCTGGGCCGCGGGTTCACCTCGATCACAGTCAGGCCGAATCGGGCGTCGAGCACCATGTCCACTGCCACGATCCCTGCCAGACCACATTCCGTCGCCAGCGTCGAGCCGAGCCGCGTGCATTGGTCGAGGACTTCCTCGCGAACCAGCTTCAAAGGCGATTGCACCGAGCCACAGTAGGCGAACTCCGTCGCACGGCAGGAGGGCTCGCCGATCAGTTGTTGGCTCAGTCCGAGAAGCCGCTGTTCGCCTCCGCTCAGTCCGAAGACTGCGGCCATCGGCAGGCCCGCAATCCGGCGCTGCCAGACGTGGCCGACGGACTTCCCGGCCTCGGAATCGAAGCCAACGGGCTGCCGCCAGACCGAGATTCCCCGGCCACCGGCGCTGGCGATCGGTTTTCGCAGAAACGAGCCGTCGGCTGGAATGTCTTCTGGCGTGGTGAAGGTTTCCGGATACAGAAGTCCGGCCGCCCTGAGCCTGCGGGCAAGTGCGAACGGATCGCGGACCTGGCGGAGAGAGTCGCCACTGTTGCCGGCCAGCGGCCGCAGGGCTGCAATTCTGTCGATCAGGTCGGGGTGGTTTTCGATCGCGCCCGTGTAGCACCACGGCCCCGGGGGAAAGGCCTGTGCGGCGTCAGCGAGGCCTTCCGGATACCCCGTCACCCTCCGGCTGGCTGCGGTGACCGCGTCGAGATCGAGATCGCCGAATGCATCGGCCGCATGCACCGCCCATCCAGCGGCGGCCGCAGAGGCCGCTGCGGCCCGACAACTGGCGCCGATGATCACGAGCGCCGGGCGATCCTCGGCCGTCGGCCCCGCGGCATTTCGCGGGTCTGATCGTCGGCTCAGCGATGCAGGTTTACCGTCCACGAAGGAGATGGTACCCTTCCGCCGCTACCCGCGATCTCCGCGGGATTGCGTCATGGTGACCCGCCGTGCTGGCGGCAGCGGACGCTGCGAGGTCAACCCTTTCGGAGGAATCCAGTATGTCGATGTTCATTGGCGAGGCATTGAGCGGTGATGGCAACGAGATCGCACACATCGATCTTCTGATCGGCAGCAAGGACGGCCCGGTTGGTGTCGCCTTCGCCAACGCGCTCGCCCGACAGAGCGAAGGACACTCAAACCTGCTCGCCGTGCTGACGCCGAATCTGGCGGTGAAGCCGGCCACGGTGATGATCACAAAGGTGACGATCAAGGGCGCCAAGCAGGCCGTGCAGATGTTCGGACCCGCGCAGGCCGCCGTTGCCAAGGCGGTGGCTGACAGCGTCGCTGCCGGTGTCATTCCGAAGAGCGACGTCGAAAATCTCGTGATCGTCTGCGGCGTGTTCATCCACTGGCAGGCCGCCGACGACAAGAAGATCTACGACTACAACTACAAGGCCACGATGGACGCGATCTCGAACGCGATGACCGGCAAGCCGACCGTCGACGAAATGCTCGCCGGCAAGGACAAGGCCGCCCATCCTTTCCGTGGGTTCTAAATTTAGCGCCTGCCGGGCCATCCATGGCCCCGGCAGGCTTTCCCGTCGGGGGAACGCCGAGGGTTCCCCGCGACGGGAGGCTCGCCCTCCGGGGCGAGCCGACGGTAAGCTGCCGAAGGCCCGAAGGGATTCGGCAGCGCGAAGGTAGCCCATCCATGGTCCCGGCAGGCTTTCCCGTCGGGGGAACGCCGAGGGTTCCCCGCGACGGGAGGCTCGCCCTCCTGGGCGAGCCGACGGTAAGCTGCCGAAGGCCCGAAGGGATTCGGCAGCGCGGTAGGTGTATTCATGCCAAAGCGAATACTGATCCAGCTTGATCCCGATTCCCAGCCGAGCATTTTTGATGCGGTTGTTGCGGTCGATGCAGGAGCGGATGTCCTGCTCCGACATGGCGGCGTGACGGTCGATACCGTGGTGCCGCTCGTCCATGGTGCGATGTTCACCAGAGGCGGGGCCGACCTCGCCTCAACGGCGATCTTCATCGGCGGCTCCGATGTGCCTGCGGCCGAACGCCTCTTCGACGCTGTCCGGGGCACGTTCTTCGGGCCGGTGCGGGTGGGCGTGCTGCTCGATCCCTCCGGAGCCAATACGACCGCCGCTGCCGCCGTCGTCGCGGCCGCCCGCCATCTCTCCTTCGATGCTTCGGCGGTCGATGGCTGCCGGGCGGTTGTCCTTGGCGGCACCGGCCCCGTCGGCCAGAGGGTGGCACGACTGCTGGCCCGGAAGGGCGTGGCCGTGACGATCGCCTCCCGATCGCAGGAGCGGGCAGAGGCGGTTGTGGAGAGGATTCGCGGCGGACTCCCGTCGGCACAGCTCCGGTGCGTTGCCAGCGGTTCGGAACCACTCCCGGCCGAGCTGCGGTCGGCGATCGAGGCAGCCGACCTGATCGTGGCTGCCGGCGCGGCCGGCGTCAGGCTACTCTCCGCGTCCGAGCGATCGGCTGCGACCCGGGCCAGGGTGCTGATCGATCTCAACGCCGTCCCGCCGGCTGGCATCGAGGGCATCGCCCCGACCGACAAGGGCCGGCCCGATGCCGCTGCGGTCGTCTACGGGCCGCTTGGGGTGGGTGGCACGAAGATGAAGATCCATCGGGCGGCAGTTCATCGGCTGTTCGAGGATGCCTCCGTCTGTCTCGACGCCGAGGAGTTGCTCGCGCTTGGTGAGCAGCTCGATGCGGCCGGCTGAAGTTCGTCCATATCAGGCTGTCCCGCGAGCGGGTGTCGAGCGATCACCTGCCCGACTTGCGGCCGAGCACGATGGCGATCGTGATCAGGATTGCCATCCCGACGAAAAGCATGATCGCATTTCTTCGGGATCGGCGGCGTGAACTTCGGCGGGACGCGGCCCGACGCTGTTCGTCGACGGCATCGGCGGCCGGGCTCCAGTCGGGTGCGAGCGGCTTCACGCCGACGGCGGTCTCGAGCGATGTCTCGTGGAGCGATCGGGAGAGCGTTGCCGAATCCGCCGCGGACGGTCTGGCCAGCGGCAGGTGCGGAAGGGCGAAGTGCGACTGGCAGAGCGGACAGGCTGCCGCCGAGCCCCAGATGTCGGCCGCGACCGCAAGGGCGGCGTTGCATGAGGGGCAGGCAACGGCCATCAGGGAGATCCCCTCGGCCGCTGCCGGAAACGACGCTGGTTCCGGTTTCGGTGGAATCATGATGCTGGCCGGACCGATCCCGGTCCGCCGCCAGAGTGAATCCGTCGGCTGACCACCGCATCGATCAGCCATGGGGCATATCGGGCGGCAATCGAGAAGCCCCCAGCGGACCAGCCGGGGAAGATTTCCGACCGCCGCCTTTCGATCGCATCGACCACGGCCACGGCAGTCGAGCCCGCCGACATCGCCCGACCCCGCGACCAGAGAGGTCGCTCGCCCGCGAGCAGGTTGTCCCAAAACTCCGACTCTGTCGGACCGATGCTGGCGAGGATGACATCGACGTCGTCAGCGGCGAGTTCGATCCGGAGCGATCCGGCGAGGCCGCGGATCGCCGCTTTGGCGGCGCAATATTCGGCGTGCATGGGAAGGGGATGAAGTCCGAGGATCGAGCCGATGAAGACGAGGGCTCCTCCGTGGCGACGCAGGTGCGGCAGCGACTCGCGGGCGAGTTCTGCGGAGGCGAAAAAGTCGATCTCCATGATCCGCCGCAGGGTATCGGGGGTCGACTCGGCAAACGTTCCGACCGCACCGCTGCCCGCCGCGGCAACCAGGATTTCGAGGCCGCCGAGACGTTCGACCGCCGTCTTCAACAGGGCCGTGCGTTCACCGGCAGACGTGATGTCGCCGTCGGCAGTCAGGATCGGCGCCGATCCCTCTGGTTGCGGCATTGCAGCCAGTTCGGCCAGTCGCTCCCGGCGTCGTGCGGTCGCGAAGACCAGCACCCCGCGGCGGGAGAGTTCTGCTGCGATTGCCCGGCCCACGCCGGACGACGCCCCCGTGACGAACGCCCGCTTGCCCGCGAGGGATCGCGGTCGCTCAAACCAGCGGCCGATCATGGGATGTTTCCTGTTCCTGCGACTGTCCCTCCGGCGGCTCGGCGGAACCCTGCGGGACGGCGGGGCAGGCCGGCGGCGCCTGGGCATGGGGCTGGACGACTGCCTCGTCGGCCGGGATCCGTCCGAGCAGCGCGGCTGGAATGCGGCAGTGGATCGTGACCCGGTCGGCGGCGAAGTGTCGGGAGAGAACCTCGCCGTGGGCTCCGAGCCAGGCGAGCAGCCGGCCGTTGCCGGGGTCGGTCTCGACGTCGATGTCGCGAAAACCGCGGCCGAGACACTCGCTCACCGTCCGTGCCAGTTGCGGCAGACCGATTCCACTGCGGGCCGAGACAACGACGGCATGCGGGTATCGGGAGAGCAGGCGGTCTCTCGAGACCTGGTCGGCGACGGCGTCGATCTTGTTGAGAACGAGAAGCGTGTCCTTTTCGTCGACGCCGAGTTCGGAGAGCACGCCGCGGACCGCAGCAATCTGCGCCTCGGCGAGCGGGCTCGATGCGTCTGCGACGTGGAGCAGGAGGTCGGCCTGACGGGTCTCCTCCAG
>CAMDFJ010000086.1 GCA_945897435.1 Candidatus Kuenenia stuttgartensis | reverse complement strand
CGTCACGCCACGGCGGTTCCTCGTCGCGGAAGGGGCGGAGACGGGAAGACTGGAGATTCGCCTCTCGCTCAGCAAGGCGACGATCGCCTGCGGAGAGGGCTTCGCCTGCCTGCTCGACTCGTCAGATCGCCCGTCCGCCCCGCTGTTGCGGTGCTTTGCCGAGGAATGCCGGTTTGCCGTTCCGGTCGGAAGTCCGCTGCTCCTCCAGGCTGGGGTCGACGAGGCGGATCAATACCGGGGCATGATCGAATGGCTCGACGCCAAAAGTCGCTACGAGGGGAGCGTCGTCTTTCGCCGGATCGACTCGGCGACCGAGCGTGTGGAAATGGACTTTGCTGCGGCCCCGCAGCCGCTCGTGCATTCGTCCCGAATCAGCGGCGATCTTGAAGGCTGGCCCGCCAGCATGGGAGATGCAGACAGAAGGGGCGGAGCGGCAGCCGAAACGCCGGCGGCCAGGTGACGGCAGCGGGCCTGAGACGCGGCCGGCAGCCGGCATTCAATGGAATGGACGGTCTGTTGGGGCCCAGCCGGCCCAGATCTCCCCCGGGACGATTTCTTGACACGGCATTCGGCAAACGGCTCTATTCTATGATCGCTGAGTTGAGTCAGCGGAAATTCTCACTTCGCGGCAGCCTTATTTCTCATTCGAAAGCAGGGAGTGCACAGTATGTTCGGACGCAACAGCATCGCGGTTGTGGCAGGGCTTGTGGTGGCATGTGGGACCGGCATGTCCGCCCGTCCGGCCTACGCGATCAAGCAGTTCTTCGAGGAATTCAAGGCTGTCTACGTCAAGCCCGACAGCAGCGACGCCAACGAGAAGGCGCTCGTGGCCGAGGTCGAAGCGGCCAAGTGCAACGTCTGCCACATGCCGGCCAGCAAGAAGGAACGCAACGCCTACGGCGAGGCCCTCGCCAAACTGCTCGACAAGAAGGAAGACGCCAAGAACGTCGAGAAGATTCGCAAGGCGCTCGAGGAAGTGGCTGCCATGTCGAGCGACGCCACCAAGGCCGACGCCCCGAAGTTCGGCGACCTCATCAAGCAGGGCAAACTACCGGGTGGTGCGGTCGTCAAATAACTGCGATCTTTCGAGCTTTGCCACGAAAAGGAATTCAGCATGAACGTCTCCGGGGCCGTGATCCAGGGCCGTCGCAAGGCCTGTTGCCTGATCATTGGGGCGATCGGTTGTGCCTGCCTGCTGCCGCCGATCGCCGAGGCGGTGCCGCCCCGGTTTTATCGGGCTGAGCGGCGGGCAATGCGGAGAATGGGATCCACGGCTCCAGCCCGGCCGCCGGTAGCGGCGAGGCAATTGGCGCCCGTTCCAGAACCTGTTCGCCCGCAGGCCCAGGCAGTCCAGCCGGTGCAGAAGAACGCCCCGGCTGAAGCCGTCCGGCAAGCTGGATACGAAGAGTCTGCTGCGGGGCGTTCGCCCTCTGCAAAGGAATCCCAGCCGAAGCCGACGGAACAGCCAAAGCAGAAGAGCCCGCCACAGGCTCTGGCGTCATCGCAACCGCAGTCGTCGGCGACGTCTGAGGCCCCTGTCGCCGCCGATGGCACGGTCAGTGTTCTCGTCCGAAAACCCGACGCGATCCGCCCAACGGCTGGCACTGCCCCGGCCGATGCCCCTCTCGTGTTTCCCGATGCCGCTGGGGCCGGACAGGGTCGTTAGAGCCGCCGGAAGCCGGCCTGGGATGCCAGGTCGAGCATCAGCGATTCGAAGTCATGCCAGCCGCTGATGGCGGATGCGACCTGGGCCGGGGCGAAAACCCGAACCCGCTTGACGAGACTGTCGAACTGCTCGTGGGCAAGGCTGCGGACGACCGGAGACACCTCGGCGAGCGGCCGCCAGCGGTGCGGGGCTCCGGCCGCATGCCCCCCACGCTCGCGAACCTGAAGCCGAAACTCCACCTCCTTTGCGGCCGGTGGCGCGTCGATCAGAAGCATGGCGGCGGGGATGTCGATGCCGAGGTGGCGGCTGAGCGAGTCGGCGAGCCGATCTGAAAACGCCGCCATCTCCGCGTAGTCGCGGCCGGCGAAGAGCGAATGGATCGCTGGATGGTGGGCCGCATCGAACGTGGCGGCCCGCTTCAGCAGTCGCCTCGTCGAACCAAAGAGCCCGTCGACCAGTTCCGCGGCTGGGCCGCCCCGCGACGCCTCGACGAGCCAGTTTGCGAAGGCCGCATCGTCCATCCGCATCAGCGTTTCCGGGGCGATCGTGGACCGCGTCACCCAGACCGCCCGCTGCAGCATTGCCGTGGCCGCCCGCACGGCATGGTGCCAATACACCTCGCTGAACATCACATAGCGGGCGAAGACCATCATTTCGGCCGCCGTCCGTCCCTTTTCATCGATCGCCAGCGCCCGTCCCGTCTCGTCGATGCAGAGACTCGAGAGCAGTCGTTCGCGATCGAAGTGCCGGCCGTAGGGCACGCCCGCATGCAGGCTGTCCCGGGCCAGATAGTCCATCTTGTCGACGTCGATCGGCCCCGAGAGGAGCGAGTGGAGCATTCGGCCGGCCGGATCCTCCGCCGAGCCCTCGATCAACGCCGCTATTCGCCCGGGCTTCTGCCGCCATTGTTCCCGGAGCACCGTCCCGATCTCGTCTTCCTCGAGGAGCCTCCCCACGGAGGCTTCGTGCCTGGGCAGTTCGGGCAGCCCCATGTCCTCGATCGGGTGGCAGTAGGGCCAGTGGCCGATGTCGTGCACCAGCGCCGCGACGACAAACGCGGCCGCATCTTCCTCAGCGACTTCAGCCCTGAAACGCGGCTCATGTCGCAGACGTCCGAGAAACTCGAGCGCCAGCCGATAGACGCCCAGCGAATGCTCGAATCTTGTGTGGCGGGCTGCAGGGTAGATTTCGGCGACAAGTCCGAGCTGGGAGATCCGCGTCAGCCTTCGGAAGCAGGCGCTGTCGATCAGGCTGGCGACCCGGGGCGTGACCGGAACCGTCACGTCCGGTGGAATGCGGATTCCCGGTCCACCACGGTCGAGGGCGATCAGTTCCGGCAACCGGTCGAATGGCATGGTGTCGTCCTGCTCTTTCGAATCGCCGTCGTCGGCCCGCTCAGACGGGAGGGAAGCCGGCGATCCAGCGGAGCAGTGCCGTGATCAGCACATAGAGAGAATAGTGGGCGACGCCGGTCCCCCAGTCGAGGTCGAAACTGGCCAGGGCCGCCAATGAGCCGGCACCGAAGAAAATCGGTGCGATATAGAGCCAGGGCCACATCTCGGTCGTCATGTCGGGCGGCAGCATGCCGCGGACTCCCCAGAGCGCCGCATAGACGACGGCGCAGATCAGACCGCGAAGCAGGAGACCGCGGCCGCGGTAGGGGTCGAGATCCCGGTTTCGCACGATGTCGTAGCCGACGATCGCGCAGGGCAGGGCCAGCAAAAATGCGCTGGTTGCCAGCAGCCACGTCGGCGACTGGCCGGGCCCGAAGACGATGCGGACGGCGATCGCGGCCACCACGGCGGCGACGAAGCCCGCGATGCTGATCGCAATCCGTAGATTGGAAACCGGCCTGTCGCGCCTCGCGATCGGAGCGGTGGGCATCCGGCCAGTGCCCGTCGACGAGGCGACGGGTGCCTCCGGTTCGTGGATCGTGACCGCCTGTACGGCCGGCTTGGGAATCGAGAGCGGTTTCTTGCACTTCGGGCAGGGGCCCGTACGGCCGGCGAACTGATCGCTCACCGTGAAGCGGCTTTTGCACCCTGGGCAGACGACTTGGATCGGCATCCGGGCAGTGTCAGAAGCCGGCAGGCCGGCGTCAAGCGGCGGGCCGGCAGGAGCGGGTCAGGGATCACGGTCATGGAGCAGTCTTCCGTCCGGCGGGTAGACTGAGAACGGTCGCCCTGAGGCCGCCGCAGCGTTGAAGCCAGACCAGCAGGGATTCAAGAGACGTGTCGAAACCACATCCCAAAGCCGTCAGCGAATCGATCACATTTCGCTGCGCAAACGGCCATCGAATCGACGTCCCGGCGACGCTCGCCGGCAAGCGTGGAGCCTGTTCGAAGTGCGGTATTGCCGTCGTGATCCCGGCACTGAAGTCCGCCGGATCCGTGCCTGCAGGCGGGCCCGGAGCCCAGGCCCCGGCCGCCAAGCCCGATCCCTTCGCCGATCTGTTCGACAGCTCCGACGAGCCGGCGACGACAGGAACGCTCGCGGCCGAACAGAATCAGGTGTTCGCCGCCCAGGAATCCGCCGCCGAGCAGAGTGGCGTGGGCGGAGTGCTGGCAAATCCCGATCAGAAAACATACGCCGATCTGGCGGAAGTCGACGGGGCTGAGAATCCCACCGCCCAGCTCGTGGCCCGCCTCTGGGACGAGAGGGATCACGGAGGCGTCGTCGAGCTCCACATCGCCGGGGGAAGTGTGATCCTGCCGGAGTGGTACGAGGCGGACTGGTCTCGCGGGACGCACGGCCTGTTCGCCAGTCAGGCCGCAGACGGCACGGTCACGCTCACCGCCGTCGCCTGGGACTCGATCCAGAAGATCGTCGTGCGCCAGGTCGAAGGCCTGCCAGACGGCATGTTCGAATAGCGGCGACGCTACCCTTCCTCGCCCAGATCGCCCTCGGTGATCATCCTGAATCCCTTGGTCCCGAGGGTCTCGAGGCCCATCTCGGTGTTGTCCACCATCAGGGCCACGGCGGGCCGCCCCCGCGGGCGGACGAGGATCGGATAGGCCTGGATGATGTTCACCTCGGCCTGCAGCAACGCCGTGCAGATTCTCAGCAGCGGCTGCTCCCCATCTGGAAGCTCGACGCCGATGAGGTCGCTTTCGATCAGTGCGAGGCCCGCCCGTTCGAGGATTTCCTGCCCCTGTTCCGGATGGCTGAGCAGAAACCTGACGAATGCACACTCGCCGGAATCGGTGATCGAGAGGGCCACGATCCGGACCTTTGAACCATCGAACCGTCGAACCACCTCGAGCAGCTGTCCGACACGGTTCTCGAGAAACACGGTGAACTGCCGGAGCGTCGGCCAGTTGCGGCCCCGGGCCGTGGCGAAGCCGATGCCACCTCCCTCTCCTTCGTCGTCAATGCTCACGTCGACCACTCCAGGTTCGGGCTCGGGGCAGCTGCATCGGGGCTGGCATGCAGTGGCAGGCGGGGCAGAGGATAACCCTCTGCCCGGACTCCATTGCAAAGAATAAAGTCTCTGCCAGCAGTGGGTCAACGAAGCCCGCAGAATTGCCAGCAGTCATTTGCCCGGAGCTCGGCCATGCCGCTCGCCTCGCACGAAACCCAGATCCGTGTCCGCTATCAGGAGACCGACGGCCAGCGTCGGGTTCACCATGCCAACTTCCTCACCTACTTCGAAGTCGCCCGGACGGAGATGCTCAGGGCCAGAGGGGCGACCTACCGGGAGTTCGAGGATGCGGGGCTGTTTCTCGTGGTCGCCGAGGCCAATTGCCGCTACCGGGCGGCCGCGGAGTACGACGACCTGCTCCTCGTGCGGACCTACGTCGAAAAGATCGGCGGCGCGAGCATCGAGCACAACTACGAGGTGATCCGCGACACAACGATCATCGCCAGCGGTTCGACCACGGTGGTCTGCGTCGATCGCGAGGGCCGCGTCCGCCGCCTTCCGGACTGGCTGCTCGAGTGAGCCGTTCCCGGGCCGGATGGGAATCGCCGCCGCCTCAGTCTGCCAGCGGTACAAATACAAACCGCTGTTCGCCGCATTGAAACTGTGAAGGCCCGCCGAGTTTGATGGGGGCATCGATCCGCACCCAGAGGCCATTGAGGCCGCGGTTCTCGATCTTCCATCCCGTCGGAGTCTGATGCAGTTCGGCATGCAGCGGGCTCACGAAGGCGTCGTCGATCGTGATCCTCGCGCCGCAGCCGGCGCGGCCGATCGTGGAGTGCGGTGCGGGGCAATCGAGCTCCCTGGCGATCCCCTCAGCGGACAGTTCAATCAGACGCGGAGCGGCGGGGTTGCCGAGATCGAACCGGAGCCGCGTCATTCCGACCTGAAACACGGAGCCGTGACGGAGTTTGGCGGTCAGCACCCGCACGAAGGTGCCACGGTCGTTGCCGCTGTCCAGATCCGTCAGCAGCCAGCCGCCCTCGGGAAGCCGGTCGATCCGGGCGTGCATCGGCGCCATCGAGATGTCGTGTGGAATCAGGATCTCCCCGTCGCTGCGGCCGATCGAGACCCCGTCGCCGCGAATGCGAACTGTCTCGCCGTCGTCGCGGCCGTCATCGATGATGTGCAGGATGGCCATCTGCCTTCGAACGACAGGCCTGAACGCCGTCGCCTCAGGGGGGCCGGCAACCTCTGGCTGCTGGCTCGGGGCCGGGGGCTGGGCCTCCGTCTGGCGGAGCAGTTGGGCCCAGCCATCGAACGACTCAAACACCGTGGCGGTGGGCCTCTCGGCTGAAGCCTGTTCGGCCTGACGGGGGTTCATCCGAATGGACCGTAGATGACGCGGGTAGTCTCCCAAACGCATCTTACGTCCCGCGGCGTGAATGCCAAGCCGCGGCGGCCGCCAGAGAGCCGCGGTCCGTGAGCGATCCGGCGGGCAATGCCGGTTGGAGAAAGTGTCCGGCTGCCCGGCCGCGGCAGGTCAAAGCCGACCCGCCATGGGCTTGCCGTACAGATCGGGCCGATCGATCGTTTCGCCATGTGCGGGCGAGTGCCCGGAATTGCATCGATCCTTACTGAGGACCACGACCATGTATCTAGCCGCCGAAAAAGAACTCTGTCATCTGGGCGAGAGCTGTGGGTGCACCGACCACGACCACGACCTGATCCACGAACTCAGCCGTCGCCTCGACTCCCTTTGGCGGTACGATCAGTACATCGCCAACGCGGAGTGGCGCGAGGAATTGAAGCAGTTCTGGCAGGACGCCAAGGCCCAGGAGAAGCAGGCCATCCAGCGGCTCAAGGAGCTGGTGATCCAGGAGGTTCGCAACGAGTGCTTTTGAACCGGCCGAGCCTGTCCCACATAGGACAGAGGCGTTGGGGGCGGAGAGGAGGTTTTTGTTTCTAGTCTGTCCGCGATTGGCAAGCTGTAATGAGAAGCCACCCGCCCAGAGGTGAGGGCAGCGATCAATCCGCCAATGATGGAACTCGCTGCCGGCTGTGGAAGTGGGCGACGAGGGACTCGAACCCCCAACCCCCTCGGTGTAAACGAGGTGCTCTGACCAATTGAGCTAGTCGCCCTTTCTGTATCGCAAAACAAGCCATCCATGGCCTCGTTTGCCGTGTCGGCCTCTGGCATCGCGTCCGGCGATGCCTCTGCACGCTAGTCTTTTCTATCGGTCTCCGGTTTTGGCGGCACCACGACGCGGACGCCGAGTTCCACGAGCTGCTTCGTCTCGACAGGCGAGGGGGCGCCCGTCATCAGGTCGCTGGCCTTCTGTGTCTTGGGGAAGGCGATCACGTCGCGGATGCTGTCGAGTCGGCCGAAGAGCATGACCCAGCGATCGATTCCCAGGGCGATGCCACCGTGGGGCGGGGCGCCGCTCTTGAGGGCGTCGAGCAGAAAACCGAACCGTTCCCGGGCGATTTCGGCCGATATTCCCAGGAGCGAGAAGACCTTCTCCTGCGTGGCTCCGTCGTGGATCCGGATCGTGCCGCCCCCCGCCTCGGAGCCATTGATCACCAGATCGTAGGCCACGGCCCGGCAGGCCGCCGGATCGCTGTCGAGCAGGTCGATGTCGCCCGGCCGCGGGGCGGTGAAGGGGTGGTGCATCGAGGCCCAGCCGCCCGACTCGGTGTCGCGGGCGAACATCGGGAAGTCGACGACCCAGGAGAAGTGCATTGCATTCGGATCGTAGAGGCCGAGCGTCGCGCCGAGCCGTTTTCGGAGCATGTGCAACGCCTTGCAGGTCACATCGAAGGAGTCGGCCACGATCAGCGCCAGGTCTCCCTGCTGGGCCCCGAGTTTCTCCCGCAGTGCGGCCGCGATGCCGCCGAGATTCTTGGCAACCGGCCCCGACCATTCGCCATTCTCCTCGACCTTGAGCCAGACGAGGCCCTTGGCGCCACCTTCGACCGCGACGGCGGTGAGCTCGTCGAGATCCTTCCGGGAGAAACGGGCCGCGGCACCAGGCACCCGGATCCCGCGGACCCGGCCCGCCGACTCGACGGCGGCGCGAAACACCCGGAAGTCGCTCTCCCCGGCGATCGCCGTGAGGTCGGTGATCTCGAGGCCGTAGCGGAGGTCGGGGGCATCGTGCCCGAATCGCTCCATGCACTCGTCCCAGCCGAGCCTCGGAAGCGGCAGCGGCACGTCGAGGCCGAGGATCTCGCGGGCGGTCCGCTTCACCAGCCCCTCGATCACGCCGATCACGTCATCCGCCTCGACGAACGACATCTCGACGTCGAGTTGGGTGAACTCCGGCTGCCGGTCGGCCCGCAGGTCCTCGTCGCGGAAGCACTTGGCAACCTGCACATAGCGGTCGAAACCCGCCATCATCAGCAGCTGCTTGTAGAGCTGCGGCGACTGGGGCAGGGCGAAGAAGGCGCCATGGTCGAGCCGGCTGGGTACGAGGTAGTCGCGGGCGCCCTCGGGCGTGCTGCGGCCGAGCATCGGAGTTTCAACGTCGATGAAACCGAGCTCGTCGAAGTGGTCCCGCATGATCTTCACGATCCGGCTGCGGAGAAACATGTTCTCCTGCATCGCCGGCCGGCGCAGGTCGAGCCAGCGGTGGGCGAGCCGCACCTCCTCCCCAGGGAGGTCGGCGGCACCCGGCTGGAAGACCGGGGTTTCGGCCTCGTTGAGCACGTCGAGCACCGTGCAGGCAACCTCGATCTCGCCGGTCGAGAGTTTTGGATTGGTCGTGCCCTCGGGCCTGGCGCCGACGACACCAGCGATCCGCAGCACCCATTCCGGCCGCACCAGCCGTGCCGAGGCGACCGTCTCGGCACCGCTCTCCGGACCGATCACCACCTGGGTCCGGCCCCAGCGGTCGCGCAGGTCGATGAAGATCACTCCCTTGTGGTCGCGGACGCGATCGACCCAGCCGCAGAGCGTCACCTTGTCGCCGAGGTTCGCGGGCCGAAGCTGACCGCAGGTGTGGGTGCGAAGCACTGGGAAAGACCTTTCTGGGGTGTGAATGAAGACCGACTCAGGAATGGAAACGGCAGGGAACGGCAGCCGACGGTCGGCCCCCTGGTCAACTCTGGAAGATGCCGGTCACGAGCAGCCCCAACGCCAGCAGGATCGAGACAGCAAGCAGCGGCAGGCCGATCCAGAGGATCAGCATCGGGGCCATGGTCAGCAGCGATCCTCCGCCGAAGATGACAACCAGGGCGAGGATCGCAAACACCACAGCCGTCGCGAGCGAGAGCCAGGCCAGCAGTTTGGAAACCATCGGTCGCTATCTCGCCTGGCTGGGGGTGCGACGCTTGCCGAGACTTTCGGCGTCGAACTCCAGGTGCATCTGCTGCGCCGGCTCCTCGCCGTTGAGCTCGCGAAACAGCATGCTCGGCTGGATGTCGTGGTTGTCCTGATACTTGTCGCTCGCGTATTCGGTGATGTCGCCCATGATCTGATGGAAGAACAGCTGGCAGATCGAGACCCCCGGGTAGATCTTGACCGGCTGCACGGCAAACATCTCCAGCGTCCAGTATCCGCAGAAGCCGACGTCGCCGAATCCGGCCGTGACGTGAACGAACAGGCCCAGGCGGCCGATGGAACTGCGTCCTTCGATCATCGGCACGAGGTTGTGGGTTTCGGTCCGCTCGACAGTTCTGCCGAGGTAGAGCTGATTTGGGGTCAGCACGAGGCCTTCGGATGGCACATGCACCCGCTCGACACGGTTGCTCTTCCGCATGTCGAGCACCACCTCCTCGTAGACGAGCAGTTCATCGTGGAGCGAGAGGTTGTAGCTGTTGGGATTCAGCTTCCGCTCGTCGAACGGATCGATGATGATGTTGCTGCCGAGCTGCTGCCGGATCTCGTTGCCGGAGAGGATCATGGGTCGTTCCCGAGGCGGTGGCGGACGAGGCGGGTGACCGACGCGATCGGGGATTGTACGCGTTTGTCCCGGGTCTGTCAGGCGCGTCGTTTTGTACCCGCCGGAACGACGCCGACGCGTGGACACAGATCGGCGAGCGGGCAGCGACCGCAGTCGGGCCGTCGGGCCGCACACGCGCCTCGGCCGAGTTCTATCAGCCGGTGGCTGAAACCGATCCAGTGCTCGGCCGGCAGGGCCTTGATGAGGTCTCGCTCCGCCCGCACGGCGTCCTGCTGCCGCGTCAGTCCGAGCCGACGGGAGATCCTGCCGACGTGCGTGTCGACCACCACGCCCTCGGCGATCCCGAATCCGCTGCCGAGGACGACGTTGGCGGTCTTCCGACCGACACCCGGAAGTGTGACAAGGTCTGGCATCGAGACCGGCACCTCTCCACCGTATCGTTCCACGAGCGCCCTGCAGCAGCCGAGGATGTTCTTCGCCTTGGCCCGGTAGAAGCCGGTGCTGCGGATCACCCGCTCGAGGTCCGCCGGCTGGGCCCCTGCCAGTGCCTCGGCCGTGGGCCAGCGACTGAACAGATCGCCGGTGACCATGTTGACCCGCTTGTCCGTGCACTGGGCTGAGAGGATCGTGGCGATCAGCAGTTGGAACGGGCTGGTGAAATCGAGCGAGCAGACTGCCTCTGGAAAGGCCTTCTCCAGCCGGTTTGCGATGGACGCCGCCCGGATTGCCCGGGCCGCCGCCGATTCCCTCGGTCTGCGGCCCGCCCCCGCCGGTTCGGCTGATCTGCTCGGCCTGCTACGATTCACCATCTCCTCCCCAACGCCTCCGTGCTCCAGTTCGACGGGAAGGGGGGTTGCTCGCTCGAGGGATGCCCGCCATGGACGACGCCGATTCGACGCCCTACGACCCGCTCTACCTGCAGGGCATCGAGAAGTTCAATGAATGTGACTACTACGAGAGTCATGAGGTCTGGGAGGAACTCTGGACGGAATACCGGGGGCCTTCCAGAAAGTTCTATCAGGGACTCATCCAGGCGGCGGTGGCCCTCTATCATTTCGGCAACGGAAACATCCGCGGGGCCCGGAAACTGCATCGCAGCGTGCATGGGTATCTCGAGCCCTACGGCCCGCGTCATCTGGGGCTCGACGTCGTCGGGTTTCTGGCTTCCTTCGACACATGTCTGGCCGAGGTTGCCGCGAGCACGGAGGATTTTCCGTCGATCCAACTCGATCCCGAACTCCTGCCCGAGATCCATCTCGATCCGCCGGTCGCATGAGCTTCCGGCAGTCTGATCAGGCGTCGGCTGCCCAGGGCCGGATTTGAGGACACCACACCATGGCTGACGAATCGCTTTCCTTTTCGCCGGACAGGTTTTCCGGAGTCGCGCGGGTGTTCCCGCTCCCAAACCTGGTGATGTTTCCCCACGTGATGCAGGCGATGCACATCTTCGAGCCCCGCTATCGGGCCATGCTCGAGGAGGCGGTGGAGGACGACAGGTTGATCGCCCTCGGCCTGCTGGCCCCGGGCTGGGAGCAGGAATACGAGGGGCGTCCGACGTTGCGATCGACGGCCTGCCTCTGCCGGGTGGCGACCCACCAGCGGACGCCCGAGGGCACCTACAACGTGCTGCTGCTCGGTGTCAGACGGCTGCGGCTCGTCCGCGAACTGCCGCCGAAGAAGATGTTTCGCGTGATCGAGTCGGAGATTCTCGAAGACATCGTTCCTGTCGACGCCGCCGTTGGAACGGCCGACCGCCTGCAGAAGGAACTGCTGGCCGCCTTCAAGCGGGCCATGCCCAAGATCCCGGACGCCTACGAGCAGCTCGATCAACTGCTCGGTGCGCAGATCACCCTTGGCATGCTTGCCGACATCGTCTCCTACACGATCGACCTGAGCCTCGACTGGAAGCTGCGGCTGCTCGCCGAGTGCGACGTGTTTCGCCGCGCCGAACTCCTGCTGGAGGCGATCGAGGGGCGCCCAGCATCCGGCCCACAGCGGACGTTTCCGCCAGACTTCAGCCTCAACTAGCTTCGGAACATGCAGTTTCTGAGGGTCCTTGCCCTCCGGGCATGACGCTGCCCGATGTGGGACAGGCTTCAGCCTGTCATGTTCTGCCTGAGTGGGACAGGCTTCAGCCTGTCATGTTCTGGAGCATCGGCGTCTTGGGTGGGTCGGGGTTGCCCATGCCCCATCGCCGGACGTTCGCTGCGGCCATCCTGGCCTCCGCTCTCTGCACGCCGGCTGCGCTTCGCCATCCATGGCTGCGCTTGCCGCCGAGCCCGGCTCTCGGGGCACGGGCAACCCCTCCCGATGCA
>CAMDFJ010000085.1 GCA_945897435.1 Candidatus Kuenenia stuttgartensis | reverse complement strand
CCAGCGGCTGCAGCATTCCCATCATCATTCGGTCGCGTTCGTGGATCGGTTCCTCCTCGATGATCTTCGCGAGGCCTTCCCAGTAGGCGAGACCCCGCGGCTGCTCGCCACTCCACGGCCGGCCCGCCGGCGAGACGTGGCGGGTGGGGGCTGGATTTTCCCGCCGGCTGTAGGGATAGATCTTCAATCCATCGATGAGCCGCCTGGCCTTGGCCGGATCGGGATCGAGCACGCGATGGGCGGAAAAAACGTTGACCGTGGGCGAGCGGTAGACGGACAAGCCTTCCGGCTTCATCTCCGGGTCGTCGGGACCGAGGATCAGATACTTGCCGCCGGCACCATTGTCGGGCCCCGTCTGGCCGGAATCGGTGATCGGCCGCTGCCAGAAATCGGTGAAGCCGCCCGCGGTGGGGCCGGCGGGAACCTCGAACACCAGCGGGCCGGTCTCCTCGAGATTCGGAAACGCCATGATGTAGGGCGTCGTGGCGTTGGCCGTGAGGAGGCCGAGTTTGTCCTCGAAGGTGAGGTAGTCGACGTAGTCGAGCCGGCCGGCGCCGAACTTTGTCAGATGCTCGCTCTGCCATTGCTGCATCGCCATCAGCGGCAGGGCCCAGAGGTAGGCCTGGCAGGCCCGCTGGAAGTCGATGTCGTCGTAAAGTTTCTCGACGGTGGCATCTGTGGGGTAGCCGTTCACCAGTTCGAGCGGGCCGAGTCGGGAGGCGATGCTCCCGGTGGTGGGCAGGAGTTGCGCCTCTGCCGTGGGGACCGCGAGCGCGGTCAGGAATGTGGCGGCGAAGGCGAGTCCTCTGGAAGTGGTCGTCATGATTGCCTTCCTGCGGTGGGGCTCTGAAAACTGTTCGCGCACGTTCACTGCACCTTCTCTATGTCGCCGGGCTTCCAGCTCTTGTCGATGGCGGCTTCGGTCGGCCCGTAGAGCCGGAGTATGGCGAAATACCCCTTGCCCGGCACGGTCGCGAGCCAGTTGTGATCCTTGCCGGCGGGAACCGTGGGCCCGAGGTGGAGGTCGGTGCTGCCGTCGGAATTGTGCGCCGGCATGTCGCGTGAACCGAGCGACGGAAACGGCTGGCCGTTGGCGAGCCCCGAGCCGTTTTCGGCTTCGTAGAGCGTCAGCGACCAGAAGTTGGCGGCCGGGACGTCTGCTGGCAGACGGAGGCGGTAGCTGCTGCCGCCCGAGAGGTTCGCCCCCTGGCTGTCGACGAAGACGATCATGTATTTGGCGCCCCTGCCCGGCGTCTGCGACAGCATGCCGGGGCTGACGGAGTAATAGTTGGTGAAGAACCAGATTCGGGCATCAAGATCGAGATAGCCCCCGGCCACCCTGCGCCAGCCAAGATCGAAGGGCCCCGCAAGGTTTTGCGGCGTCGCGTCGGCCATCGGGTTGATCCACCGGCGGTCGGGATAGATCCGCAGCGAGCGACCGGCGACCGTCTCCTCGAAGCCGATCACCCGGCTCATCTTGAAGGCCGTCTTTGCGGCGTGATCGAGGATCTTTCGCGTCTTTGCGTCGGGCTCGAACGGCCGCCCCTTGGCGATGCCGATCGATGCGAGCATGCCGAGCGAATCGGAGTCGGCGAGGCTGGTGCCTTCGCTGTCCGCCAGTTTCTTGAGTTCATCGAAGGCTGTGCCGTCGCTGATCGGCAGCATGTCGACCGGCACGCCGGAGGCATCGGGAAACTGCATCGGTCTGGCGGTTTCCCTGCCGTTGAGCGGATAGATCCTCGATTGCTCGATGAGCGAGACGGCCGGGGCGAGGTTCTTCGGATCTTGATAGAAGGCGCGGAGGAAGATGAAGACCGTGTTGGTCGGTGAACGGTAGACGAAACAGTCCTCCGGCACCGGCCCCTCGTGGCCGGGACGGAGCAGCAGAAATTTTCCACCCTTGCCGGCGTCGGGGCCCGGTAGGCCGACGTCCCCGAAAAACCTGCCGCCATCGACAGGGATCGGCCGCTGCCAGGCATCGAGGAGGATGCCCTGGAGGTTGGGCGGAGCCTCGAACACCAGCGGGCCGTCTCGGCCAAGGTCGAGGTAGCCCATCGCATAGATGACATCGGAGTTGGGGGTCGTGATCAGGGTCCTGGCGTCGAGCCGTTTCTTCCAGACCGGAAGGATGTCGTAGCCGGCGCCAAAGACCTTTTCCGAGCCGACCTTCATGCCGAGCGTGTTGACCAGCGGCAGGGCCCAGAGATAGGTCTGGGTCGCCCGCTGAAACAGGAGTTCGTCCCGCAGGGTCTGCGCGGTCTCCTGCGTGGGCCTGTTTTCAGAGAACGGAAGGCTGCTCAAGCCCTCGAAGTGGGAGGGCTGGGCCGATGCCGACCCGGAGTGCATGAGCATGGCCGCGATCGCGGCCGAACACAGTGCCTGAGCGAGAACATTCATCAGCGAGGTGTCCACGGGTTCCATCTCCTCTGCCAGACGAGAGTCCCGACAGGATACCGCTCCGGCCGGTCGCCCGCGAAGCATTGGAGTGCCGCCAGTTCGCTGACACTCACCCCATTTCTTGATCCTCTCGAGATGTTAGGGTGAAGTGGACGGCGCTGCCACCAACCTGGTGCCAGCCGGGTTGTTTTCCACGCAGGGGGGCACTCGAGGCTGTGGGTTCGCCGTCACGAAGGAGTCGAACGATGCCAACATTCCCCGCGCCCGTCCTGAGACTCGTCCTTCTGATCGCGACGCTGAGCACCGCCGTCTTCGGCACGGTCGCGGCCGCGGCCGAATGGCCGCAGTGGAGGGGTCCCGATGGCCAGGGCCACGCCGCCGCGGCCCGCGACCTGCCGATCACATGGAGCGAGACCGAGAACATCGTCTGGAAGACACCGCTCCCCGGTCGGGGCTGGTCGTCGCCGGTGATCGATGGCAACCAGATCTGGATGACCACGGCGATCGAGACGGAGATCTCCGAGGAGGAGAAGAAGAAGCGACTGGAGAACGTCAAGGTGAGTCAGCCACTCAATGTCTCCGGACCGGTGTCGCTGCATGCCCTCTGCGTCGACCGCGACTCGGGAAAACTCCTGCACGACATCGAACTGATGGTCGTCGCCGATCCGCAGCCGATCCACTCGCTCAATTCCTACGCCTCCCCGTCGCCGGTCCTTGCCGCCGGCCGGCTCTACTGCCACTTCGGCGACTTTGGCACCGCGTGCGTCGACACGCAGCAGGCGAAGGTCGTCTGGAAAAACCGTGACCAACGGCTCAACCACGAGAACGGTCCCGGAAGCACCCCTTTGCTCTGGCACGACAAGCTGATCTTCCACTGCGACGGCAGCGACACGCAGTCGATCGTCGCCCTCGACGCGGCCACCGGGATGGTGGCCTGGAATACCGTCCGCAGCGGCGAACTCCGCAGCGATCCCCAGCTCAAGAAAGCCTACGGTACGCCGATCGTGCTCGACCTCGGCGGGCGCGAGGTGCTCATCTCGCCGGCAGCCGACTGGCTCTACGGCTACGACCCCGCCACGGGGAAGGAGCTCTGGAGAATGAGCTACGGCGTGCTCGGCTTCTCGATCGTACCGCGGCCCGTCACCGCCCACGGGCTGCTTTACCTCAGCACCAGCTTCCTGCAGCCCGAGTTGCTCGCCGTGAAACTCGGCGATGCCAGCACCGCTCCCACGATCGCCTGGCGGGAGAAGAAGGGTGCCCCCAACATGTCCTCGCCGCTGGTGGTTGGAGACGAACTCTACGTGGTCAGCGACAAAGGCGTCGGTACCTGCCTCGATGCGAAGACCGGCAAAGCCCTCTGGACGGAGCGGCTGGGCGGCAATTTTTCATCGTCGCCCCTCTACGCCGATGGCCGGATCTACGTTGGCAACCGGGATGGCGCGACCTTCGCGATCAAGCCCGGCCGCAGCTTCAACCTCGAGGCGACGAACCAGCTCGAGGGCCAGATCATGGCCACGCCCGCGGCGCTCGACCGGGCGATCTACCTTCGCACCGACAAGGCGATCTACCGGATCGAGAAGCGGTCACCGCAGGCTGCCGAGGCCGCCAGGCCCAAGGGGGAGATGATCTCTTTCCGGTTCGACGCGAGCACGATCTATCCAGGCACGACCCGGGAGGTTTCGGTCTACGTGCCGAAGCAGTACGACGGCACGACGCCCGCCTGCGTGCACGTCAATCAGGACGGCATCCAGTTCAATGCCCCAGAGGTTTTCGACCGGCTGATCGCCGAGAAGAAGATGCCGGTGACCATCGGCGTCTTTGTGAAGCCGGGAGTCGTGCCTGCGACCAGGGAGGCCGCGCTCGACCGGTTCAATCGCAGCTTCGAATACGACGGCCTCGGACCCGACTACGCCCGGTTTCTGCTGGATGAATTGCTCCCCGCCGTCGAGAAGAAGAAGACCGCCGACGGGCGGGCCATCGTGCTCTCAAAGAACGGCAACGACCGTTCGATCGGCGGCACCTCCAGCGGGGCGATCGCCGCCTTCACCGCGGCCTGGGAGCGGCCCGACGCTTTCTCGCGGGTCTGCAGCGGCATTGGCACCTATGTCGGCCTGCGCGGCGGCCACGCCTACTCGACCCTGATTCGCAAATATGAGCCGAAGCCGTTGCGGATCTTTCTGGAGGACGGCTCGAACGATCTCAACATCTACGGCGGCGACTGGTGGATGGCCAATCAGGCCATGCAGCGGTCGCTGGAATTCGCCGGGTATGACCTGCGGCATGCCTGGGGCGACGGCGGCCACAACGGCAAGCACGCCACGGAACTGTTTCCAGACGCGATGCAATGGCTATGGCGAGACTGGCCGAAGCCGGTGACCGCCGGACTCGGCAGCCCGCAGCTTCAGGAGATTCTCGTTCCGGGTGAGAACTGGCGACTCGTCGGCGAGGGCTACAGATTCACCGAGGGCCCGGCGGCCAACTCCAAGGGCGAATTCTTCTTCAACGACGTGGGCGACGGGAAGACCTACCGCGTCACGCCCGAATGGAAGCCGGAGGTCTGGCTCGCCGATTCGCACAAGGGCGACGGACAGAGCTTCGCTCCCGACGGCCGGCTCGTGGCGGCCAGTGGCGGCGACACCGCGATCCTTGCCTGGGATACGACGAAGCAGCCGACGGCGCTCGTGAAGGGCTGGCGGGGCAACGACGTCGTCGTCAACGCTGCCGGCGTGGTCTACGTCACGGAGCCGGGCTGGGATGGAAAGTCGCCCAGCAAAATCCACTGTCTCAAGCCAGCCGCAGACGGCACATTCACCGACACTGTCGTCGACACCGGCCTGAAGTTTTCCAACGGGCTCTGCCTGTCGCCCGATCAGAGCCTGCTCTACGTCGCCGACAGCCGCACGCACTGGGTCTACAGCTACCAGGTGAATGCCGACGGCACGCTCGCCCATAAACAGCGCTACTATCACCTCCATGTGCCCGACACCGCCGACGACAGCGGCGCCGATGGGCTCCGGGTCGACCGCGACGGCCGGCTCTGGGTGGCGACGAAGATGGGGATCCAGGTCTGCGATCAGGCGGGCAGGGTCAACTGCATCATCCCGACACCCAACGGCAAGATCTCAAACCTCTGCTTCGGGGGGCCCGACTTCACAACGCTTCTGGCGACCTGCGGCGACAAGGTCTACGTCCGGAAGGTGAAGCCGGCGGGCGCGCCAAACTTCCTTCCACCATCCATGCCCGCCAAGCCCAAGCTCTGAATCGGAGAATGTTCATGTCGCCATGGCAGGCATCACGCCGCGGATTCCTCAACGCCGTCATGGCCCTCGCGGCGGCGCCCCTGGCAGCCGCCGACGTCCGCCGACGGGGGATTCCGCTCGGCTTCGACAACTTTGCCGTGCGGGCCATGAAGTGGAACGCGCGGCAGCTCATCGACCATGCGGAAAAGCTGCGGTGCGACTCGCTCTTCATCACCGACTTCGGCCCCTTCGAGGGCCGCCACGACGATGCTTCGCTCGTGGACATCCGCCGCTATGGCGAGGATCGCGGCGTCGCCATCGCGCTGGGCTCGTGGAGCATCTGCCCGTCGTCCAAGACATTCAAGCACGACTGGGGCTGCGCCGAGGACCACCTGGCGCTCGGCATTCGGATGGCGAGGGCCCTGGGGTCGCCCGCGTTCCGCGTGATCCTCGGCAATCGTGACGACAGGCTCTCCGACGGCGGCATCGGGGCGCGGATCGCCGACACGGTCGAGGTGCTGAAGTCCCAGCGCGGCAGGGCGATCGACAGCGGCGTGAAGATCGCCGTCGAGAACCATGCCGGCGACATGCAGGCGCGGGAACTGAAGACGCTCGTCGAGGCGGCCGGGCCGGAGTATGTGGGCGTCAACTTCGATTCGGGCAACGCCTGCTGGACGCTCGAAGACCCGATCTCCGCCCTCAGAACCCTCGCTCCCTACGTGCTCACGACGAGCCTCCGCGACACGATGCTCTGGGAATCGGCCGACGGACTGACGACGCAGTGGACGGCGATGGGCGAGGGCTGCACCGATCTGCCCACCTTCTTCGACCTCTTCGAGAAGGCCTGCCCGGGGGTCACGGTGCACATCGAGACGATCTCGGGATTTCCGCGAACCTTCCCGATCTATGAGCGGGACTTCTGGCGGGGGTATCCCGACGCCCGCGCCGCAGACCTGGCCGGCCTGCTCGCGCTGGCGAAAAAAGGCCGTCCGATCCAGCCGTTCACGCCGCCGGCGAGCGACGGCCGACAGCGGGCCGAGCAGCAGTATCAGCTCGCCGAACTCCAGAGGAGCGTCCACCACTGTCGCGACGTCCTCGGTCTGGGGGTGCGACCGGCGGCTGCTTGAGCAATCCGGGCTGATTGAGCCCGGATAGGAAACTCCTCGGCAACCGCTTCACTCCGCCAAGCGGTGAAAACCGCAGATTACTGCCGGGGTGCCGAGGCGGGCGTGTCGAGGCGAGTCGGTTCGCATCCGCTCACCTCCATCTTCCCAAACTCCGCCCAGCAGGCGCGGGAGGGGGCCCAGCTGGAGTCGTTGCCGCCGTGGAAGGTCTCGAAGTAAAGACTGTCCACACCGAAGCCACTGTTATTCCGCCATTCCATTTCGGTTTGTTCGACCACGAGTCTCTCCGCTGCCTCGGGCAGGGTGATCCAGACCCGCAGTGTGCCATCCTTTACCTTCGGCGTGTTCATGGTGACGCCGATTCTGACCTGCACTGGCTTGCCTGTGGGAAAGCGGAAGTCATCGGGAAAGGGAAAGCTATGACCGTATTTATCGGGCTGGTTCTTGTGATACACATAGGCCTCGCCCCTGCCATCCCGCCGCCACATGAGTCTGGCGGAGAAGCCGTTGTCGCCATCGGATGGTCTGCCGCCGCTGACATTTTCAGGGCCGCCGCTGAGACCGGGGAGTTTGCCGCCCTTGACGAAGTCAAAGTCTTCGTTGAACTGCAGGCTGTACTTCAGCTCAGCCGCCTCATGGGTGCCGATGGGCCAGCGCCAGCCAGCGCCGCCTTTTTCCGGGCCGATGCCTCCGATGGCGTAGTTGATCCGCAGCCACGGGATGCCATCGCGGTTTCTCAGTGAGACGTGGCCCTCCTTGATGCCATCCTCAAACTCACAGCCCGGCCAGTCCTGCTTCCAACGCTCCACGGTGTACTGTCCATCCGCACCAGAGAAAGCGATGGTGATGGGAGCCTCGGCGGCATGAAGCTGGCTGGCGAGTAGCAGAGTGAGCAGGAATTTCATCGGGGAAGGCAAGTGTGTGATCCGGCTCATGCGGCGATCGAGGGACAGGACGGCAAACGACAGTGTCAGAAGCGAGGATCGACCGAGAGATGTTTGCAGACCTGCAGCGGGTCAGTCTATCCTTCCCCCTTGTCACCGCCACGTTCTTCTTCATGGTCATCGCATGCGCCACTTCCTTCGGTCGCCCATTCTCCACGCCATCTTTGCCGCCGCCCTCATCCTGCTGGCTCCGTGCCGAGCGGAGGAAACGGACTCGTCGTGGGTTCAGGATCCCGCGCAGCGGCTGCGCATCGAGAAAGCGCTTCCCGGCCAGGCCACTGCCCGGCCGTTGAAGCCCCGCCGACTGCTGATTTTCAATCGCAATCTCGAATACGACGGCCACCGCGCCTCAATCCTCGCGGGGAGTGAGGCCTTCCAGCAGTTTGGGAAAAGGACCGGTGCATTCGAAGCCACCGTCAGCGAGGATCCGGCCCTTTTCGACCGCGATTCGCTTCGCAGATTCGACGCCGTGTTTTTAAACAACAGCATCGGCAGTTGCGTGTCCGAGCCCGAACGCCGGAAGAACCTGCTCGAGTTCGTCACGGCAGGTGGCGGCCTGATGGGAGTCCACGGAACCTCCATCGCCTTCATGAAATGGCAGTGGCCTCCCGTGGAGGATTGGACGGAGTTCGGACACATGATCGGAGCGCGAGGCGCGAATCACCGTGGGGGATACCTGCAGGAACCGGTCGTGATGGCCCTCGACGACCGCGATCACCCGTTGCTTCGGGTCTTCGAGGGAAACAGCTACGACTGGTCCGACGAGATCTTCCGGTTCCACGATCCATACTCCCGAAAGAACGTCCGCGTCCTGCTGAGAATCGACGTGGATCGAACCGATCTTTCGACCTATCCGCCCGGCGATTCCTGCCTGCGCGCCGACAACGACTACGCCCTCGCCTGGATCCGCAATTACGGCAAGGGCCGCGTCTTTTACTCCGCCCTCGCCCACAGCCCGCACGTTTTCGAAGATGCGAAAATGCTTCGCTTTTATCTCGACGCGGCGCAGTTCGTCCTTGGCGATCTTCCCGCCGCGACGACGCCCAGCGGGTTTTTGACTCCCGCCATGCGTGCCCAGGAGCAACTCGGCTGGCGCATCGGGATCGAGGCCTACACATTCCACAAGTACACCTTCTTCGAGGCGATCGAGAAGACCGCGGAACTCGGCCTTCCCTACATCGGTGGGCTCAGCTTCATGCAGCAGGTCAGCAAGGAGATCCCGAAGAATTTCGACCAGAACCTCAGCGACGACGAACTGCTGCAGATCCGCATGAAGCTCGAGTCCGCAGGGGTTCGCATGCCGGTGTACTACGCTCAGACCATCCCTTCCGAAGAAGCCGCCTGCCGCAGGCTCTTCGAGTTTGGAAACAAAATGGGTGTCGAGACTTTCATCTGCGAACCCAAGGCCGAGCAACTCGACCTTCTCGACCGGCTCGCCAACGAATATGCCATCAATGTCGGCATCCATAACCACGGACCCGACATTTCGCCGCATCTCTGGCGGCCAGAGATGGTGCGAGACCTCTGCGAAGGACGCAGTAAACGTATCGGAGCCGCTCCCGATCTCGGCTACTGGCTTCGGCTCGGCATCGACCCGATCGAGGCGGTCCGCATCCTGAAGGACCGCATCCTCACGGTCCAGATGCACGATCTCCACGAACGCGGCCCGAAGGGCCACGACGTGCCCTGGGGCACGGGAGCCGGGAAGAGCCGCGAGTTCTTCGAGGAACTCCACCGTCAGGGCATCAAGCCCACCATGATCGGGGTCGAGTATTCGTACGATTGGTTCGAGTCGATGCCCAAACTCGCCGAGAGCATCGAGTTCTTCAACGCCACCACGCTCGATCTCGCTGCCAAACCCGAAGCCAACAATCCATGAATCGCCGTACCTTCGTCGCGCACACCGTCGCCGCCGGCTTCTCGACTTCCTTGGCAGCGGTCGCGGATCAAATCGAGCCCGGCCTTCCCCACTCGACGAAGCTCGGTTGGCGGATCAGCGTCCAGCACTGGACATACCGTCGCGTGCCCCTCTTCGAGGGGCTCGAAATGGCGGCAAAGGTCGGCCTTCGCTGCTTTGAGCCGCGGAGCATTCTCACGCTCGACGCCGCTCGCCCCGGCGTGAACGCCGACGAAAACATGCCCGAGGATGCCCGCAAGGAACTCAAGGCCCGCGCCGATGACCTCGGCATCGCCTTTCCCAGCGTGTTCGCTGATTTCAATGGAAAGCCGGAGCAGGCTCGGAAGATGCTGGAGTTCTGGAAGAGCCTTGGAGTCAGCTACGTCGTTTCCGAGCCACCTCCCCGTTCGATCGACATGCTGGAGCCGCTCGTCGCCGAATACGGCATGCAACTCGCGCTGCACAACCACCAGCGGACCAAGTCCGAGTACTGGCACCCGGGCATCGTGCTCGAGCACTCGCAAGGCCGTGGCAAACATATCGGCGCCTGTTGCGACGTCGGCCAATGGACACGCTCCGATCTCAAGCCGGTCGAATGCCTTCGCACGATAGGTCGTGACCGGATGATCAGCTTCCACCTCAAGGACGTGCTCACCATGGGCGACCTCGACTGCCGCAACACCGTCATCGGCGAGGGTGCCGCCGACTGTGGAAACTGCCTGAAGGAAATCCACGCCCTCGGGTACCACGCCCTGGTGACCATCGACTTCGAGCACGACACGCCGCGGCTCCAAGAGGACATGGTCAAGAACATCGCTTTTGTCGAGGAACAGGCACGGTCACTGACGTGATGAGCTGCGGTTCGACCCACGCGGTATCCGCGGCGATACCGGCCGCGGCTGCTCGAGCCCGGATAGGAAACTCCTCTGCGGCTCCAACGCGATAATCGAGGGTGACGTTTTTCTGGAATCGAATCGATGGTGAGCGACGTGACCGTTTCCGGCCGCCAAGGATTCCACGAAGACACCGCGGCGATCGTCGTCGGTGGCCTGCTTGTGGCCTTGGCACTGGCCGTGGGCTGGAACGCCCGCCCAGCAGAGGATGCCGGCAGCCGTAAGGCCTTTCCAAAAGGGTGGCCGAATCCCCTCGCGGCGACTATCGATAAGCCGCAGACGTGGAGCGCCTCCCCGTCGCAGGCGTTGTCGGACAATAAGGGAAAGTCCCTGACGATGCCGATCTTCCTCGGTATGACGTGGATCGTCGGCGTGCTCGCCGGCGGCATGGCACTCCGTGGCAGGAGCATGGCTGATGTGCTCCCGGGCGCTGCGGCGCTCGCGATTCTCGGCGGCCTCGCCTATCTGCTCGCCGCGCAGAAACTGGTCAATCATTACAACCTCGAGTATCCCCTCTGGGCCCTCCTCGTCGGTCTGGTCATCGGCAACACGGTCGGCGTGCCTCGCTGGCTCGCTCCGGCGCTGCAGGGGGAATTCCTCATCAAAGCCGGCCTGGTGGTGTTTGGCGCGGAGGTGCTCTTCAGCCGGCTTCTCGAGCTGGGGCTGCCGGGTCTGTTGACGAGCTGGATCGTGACGCCGATCGTGCTCGTGGCGACCTACTGGTTCGGCCACTATCGGATGCAGATTCCCTCGAAGTCGCTCTGCATGGTGATCTCTGCCGATATGTCCGTCTGTGGAGTCTCGGCGGCAATCGCCACCGGCGCCGCCTGCAAGGCGAAGAAGGAGGAACTGTCGCTGGCGATCGGCCTGTCGCTGCTGTTCACGGTGGGGATGATGGTGGCGATGCCGCCCTTCATTCAGTGGGCGGGGATCGACCCAATCGTCGGCGGCGCCTGGCTTGGCGGCACGATCGACGCCACCGGCGCGGTGGTGGCAGCCGGCGAGATGCTCGGCAAGGAGCTTGGCGACAGGCGGCCGGCCGAGGTGGCTGCGACGGTGAAGATGATCCAGAACTCGATGATCGGGATCATCGCCTTCGCTGTTGCCGTCTACTGGGCGGGATGGGTGGAGACGGGATCGCGGGGGCCGCGGACGTCGCTCGCCGCCGAGGCCTGGGGCCGGTTTCCCAAGTTCATACTCGGGTTCTTGGCAACATCGGTCGTCTGCTCATGTCTCTACACCCGCTCACCGGAAGCGGCACTGTGGGTCGACGGTGCCACACTCTCCTACACGTCGCGACTGCGTGGCTGGCTGTTCTGCGTCGGCTTCGTCTGCATGGGGATGCAGACGGTGTTCCGTGAACTCACGCCCTATCTCGCCAGCGGCCGGCCACTTGTGCTCTACGTGCTCGGCCAGTGTCTGAACCTCGCGCTCTCGCTGGCGATGGCCAGCCTCACGTTTGGCTGGCTGTTCAGGAAGGTTGTCGAGCCGTGATCCATTCCCGCCTTGACGGTCCGCTGCGGTTGGCCGCGTGTGTCGGCATCGTCGCACTGACGTGGCTTGTCATTCTTCCACGGGTTGGCCGCCTGCCGCCGATTGAGCGGCACATCCGCGCGATGGAGGAAGCGGAGGTACATCCGGCGGCGATGGTCTACACCGAACTTGAGCGGATTCCGCTCCGTCCCGACTGGGTTCACCGCCAAATCGTTCTCTGGCCATGAGCCGGTTCCCGTTCGCGAGACGGCGGGGACTCGAGCCTACGGTGCCTTGGGTGACGGATAGGCATCGAAGACGTCGCCGTGCCCGAGGATTCGAGGGTCGGCCTGTCGCCGCAGTTCGGCGAAGAGTTCGTCCCGCAGGGCCGCAGCCTTCTCAGGCATCTCCGTCGCGAGGTTCCGCACGCAGTCGGGGTCC
>CAMDFJ010000084.1 GCA_945897435.1 Candidatus Kuenenia stuttgartensis | reverse complement strand
TCGTCTGCGATCTCTCCCACGATCTCCTCGAGCGCATCCTCGATCGTGACCAGCCCGCAGACCCCGCCAAACTCGTCGGTGACGACGGCGATGTGGGTGTGGGTTCGCTGAAACTCCCGCAGCAGCTTCTGGACGCTCATCGACTCGGGCACGAAGTAGGGTGGACGAAGCACGCTGCGGAGATCGTGGACAGGGCCCGAACCGTCCTCCGCGGCCGTCGATTCAACCAGCGCGGTCAGCAATTCGCGGGTGTGGAGGATGCCGACGATGTCGTCGGGCGAACGGTCCCAGACGGGGAGTCGGGTGTGACGGCTCTCCGATGCCAGCCGGACAGCCTCATCCCAGGTCGATGCCAGTGGAATCGAGATCATCTCGGTGCGGGTCGTCATGATCTGGGAAACACGCGACTCGTTGAGCTCCATCACCCCCTCGATCATATCGCGGGCCGCCTCTTCGAGCCGCCCCTCGCGATGGGCCTCGTCGACGACCAGTCGGAGTTCCTCCTGCAGGCTTTCGCGGCTGACGGCAACGGGCCGGCCGAGCGTCCGCCCGAGGAGCGTTCCGGCGGCACCGAGCGACTGGACGAGCGGTCTGATCAGGCTGACGACAGGCCGCCACAAGCCCCAGGTCGCGACGACGAACCACGGCCCCGCGACCTTCGTGACGAGCATCGGTACCGCGACAAGGAGCAGCCAGACAAATCCGATCCAGCCGGACACTGCCGACACCTCGATCGACCAGGGGCGTTCCCCGGTCGGCCAGACCAGCCTCGACGCGATCAGGGTGGACGCTGCGGCGGCGATCACGACGACCGATGCCGCCACGAAGGCAATCGTCTCGCTGGCCGCCACGATCTCGTCGTACCTTTCGGGCCGGCCCCGCAGACGGCAGAGTTCGAGCAGTCCATGCCGCTTGGCTCCGCGAACCGCCCGGGCCTGTACGGCAGCGATGCTGGCCACGACAAGAAGCCCGATCGCGGCTTCGAGGCCGAGGCTCTCGGTGCTGGTCATGACACCTCCCGCCGGAGACGACCACGGGGTGCCGGCGGCAGGCCAAGCCTGCGCAGCACGGTCTGTTCGCGGCGCCGCATGGCCCGGCGGTCGGCCGGACTGAGATCGTCGTACCCGCAGAGGTGCAGCAATCCGTGGACGACGTAATAGGCCGTCTCAAGCCGGGGCGTCCAGCCAGGTACCGCGAATTCCCGGCTCATCCTCCGGGCCGTCTCCGCGCTGACGACGATGTCCCCGCGAAGCAGGTCGCCATCGCCGAGGTCGAACGTGATCACGTCGGTCGGCCCGGGCAGCCCGAGCCATTCGGCATGCACCCGGGAAATGCCACGGTCGCCGACGAGCGAAAGACCGATCTCGGCCTGTCTCAGCCCCTCGCTCTCCAGCACCTTCCGCACCAGTCGCTCGAGCCATGCGTGTCCGACGCGAACCAGCCTCTGCCGGTCGGAAATATCGACGACGATCCCCGCCTCGGGCGGCCGCTCTCGAGGGGGCACTAGGCCGTCCTCTGATCGGGGTATTTGACGCGGCCGTGATAGACCGCCGTCAGGCTCTTCACCAGGCTCTGCTCGATGAGTTCGAGTTCTTCGAGCGTCAGGCCGCATTCGTCGAATTGGCCGTCGAGGAGCCGCTTCATCGCCAGTTCGTGCACCAGACTCGCGATCCGGGCCGGTGTCGGCTCGGTCAGCGCACGACTGGCACTCTCGACCGCGTCGGAGAGCATCAGCACGGCCGACTCCCGGGTCGTCGGTTTCGGCCCCGGATACCGGTAGGTCTGCTCGTCGATCTCGCCGCCGTTCGGATCGTTCTGCGATCGTTCGGTGGCCCGCCGGTAGAAATACTCGACCAGCGTGGTGCCGTGGTGCTCGCTGATCAGGTCGACGATCGGTCGCGGGAGGTTGTACTGTCGGGCGAGTTCCGCCCCCTCCTTGACGTGGGCGATGATGATCAGCGTGCTCATTGCCGGCACGAGCGATTCGTGACGGTTCTCCTGCCCCTGGTTCTCGACGAAGTAGGCCGGCTTGAGCATCTTGCCGATGTCGTGGAAGTAGGCGCCGACTCTGACCAGCAGCCCGCGGGCGCCGATCGCCTCGGCTGCGGCCTCGCCGATGCTCGCCACGTTGATCGAGTGGTTGTAGGTGCCGGGTGCCCGGCGGACGAGTTCCTGGAGCAACGGATGGGCCACGTCGCCCACCTCCAGCAGGCTGAGATCGGTGAGCACGCCGAAGGCCCGTTCGATGAACGGCAGCAGGCCCGTCATCAGGAAGCCTGCCAGGAGCGTCCAGACCCCCATCCTGCCTGCCTCGAAGAGGAGCTGCCGGTCGAGCGTTCGCTCCTCGAGCAGGTGGGCCCCGATCTGGGTGGCGAGGGCCACTGCCCCCGCCCAGAGCCCCACGTAGATCAGCTTGCTGCGGCTGCGGAGTCTGCCCATCCAGAAGATCATCGCCGCGGCAGCCGAGGCGAGGGTGACGTAATCGCCCAGCCCTCTGCCGAGTCCGACCACCACGATCAGCGCGACTTCCGCGGCGAGAAGAAGGGCGAGATCCTCGTCGTAGGCGATGGCGACGGTCATCGCGAAAATCAGCAGCGGCACGACCTCCGCCTGCCAGGCATCGTGCGAGGAGAACGTGCAGAGAATCACCGTCACAAGCGAAAGTCCGATCAGTGTCGACACGTGCCCGAGGTCGGCGAGCACCTCGCGGTGGTGCAGGTGCATGTAGAAGCCGGCCAGCGCGAACATCGCCACGAAGAGCCCAAACATCGACGCCGCCCGCAGCAGCCTCTGGCGGGCATCCTGCTGCCTGACATATTCCTCGTGCTCCCGCCGAATCAGCTGTATCTCGTCGGCGGTCACGGGCCGGCCTGCCGAGGCCAGCAGGTCGCCCTCCGCATAGCGGACGAACTGCTGCGGGGTCTTCTCCACGGCCTCCGCCTTCGCCTTGGCGGTCGCATCCCTGTCGATTTCCAGCGATCCGGAGAGTTTGTCTTCGATCCAGCCAAACACCCTGTCGGCAAACGGCCCCTCGTCGAGTTCCTCCTCGATCCTGCTCTTGAGGCGAACCTTCGCCTCGCCAAGCAGGACGTCGGCCACCTGGACGCGGGCGTGCTCGGCGGCATTGCCGAGCGGATGGACGTCGATCTCGGTCTGGCTGCCCTCGTCGATCCCGTGCTGGATTTTTTCGAGCACGCCGAGATTTTCGACATCGGCGAAGGCCCGGTCGACGGCCTTGTCAAACTCGAGCTGCTTTTCCTTGGTGTCGAGCCTGGCCCGAAACTTTTGAAATGCCTGCTCACCGGCCAGCACGACGGGATTCGGCTCGGGTGGCCCGGGCTCACCGGCATCGGCCTTCTCGGCGGCCTTCGGATCGGACTCGGGCTTCGCGTCTTCTCCCGACTTCGCTTCAGGCTCCGACCGCGGTTCTGTCTGCTTCTTGTCAGCCCTGTCCGTGTCTTTCTTGCTCTTCGCATCGGGCTCGGGTGGCTCGGGAGCGACCGGCGGCTCGCGGCCCGGCGTGCCGGGCTCGCGGACGGGCAGTGCTGCGAAGGCGGCTGCCGCATCCGGGGCGAATTCGAGCCATGCCGCCCGCGACACGGCGGCCAGGCTGTCGGCGGCCGCAATCTCGGCGATCCGGTTTTTGAGCCCGTCCCGGAGCCGCACGATCGGCGCCTTGTCTTGGGTGTAGACGACGCGAACCTGGGCCGCCGCCCTCTCCTGGGCCGCCCGGGTCCGGTCCGGATCCGGCTTCTCGAAAGGCACCCGGGCAGCAACCCCGTGCGGGATCACCGAGCCCTCGCGAAATGCCTCCGGCTCGCTCCAGCCGTGAAGCAGGATCAGCATCACGATCGATGCCGCCAGGCAGAGGCCGAGCCTGACGAGCACCTCGGCCCTGGAAATCCGCTCCACCAGCGCCGACCAGAAACCCTGGGGACCTTCGACGGAGCCCCCACGGCGGGCGCGGCGGCGATACGAGGATGGAGGAACGGTCATGGTGTCTGGATCAGGTCTGTTCGTCGTAGGCGTCGACGATCCGCTGCACGAGCGGATGCCGGACGATGTCCTTGCCGCCGAGACGCACCCGGCAGCATCCGGGCACGTCCTGCAGCCGGTTCATCGCATCGACGAGGCCGCTGGAACGGTTGGACGGAAGGTCGATCTGGGTCGTGTCGCCGGAGATCACCATCTTCGACCCGACCCCCAGACGCGTGAGAAACATCTTCATCTGGGAGATGGTCGTATTCTGGGCTTCGTCGAGGATGATGAAGGCATTGTTGAGTGTCCGACCGCGCATGTAGGCCAGCGGCGCCATCTCGATCACGTCCTGCTCGGTGAGCCGCTTGACCAGTTCGTAGTCCATCATTTCGCGGAGGGCGTCGAGCAGGGGCCGGAGGTAGGGATTGATCTTGGCCTGCAGATCGCCAGGCAGAAATCCGAGACTCTCGCCGGCCTCGACCGCGGGCCGCACGAGCACGATCTTGCGGACCTGCTCCGTCCGTAGGGCTGCAACCGCCATGGCCACCGCGAGAAATGTCTTGCCGCTGCCGGCCGGTCCGGCACAGAGCACCACATCGTGCTCCCGGATCGCGTTGACGTAGTGGGCCTGCCCTTCCGAACGGGGCTGCACGTTGCGGCCCGGACGCTGGACCTCGATCGGGTCGTGCTGGGGCTGCGGCCGCTCGCCGGTCGCCACGGCCAGAAGGTTGGAGACATCCTCGGCAACGACCACGCCCTGATCGCGGGCAATCCGGTCGAGCTGCTCGAAGACCTGCGTCGCCCGCAGGACCGCCGGCTCCTCCCCTTCGATCTGGATGGCGTCGTCGCGGGCCGAGACGCCGACCCCGAGCGTCGAACGAATTCGTCGCAGGTGCTGGTCACGCGGCCCGAAGATCGTCAGGAGCCGCTTGGAGTCGACAACCGCGATGGTCGTGCGGGGCATTGGAGCCCGCGGCGAAGGCGATCGCCGACGGTCTCGGAAGGGATGAAGGATGAAAGGGGTGCCAAATCGACCCCCCAAATATACCCGCTCCCCGCCGAACACCCCGAAGGCGGAGTTTTTTCAGCTCAAACAGCCGTGTTTGAGCCGCGTTTCAGCCGGGAAACGACCGGCCGGCGGCCCAGAGCAGCCAGGCGACCGGGGCGGCCAGCAGCATCGAATCGACGAGGTCGAGCACCCCACCGAGCCCTCCCAGGGACCCCCCCGAGTCTTTGGCACCCGCCTCCCGCTTGAGCAGCGATTCGGCCAGGTCGCCGACCATCCCGGCAATGCCGACGATCAGGCCGTAGGCGAGCCATCCGCCCCACGGCTGAAGGCTGCCGGCGGGCCGGGCTGCGACCAGCAGGAGCCAGGCTGCGGCCAACGCCCCGACCAAGGAGGCTGCCGCACCCTCCCAGGTCTTCCCGGGGCTCAGCAAGGGCGTCATCCGATGGCGACCGACCGTCGAGCCGACCAGATAGGCGGCGGTGTCTCCCCCCTTCACCACCGCGATCATGCTCAGGAGCGGCACGATCCCGAGGTGGGCGAGGCCCTTTTGCTCGGGTCCGAGGTTCTCCAGACAGATCAGCCTCAGGCTCACCATGAATGCCAGTGGCAGGCCGAGGTAGGCGAGAATGAACACCGAGACCGAGAGCCGCTCGAGCGATCGGGCCCGCGACCGGTAGGCGGCGATCTCATCGACAAACAGGATCAGGACCGCCGCCATGAAGGTCGCGCCTGCCCAGCCGATCGCGGCAGCGGGCGAGGCCCGCGAGTGTGCGGCAGCAAAGGCCTCCGCCCCGAAGGCGGCGGCAATCGGGATCGCGACCGCAGCCGGCCTGAGGATCCAGGCCGGCAGGAAGAGGTCGTCGGAGGTCATCAGACGGATCAGTTCGCCGACGCCGCCGATGGCGAGCAGAACGACGATCGGCAGCAGCCACCAGGCCGGCATCGCCCCGCCGATCCCCCGGGCATCGGCCCAGGCAAGCAGGGCGAATGTCGCCGCGACGAGGGCCGCCACGACCGTGCGCGATGATGCCGAAAGACCGTTCACGATTGCGGGAGCCCTCCAAAGCGACGCTCGCGGGTGGCGAAGGTGGCGATCGCCTGGTCGAGGTGTTTCTCGCTGAAATCGGGCCAAGGGGCATCGGTCACCCAGAGTTCCGCGTAGCTGATCTGCCAGAGCAGGAAGTTGCTGATCCGCATCTCGCCCGCGGTGCGGATCAGCAGGTCGGGATCGGGCATGCCGGCCGTGTCGAGCCGGGCCGCAAACGCCTCCTCATCGATCGACTCGGGCAGGATCGAGCCCGATGCCACCTCCAGGGCGAGCCTTCTTGCGGCAGCGACAATCTCGGCGCGACCCCCATAATTGACCGCCAGACAGAGCCGCATGCCGTTGTTGCCGCCGCAGAGCCCGATCGTTCTGTCCATCGCGTCGAGCGTCGACTGCGGCAGTCCCTCGCGGCTGCCGATCATCGCGATCCGAATCCGCTCCCGCATCAGCAGCGCCCTCTCCTCGATCATGTACTGCTCGAGCAGAAGCATGAGGAAGTCGAGTTCGGCGGCCGGACGCCGCCAGTTCTCGCTCGAGAGGCAGTAGAGCGTGAGCTGTTCGATGCCGAGCCGGGCGCAGTGCTCGGTGATCCGGCGGACGCTCGCCACGCCCTGACGATGCCCCTCGATCCGAGGCAGGCCACGCTGCTGGGCCCAGCGGCCGTTGCCGTCCATGATGATGGCGATGTGACGGGGCAACGCGGCCCCCCGGGCCGCGTCGATGACGCTGGCCTCGGTCACGCGTTCGCCGGCGCAGGATGCTGGGGTCGGGGCCATGATTTCGAAACCGCGGGCCGGTCGGCGAGGATCGTCTGCTCCCGATCGGGGCCGACCGATACGATCGACACCGGACGGCCGAGCAGTTCGCCGATGCGTGCCAGATACCGCCTGGCGGCCGCCGGCAGGTCATCGTAGCGGCGGATCGCCGAGATGTCCTCCTGCCAGCCAGGAAGGGTTTCATACACCGGTTCGGCCCGCCGCAGGTCGTCGACGTGGCTGGGGAAGTGCTCCACCCGGCGTCCGTCGATCGTGTAGGCCGAGCAGATTCGGATCTCGTCGAGGCCGGAAAGGACGTCGAGCAGCATCACGGCCAGTTCATCGACTCCTGAGAGCCTCGCCGTGTAGCGGGCGGCCACTGCATCGAACCAGCCGCAGCGCCGCGGCCGCATCGTCACGGTGCCATACTCCCGACCCCGCTCGCGGAGGTGTTCGCCGACGGCATTGATCTGCTCGGTCGGCATCGGCCCGCCGCCGACGCGGGTCGAGTAGGCCTTCACCACACCGATCACACGGTCGATCCAGCGGCCGGGAACGCCGGAGCCGCTGGCCACGCCGAGCCCCGAAGAATTGCTGCTGGTGACGTAGGGGAAGGTGCCGTGGTCGATGTCGAGCAGCGCCCCCTGGGCCCCTTCAAACAGCAGCCGGCCGCCCGACTCGATGCTGTCGAGCAGGTAGGCGGTCGTGTCGCAGACCAGCGGCTCGAGCCGCCGGGCGTAGAGCATGTATTGCGAGTGGATCGCGTCGGCGTCGAGTTCGATCGAGGCCGCCTCGGCACCCCAGCCGGCGAAGAGCCGCTTCTTGACATCGACGACGTGCCCGATGCGGTCGCGGAAATCGTCGCGGTAGAGATCGCCGAGCCGAACCGCGAGCGATCGTCCGACCTTGTCCCGGTAGCAGGGGCCGATGCCGCGGCCGGTGGTGCCGATCGCCTCGCCACCCGAGACGATGCCGTCGAGGAGCCGATCCTCGGCGATGTGCCAGGGAAAGACGACATGGGCCCGGTCGCTGAGCCGCAGTTTGCCGTCGACGCGAACACCGCGAGACTCGAGCCCGTCGATCTCCTTGATCACGCTGGCGGGGTCGAGCACCACGCCGCCGGTGACGACGCAGCTCACGCCGTCGCGGAGAATTCCGCTCGGGATCAGCGAAAGCTTCCAGGTCTGACCATTGGAAACGACGGTGTGCCCGGCGTTCGCCCCGCCCTGGTAACGGACGACGATCTCGTGCTCCTCCGTGAGGATGTCGACGAGTTTGCCCTTGGCCTCATCACCCCATTGCAGACCGATGACGCACGTGCCGGGCACTTTCGGGAGTCCTCCCAGGGAATTGAACGCAGCGAACTTGGTCGGAGGCTGCCGAAGGGAGGCCTCCTTCAAGAGTCTAAAACCGTGGAAAACCCGGTCAAGGGACGCGTTCCGACCGCCGCGTGTGCTACCCTCCCGTCATGAAGCCCTCTCCAGGACAGGTTCACCACGTCACCGCCGCCGACCGCGGCCAGACCCTCGCCGCGTTCCTCCGCGCCCGCCTCGGCGGGGCCAGCTGGGGCCGCGTGCAGAAGATGATCCGCTCTCGGCACGTGATGATCCATGGCAACATCTGCACCGACGCGGCCCGGCGGCTCAAGGATGGCGAGGTGGTGAAGCTGCTCGAAGCGGCCGCCTCCGCGCCGCCGAAGCCCGACGACGTGCGGGTGGTGTATGTCGACGATCAGGTGGTCGTGGTCGACAAGCCGACGGGGATCACGACGACCCGCCACACCGAGGAACGATCCTGGCCGACCCGCCGCCGTCAGGTGCAGCAGACGCTCGACGAGATGGTGCCAGAGGCGATCGCAACCCACCTCGCCAGAACATTCGCCGCCCGGGGCAAGAGGCCGCGGCGGCTGCCGCCCGTGCGGGCCGTCCACCGGATCGATCGCGAGACGAGCGGACTCGTGGTATTCGCCCGCACGGTGCCCGCGGAACGGATTCTCGCCGAGCAGTTTCGGGCCCACACGACCCACCGCCGCTATCTCGCCCTCTGCGTCGGCCGCGTCGGAGTCGGCACGATCCAGTCGAACCTGATCCGCGATCGTGGCGACGGCCGCCGGGGCTCCTCCGGCAACGAAGAGGGCAAGCGGGCGGTGACCCACGTCGCCCCGGTCGAACAGTTCGGCGACGACTACACGCTGGTCGAGTGCCGGCTGGAGACGGGCCGCACCCACCAGATCCGGATCCACCTCTCGGAGATCGGTCACCCGATCTGCGGCGAGCGTGTCTATTCGGCGCCGCGGCACTTCGAGGTCGTCGACGCGTCGAACGCGCCGCGGGTGATGCTTCACGCCGCCGAACTCGGCTTCGTGCATCCGCTGAGCGGCGATGACCTGCGATTCGAGAGCCCGCTCCCCGCCGACATCAAAAAGGTGCTCAAGTCGCTTCGTCATCAGTAGGCATTCGCTGCCCGGTGTGGGACAGGCTCCAGCCTGTCATCAGTGCACTCACAATCCCGCCGTCTCGCCGCCGGCCCGGGTGGCGAGCGCCTTCCAGACGGTGGAGTCGATCGAGTCTTTCACGAAGTGGGATGCCCCGTCGGCCGTGGCCACGTTGACGCCTCCCGGATGCCGGCTCCGCGCCGCCCGCCAGCCGTAGCCGGCGTACATCGTCGCCAGGTCGGTGGTGCTCATCAGGGCGGCGAGGCAGTCCATCGTCTCGTCATTCGGGCGACGGGCATGGTTGTAGAGGGTCGTTCGATACTCACCGTTGGCCCAGGAAAAACCACGCAGATCGGTGAAGTTGTAGTAGAAGGGGCGATTGCATGCCGGGTCGGTGAGCGGCGTTGTGAATGCGAATCCGTAGCCGGTGGCTACGTCGATGCCCGTGCGACTTCTCACGGCCACCGGCCCGTCACCGAGGAGGCTCTCGGAAAACGCGACGGTCTTGGAGAACCCATCGGTGACGTTTTTCGGCCTGGTCCGTGAGTTGATGTAGAAAAGCCCGTCGGCGTCGAAGGGCGTTCCCCCTCCGGCCCCACTTCCGGAACACCCGGCATAGTTCGTCGGTCCAAACAACTCCGAAACCGGCTTCATCCGGTCGCTTGGGCAGAGGAACATCGGCACCGAGAGCCTGACGATCGGCTTGTTCTGCGGGGCGATGGCATCTGGCGTGAGGCCGACGTAGAGCGGCACGTCCAGATCGAGCCTATCGAGCAGCTGCTCCTGCTCATAAAAGGGTGCCAGATGGGCCAGCACCGACCAGCGGAAGAATTGGTGGGGAAAGTCTGGACGTTCACTCCATTGCCGCGACTCGGCCCCAACCGGCAGTCTGCCACGGGCCGCCTGGTGGCTGATGCTGGCCAGCGATATTTGTCGGAGGTTGTTCGTGCAACTCGTCCGCCGGGCCGCCTCCCGGGCCGCTTGCACGGCCGGCAACAGCATCCCGAGAAGCAGACCGATGATCGCGGTGACGACGAGCAGTTCGATGAGCGTCAGACCGCGTCGCGGACCGCTCATGACCGCGAGCCGACCCGCCTCCGCAGGCAGAGCATCGCTCCGGCCGCTCCGATCATGGCCGTCACGATCGATGCCGGCTCGGGCACGGGCACCGCGACCAGACCGCCGATCGTGCCCAGTCCGGAGTTGTACGTCTCGACGAGCAGGCCGACGCTATTGAACCTGTAGATATCTCCTGCACCTCCGGCACTGCCGACGATCAGACCGCCGTCGGCGAGCAGGGCCAAAGGAGACGCCCCGAATGGCACGCCTGTCGTACCAAACGATGTCGTCGAGTCGTCGAGGAGATTCGTTTTGAGCACAGCGCCGTTCATGATGCTCGCTGTGTAGAGCGTCGTTCCACGGATGCCGAGGCCCGTGGGCCCGGAGAGACCGGTCGCAACGCCGTCGGCGACCACCTCGCCGACGTATTGGCCAGAGGCATCAAACCTCAGGACGGGTCCTGAAGCTTCAGACATCTCAAAACTGTACGTCTGGTCGCTGACGTAGAGGGATCCGTCCGGTCCGAACGCCAGACCGGGACTGCTGGCCAGAGAGCCGCCGGTCGTGTAATCGGACAAGGAAACAGAGCCACCCGTCGCATTTGACAGTTTGACGACAGGACCGGTGTCGCCGAAGAAGGGATTCCGCCCGACGAGCAGGTCGTTGCCCTTGAAAACGAGCGCGCCGGGAAAGACGTTGAATGTCGAAAAGCTGTAGACCGTCGAGAGCGAGTTGTTCGTGAGATTGAGCCGTTTGATGGCAGGGGCAACAGTCGAGAAATTACCGCTCTCCCCGATGTAGAGGTTCCCGTCCGGCCCGATGGCCATGCCTGCGGCACTGACGATGGCTCCCGAGCTCGAAAGCGTCACAACCGATCCGGCCGGGTTGGTCGAGTCGTAGCGAATCACCCTGCCATCGTTGTTGCTCAGGGCATAGACGGTATCGGCCCAGGACGCGGTGGGCAGACTCGAGATCACGAGACAGAGAAATGCGAGTCTCCAGCGGCCGCAGGCGATGGTCGAGCGTTGCATTGTGGTCTCCAATAGGCGGTGACTCAGATGTCCGGCATCATCGTCAATGAGTCCCGCCGATGCAACCTGCCGGCCGGGGCGGGAAATTGCCCGACTAGGATTCGAACCTAGACAAAGGGAACCAAAATCCCTTGTGCTACCGTTACACCATCGGGCAGTACGGCTTTTTTAGCAGATGCTGGCGAGATTTCGCGATGACGGATGGGCCGTCAGGACGGATCGGCAATCGCCCGAAGCATCTCGGCCAGCCGGGCCTGCAGATCGAGCATCGACTGCCAGTTGGGAAACTCGATCTCGACCTTCTCGTTTCCCGGCCGCATCACGGCCCCCTCCGTCGCCTCACGGAGCACGGTCTGGACGTAGTTGAGCAGTTCGCAGAGTTCCGCCGACTGGGCCGGGCTCAGCCTGCCGGGCAGGGGCGGTGGTCCGCCCGGGAGCAGTGGCGAGCGGACTCCCGAAACGTCCTCGACGACGTCCGAGTCGTGGGACGCGATCCGCTGCAGCCTCTCCCCCATCTGCCGGGCGCGGCCGTCTTCGCCGGATGGCACCCTCGAGGCGATCTCGGCGATCCGGCGGTCGATATCGCTGTGTGATCCGACGAGCAGGAGCGACCTGCCCACCGAGATCAGGTCGCCGTCGCGGACGATCCTGACCTGGATGTCCTCGCCGTTGACCTTCGTGCCGTTGGTGCTCTCGAGGTCGGTGAGGACGATCTTGTTGTTGTCCTCCTGGAGCTTCAGATGGTAGCGGCTGATCCGCTCGTCATTGAGCTGGATCGAGTTGCCCTCCTCGCGGCCGATCGTCACCGGGGTGGGAAGATGGTCGAAGATCCTTCCCCGATCGGTGCCGTGAAGCACTCTGAGCGTCACATGTCCCATGGCAGGCTCTTGGATACCGGTGAACGGAAGAACCCCGACTTCCGCCTCACCCTGATATCGTACTTCCGTTCCTCGATATTCCTCCAAATCTGGGCTACCGTCAAACGCCGCTGCTGCCCACGGCGACAAAACCCGCTACGATGACCCGCTCAGTCGGGCGTCCGTAGCTCAATTGGATAGAGCATCGGTCTTCGGAACCGAGGGTTGCAGGTTCGAGTCCTGCCGGGCGTATTGCAAGTTGGCGGTCCAGCGGCGGAGCGAGGCCCAAAGGGATCGCGACGCCTGATACCAAGTCTGCAGGTTCGA
>CAMDFJ010000083.1 GCA_945897435.1 Candidatus Kuenenia stuttgartensis | reverse complement strand
CCACCTCCGGGCACGGCAGCTCAACCCCGCCCCGTTCGCCGCCTACTTCGACGCCGGCAGCTGCCAGATCGCGAGCATGTCGCCGGAGCGGCTTCTGCAGGTGGTCCGCGGCACGGTGCGGATGCATCCGATCAAGGGCACCCGCCGGATGACCGACAAGCCGGAGGCCGATCTGTTCGCCGGAGACGATCTCGGCGGCAGCGAAAAGGACCGAGCCGAAAACGTGATGATCGTGGACCTCGTCCGCAACGACCTCTCCCGGGTCTGCATTCCAGAGAGCGTCCGCGTCGAGGCGCTCTGCCGGCTCGAACGCTACCGCTACGTGCAGCACCTGGTCTCGATCGTGGCGGGGCGGCTGAGGCCCGGCCTGACGGCGATCGACGCCCTCGACGCCGCCCTACCCGGCGGCAGCGTGACCGGCGCGCCGAAGCACCGTGCCTGCGAGATCATCACCTCGCTCGAGGGCGTGGCACGCGGCGGCTACTGCGGCACGCTCGGCTACGTCGGCTTCGACGGCAGTGCCGACTTCAACCTGCTGATCCGCACGTTCGTCGTCGCCGACGGCTCGGTCACGTTCGCGGCTGGAGGCGGCATCACCGCGGCGAGCGATCCTGCCGCAGAATACGCCGAATCGCTCCACAAGGCGGAGGGCATGCTGCGGGTGTTGGCCTCGTTTCGTGGGGAGGAACGATGATCCTCCTGCTCGACAACCGCGACAGTTTCGTCTTCAACCTGGCCCGCTATTTCCAGATGCTCGGGGCCGAGACCCGGGTCGTTTCCAGCCACTCGATCGATGTCTCCGGAATCGGGGCGATGTCGCCCGCGGCGATCGTGATCTCGCCGGGCCCCTGCACGCCGGCGGAGGCGGGCTGCTCGCTGGCCGCGGTGCAGTCCTTTCGTGGCCGGCTGCCGATTCTCGGCGTCTGTCTCGGGCATCAGGCGATCGCCGCGGCTGCGGGTGGGCGGATCATCCGTGGCCGCGAGCCTGTCCACGGCCGCACGAGCCCGGTGCACCACGACGGCTGCAACCTCTTCGCCGGCATTCCCAGCCCGATGATCGCCGGTCGCTACCATTCGCTGGTCGTCGATCCGTCCGCGGTCCCTGCGGGCATGGCCGTCACCGGCCGCGACGACGAGGGCACGATCATGGCCCTCGAGCAGGCCACCGAGCGACTCTATGGGGTTCAGTTCCATCCCGAGTCGATTCTCACCGAGCACGGCTTCCGGCTGCTTGCCAACTTTCTCGACCTCGCGGGCGTCAGTCGACTGCCAAACCTGCCGGAGCTCGAAACCCCCGCGGCCGGCCCGGTCACCGGCAACGACGACCGCGTGGTCACGTTCTGAGGCTTCGCCCTCTCCGACGCGACTGCGCAAGAGTCTCCGCTGCACGCGTGCGGGCGTATCCGGCAGGCTCAGCGGAGCGACTTCCGCAGGACGACCAACTCGAGGTCGGGCCGCTTCGGACGGCCGAACCGCTCGGGGTCTGCATAGCCGGGGAATGGACGGCGTTCGCCGGACGGACGGTAGCCTCGCCGTGCGTAGTAGGCCAAGAGTTCGACGCGGACCGCGATGACCGACATCTCCATCCACTCCGCCCAGAGCCAGTGTTGGCGGACCCAGTTTTCGGCGGCGGCGATCATCTGCCGTCCGATGCCGCCACGCTGCGACCGTGGATCGACCGAGAGCATCCCGAGATGGGCTGCGCTCGGTCGGGCCTGCTCCAGGCAGACGCAGGCGAGCAGCTGGTCGGCGGGCGATTCCCCGTCTGGGATGCCGAGGATCGTCACGTCGGCATCGGCGAGCAACGCCTCTGCATCGGCAGGCCCCAGACGGATCCCACCGAGCAGGTCGGATTCGGTGGTCCAGCCCTGGCGGCCTGAATCGCCCCGGTAGGCGGAGTTCACGAGCGAGACGAGCGCGGGCCCATACCGGTCGTCGAGTCGCTGCGGTGCGGGAAGGTCGCTTGGCATGTCATGCCCGGCGAAAGCCGCCGTTGACGCTCACCACCTGACCGGTCACGAAGGCGGCGTCTGCCGAGACGAGCCAATGCACGGCAGCGGCGATGTCGGCCGGCGTGCCCCAGCGGCCGAGCATGCTCTCGCGGACGGCCCGCTTCTGCCAGATTTCGCTGGCCCCATCGCCCCAGGCCGTCTTGATCCAGCCTGGCGCCACGCAGTTGACCCGCACCTTCGGGGCCAACGATCTTGCCAGGCTGCGGGTGAATGCCATCACCGCACCCTTCGTGGCTGAAAACAGCTCGCCGCTGTCCCCTTCCATGCCCACCTCGGCCTGATCCCAGCCGATCGTCACGATCGAGCCGCCGCCGTGATCGCGGATCGCCGCACCGAGGGCCCGGGCAAGCCGGATCGTGGCCACGACGTCGACCTCGATCAGTTGCCTGAGCTTCCGTTCGAACGGCCAGGCTGCAGGCTCGCCCGTGAGCACGTCGGCACCGGCGACCGCGACGAGAATATCGAGATTGGGCAGTCCGTCCTCGACCTTGTCGATCAACCGGGTCACCGCCTCGGCATCGGAGAGATCGGCGAGAAAGGTTCCGGCGTGGCGTCCCTGCCGACCGAGGATCTCCGCCAGATCGGCTGCATTGACCGCCGAGCGGCCGTGAATCGCGACGGCGGCGCCGGCATTTGCCAGGGCGATCGCCACCTCCCGGCCGATGCCGCTCGTGGAGCCGGTGACCAGCGCGGTGCGACCGGAGAGATCGCTCATGGCCCGCCGTCCTGCACGGACAGTTCGTAGCAGGCGGCCTCCTCGGCGTTGCGGACGAGCAGACGGCGGCCCGCGAGGCAGAGCGTGTTCCAGGTCTGGCCTTCGATCGCGGCCAATCGGCCGCGGACGACATGCCTCGCAGGCGACGCCTCGACCAGCACCACCTCGCCTGACTCGGCCTGCACGAGCAGGAAAACGCCTACCCGTAGCACCTGCCCCTGGCCGTAACGTCCGCCCTTCCACTGCCGGCTGCCATCGGCCACCCGGACACATTCGAGAATGCCGTCGGACAGTCCGTAGACATGGCCTTCGTGAAGGGCGACGTTGGTGAACTTCGTCTTCAGGCTCGACGGCTGCCGCCAGACCTCCCTGAAGGTCCACGGCACGACCGACCTGTCGCCAGTCTCGAACACCGCCGCCCCCACGCCATAGCCCTTGGAGATGAAGATGCGATCGTCGGCAACGGCGACCGACTGTGAGCAGCTGGCGTCGGAGTTGGAATGTCCGGGCCAGTCGAACCGCCAGACCGGGCGGCCTGTCGCCGGCTCATAGCCCACGACGTGGGCCTCGTTGACGCTCACGATCACAGGCTGATCGGCGATCGTCATCAGCTGTGGCGTGACGTAGCTGATCTGCTCGTCGCCTGCCGTCCAGCGACGTGCGCCACTGGACCGGTCGTAGGCCGCGAGCGAGACAAAGCCGCCATCGGCCTTCGGTCCGCCAGCAGGCACCACGACCAGGTCCTCGAACACGAGCGGCGAACCCGCCCTCCCCCAGGCGACGGCGGCGGCATGGGCGGCGGCGTCGATGCCGAGATCTGAGAGGACGTTGAGCTTCCAGAGAACCCGGCCCGTCGCCCCGTCGATCGCATGCAGCCAGCCTGTGCCGCCGGTCGAATAGACGACGCCGTCCCGGATCGTGGGTGTCGATCGTGGCCCTACGCCACCGAGTACGGTCTCGTGCCGGGCCGCCACCGGCACCGCCCATTCTGGCTCGCCCGTCGCAAGCGAGACAGACGACACGATCTCGTCATCGCCCCGCTGTTCGAGCGTCACGGCATGCTCACCGAAGGTTGCAAACCCGCTCCAGCCGGCGCCGATCGGATGCCTCCAGAGGAGCCGCGGTGGCCGCGCCTCCCAGTCGGGATCGAGCCGCGGGGCATCGACGCCGCAGCGGCCATCGGGCCCGAGAAACTGAGGGAAGTCGGCGGATGTGGCCTGCCATGCTGCCGCAACCTCGGGCACCGGAGCCGGCTTGGAGCCGATCGCGGGGGCCGCCAGCCGGCGGTCGCGGGAGGCACTCCAGCGCCAGGCAAACTCCGGCACGAGATCGCCCGAGACCCGCTCGATCCGCAGTGTCGCCAGGCCGAGGGCCACGAGGCCGACGAGACCGCCGACGATCCCCTGCTTGAGCCGCGTCGAATGGCCGCTCTCGCGGATGAACCAGACGAGCAGCGACATCAGCGCCGAAAACACAAGGATCAGCGAGATGATGTTGCGGACCGCGGCATCGACGATCCCGCCGACGATCGGCTCGAGCAGGCCCGCCCGCACCAGCAGCATTGCGGAGAACAGCGAGGCCAGCGAGATCAAGACCCGCCGGGGCGGCCAGAGCGGCCTGCTCGTGACGATGGTCGTGGCTGTGGCAGGCTGCCGCATCGGGCGAGGTTTCATCGTGATGACTGGCAATGGACTGGAGTGAAGCCCCGAAGTCTATCGAGCGTCATTCACGATCGTCCAACTCCGGCAGGCTTCTGCTGGCCGCTCCTGCAGGCAGGTGGCGGCCGGGGCCGCGGCCGGGCCATCACCGGGTCGTCGAGACCATCGCTATGACACCAGTTCCCAGCCGCTCCGATTGTCGCCCCCTCGGGCCTCGACTAGACTCGCAAGTCTCCGTTTTGCCCGTCTTTCTGCACTCTGGCCAGCCCACATGCCGAAACCCCAACCGCACGACCAGGCCGGCCCCTCGAGCGTTCCACTGCCTGCCGAACAGCCGCTGCCGACCGCCGGACTCGGCCCCTCGACGGCCTCCGTGCATGCCGGCGAGGCCCGCCAGAAACCCGGATTCTCGATCACCGATCCGATCTTCGCAGCCTCGACCTACACCTTCCGCGACACCCAGTCGATCGTCGACTTCATCGAGGAGGAACATCCTCGCGAGGAGTACGGCCGCTACGGGAATCCGGGCGAGCGGGTCGTCGAGCGGAAACTCGCGGCCCTCGAGGGGGGCGAGATGGCGGTGCTCTTCGCCAGCGGAATGGGGGCGCTCGTCGGCCTCCTCATGGCCCACCTCAGCGCCGGCGAGGAGATCGTCTTCTTCGACGAGTGCTACCACCGCAGCCGCGAGTTCTGCCGGAAGCACCTGACCCGGTTCGGCGTCGGCTTCCGCGAGGTGCCCACCTGCGACTACGAGGCGATGGAGGCGGCGATCACGCCGCGGACGAAGTTCATCGTCAGCGAGTCGCCGACCAATCCGCACCTCAGCGTGGTCGACATCGAACGGTTCGCCGACATCGGCCGTCGCCGCGGAGTGCTCACATTGATCGACGCCACCCTCTGCACGCCCTACAACCTGCGGCCGCTGGAGGCCGGTGTCGACTTCGTGCTCCACTCCGCCACCAAGTATCTCGGCGGCCACAACGACCTGCTCGCCGGTGTGGTCGTCGGCTCCGCGGAGAAACTCGAACCGGTCCGCAATCTCCGCGGGATCATGGGCGGCGTGAATTCGCCCCACAACGCCTACCTGCTCGAGCGTGGCCTGAAGACGTTCGCCCTGCGGATGGAGCGTCACAATGCCAACGGCCTCGCCGTGGCCAGGTTCCTCGAACGGCATCCGCGGGTGGCGCAGGTCTTCTATCCGGGCCTCGAGAGCCATCCGTTCCACGCCGTGGCGGCCCGCACGATGCGGGGCTATGGCGGACTCGTCACCTTTCTCCTGCGCAACGCCGACGGCAGCCCGGCCGACTGGCGGCAGACGGCCAAGGTGATCGATGCGGTGAAAATTCCGCGGATCGGCCCCAGCCTCGGCGGTGTCGAGTCGCTGATCGAGCAGCCGATGGTGATGAGCTACTGGAACTATTCGCCCGCCGAGCGGGCGGCGTTCCGGATTCCCGACAACATGATCCGCCTCGCTCTCGGCATCGAGGACTCGGCCGACCTGATTTCCGACCTCGGCCGGGCGCTCGACGTCGCCTGAGTCGGCGACCGGCCGCACGGTCCGTTTCTCCCTTTCCCCCTCGGAGGCTCTCCCGATGGAGTTTCGCACCCGCGCCATCCACGTCGGTCAGGACCGCGATTCCGCCAGCGGCGCGATCGTGCCGCCGATCCATGTCGCCAGCACGTTCGTCCAGCCCGACGTCTCGATGACGGCCGACTACGACTACGCCCGCACGGCGAGCCCCACCCGGCGCGGCTTCGAGACCACGCTCGCCTCGCTCGACAACGGCGTCCGGGCACTGGCGTTCGCCTCCGGCATGGCCGCCACCCACTGCGTCACGCAACTGCTCGCGCCGGGCGACCGGATCGTCACCGGCACCGACATCTACGGGGGCAGCTGGCGGCTGTTCAACAAGCTGCTGCCGCAGCATGGCATCTCGGTCGCGGCGGTTGACACGAGCGACCTGGCCGCCGTGGCCGCGGCGATGACGCCGGCGACAAAACTGCTCTGGATCGAGTCGCCGGGCAACCCGTTGCTTTCGATCACCGACATCGCCGGCTGCGCCGGGATCGCCCACGCGGCCGGGGCGCTGCTCGCCTGCGACACGACGCTCGCCACACCGGTGCTCACCCGGCCACTCGACCTCGGCGCCGACATCGTGATGCATTCGGCGACCAAATATCTCGGCGGCCACAGCGATCTGCTCGGCGGGGCGCTCGTCGTCCGCGATGCCGACCTCGGCACGCGGCTGCACTGGGTGCAAAACGCCACCGGGGCCGTGATGGGGCCGTTCGAATCGTTTCTCTGCTCGCGGGGCGTGAAGACCGTCGACCTCCGCGTCCGCGCCCAGTCGGCGACGGCGCTGGCCCTTGCCGAATGGCTGGCCGCCCATCCTCGCGTGGCCCGCGTCTTCTATCCCGGCCTCCCCTCCCACCCGGGCCATGCGCTCGCGGCCCGCCAGATGGTAGGCGGCTTCGGTGGCATCCTGAGCTTCGAGCTGGCGGGGGACTGCGACGCGGCCAGGCGGGTCGTGGAATCGACCCGCCTGTTCCAGCTTGCGGTGAGCCTCGGCGCGGTGGAATCGCTGATCGAACTGCCGGCCGTCATGTCGCACGGCTCCTATGAGCCGGCCGCCCGAAGGGCCGTTGGAATCGCCGACGGCCTGATCCGCCTCTCCGTCGGACTCGAGGCTTTCGACGACCTGCAGAAAGATCTGGCCGCCGCGCTGAACTGAAAACGACAGGGCAGGACAGGCCAGGAAAACTCGGGGGACTGCGGCAAGTGAAGCGAGGCAAATCAGGCAACCCCTGCCAGTCGGGATGAATTTGGCGGAAGTTCCGATCCTTCCGATGCCGATACCCCTTCCGATTGGAGAACCGTTGCCGGACGACGGACGTCCTGCAGCAGGTCTTTGCGGAGGGTCAGGTGATGAACGTTTCGCTTCGTCTGAGGTGTCTGGTCGTGGCGGTGGTTGCCTGCCTGGCTGCTGAACGCAGCGGCTTTGGCCAGCAGGCGACCGATGCGTTGGCAGAGCCGCAGAGCCAGCTGCGTTGGACACCACACCGCATTTCGCAGGGCCAGCCGACGGCGCCGCCCTCCGCGCCGGCAACGCCGGCCCCGGTCGCCTCGACCGCGAAGGCTTCATCGCAGGCAACGACCGTACAACAGCCCAGCCAGCCTCCCGCAACGGTGGCTCTGCCCCCCGGTGTGCCGCCCGTCAACGGTCCCACGGTGCCGGGCTACGACCCCTTGAATCCAACGAACAACTCCGCCCCCGGCATCGGCACCCGGTTCGCCAGGGCCTTCCGTCTGGGCGACCAGCAGGTCGGCGCCACGGAGCCGGCGCGGCCAGTCGCCGCCCAGCAGCCGCAGGGAGCCGCTGCCGACTTTGCACCGCTCCGTGGCTCGATGGGCACGAGCCTCGGCGAATGGACCAGCCCGAATCGAATCGCCGGCTCGTTCCGGGTTCCACGCGATCCTGCAAACCCCGAAGCCCAACTCGGATTCGATCTGACCCGGGCACCGCAGGGCGAACGCGGCCGCCCCCTGTTGGCCGCCGAAATCACGCCCCGTCGGCCAATGCCCAAGCAGCCTCCCATGGGCGGCGGCGAGGCGCCGCGGTTTGGCACGAACACCCCCGGCAACGGCCGGCAGCGAGGCGATCGCCTGGCCATGAACGTCGACGGCATGCCCTCGGTCATGAGTCGCGGGCCTCAGGCGGCGGCGGTCGACGGTGCAGCTGCCGGCAGGATGAGGAATGTCTCGCAGTCGCCGGCGACTCCTTCCCGGCCCCCGATGCCGTCCGCGGCGCCGCCGGCAGCGGCCCCTGCCGCCACGCTGCCCCAGCCCGCGGCACCGAAGACGGTCGGTCCCGCCGGAGTGCAGCCCGAGCCCTCGATCACGATCGACACGATCCCGTCGAATGCGATGCCGATCGACTCGATGCCCACGGAATCGATGTCGATCGATTCCATGCCGATGGGCTCGATGCCGATCGAGATGGGGGGCATGCCGCCGGGATCGTACGACGACCAGATGCAGGGCATGGAGATGATGCCCTCGGAACAGGGCATGTGGATGGGCCAGTATCCCAGCCAGGTGCATGTCGAGTCGTTCTACGACGACCCCTACGCCTATGAAGACTGCGAGGAGTACGGCTGCCTGAACCTCTGCGAGCACGACGGGCGGTTCTGCGCCTGGATGCGGCAGTTCGGCCGCCCCTACTACGGCTGGAGGTGGTATCGCGACTTCACCGCCAGTGGCGGCGTGACGAGCTTCACCAACGGCGTCGACCTCGGCATCAACGGCAACACCGGCTTCAACGAGTATCTCAACTGGGCGATGCCCTTCTGGAATGCCTTCGGCATCGGCTGGCAGCTCGGCGTTCGCGGCGTGCAGACCAACTTCCAGTCGACGACGATCAACGTCGCCGGCACCGAGTTCACGAAGCCGTCCCGCGATCAGGTCTTCGTCACCACGGGCTTCTTCACGCGGGCCTTCGAGGGCCGCGGCCTGCAGGGCGGGGCCGTGTACGACTACCTCAGCGACCAGTACTACGACACCGTCGACGTCGCCCAGATCCGCAGCGAGTTGAGCTACGTCTTCGGCTACCACGAGTTCGGCTACTGGGGCGCCCAGAACATCCTCAACCAGAACAGCTTTCTGCTCCCCAGGCAGACGAACGCGATCACCGGCACGAGCGTCGACTTCTACTCCGCCTTCTATCGCCTCCACTTCGGCGACGCCAACGAATGGCGGTTCTGGGGCGGTGCCACGAGCACGGGCGACGGCATCATCGGCTCGTCGATCCGGGCCCCGATGTCGCGGAGCTTCGGGATCGAGGGGGCCTTCACCTACCTGATCCCGAAGGAACAGACGACCGTGACGATCGGCGGGCTGGGCTCCTCCACCTCGTTCAACCCGGCGGCCTGGAACCTTTCGTTGAACTTCGTCTACTACCCGGCCGGTCGCTCCCGCCGGGGCCTTGCCAGCCCCTATCGGCCGCTGTTTGACGTGGCCGACAACGGCAGCCTGATCCGCTCCTCGGCACCCTGATCGGGAGCCGGGCCACCGCCTCCGCGGAACCCCGATTTCTGGTATTCTTCCCGACTCGGCAGAGAGACTGCCGAGTCGGCGGAAGAACTCGGCGGTGGAATCAGCTTCGCAGGAACCAGACATGTCGCAGGAAAAAGATCCGTGGGCCTCTCTGGCCGATACGCTCGGAGCCGGACCGGAGGCCTCCAAGCCGGGCCCGCAACCGCCAGTCCCCCAGCCCCAGCCCCAACGACCGACTCCGCCGCCGCGGCCTGAGGCACGTCGCACCGCGAGCCCGCCAGCGGGTTCTGGCTGGGGCGAGATCGAATCGACGCTCGGTCTCGCTCCCGGTGCCGAACCGCCGGCACGCCGTGAGCCGGCCCCGCTGCCCCGCGAGCCCGCGCGGCCGGTCGAATCCCAGTCTTTCGAACGTCGACCGGTCGAGCCCCGGCCCTCGTTCGGCGAATCCCGCCGAGAAGATGAGCGTCGCGAGCCACCGCGTCGCCGCGACGAACGGTCGCCCGAACGGGTCCAGGAACGCACGCCCGATCCGGATCGGGACCGCGATCGCGATCGCGAATCAGACCTGACGACCGGCGATCGCGCACCCCGCGGCACCTCAGAAACCGGCGACGCCTCGGAGAGCGAGGGCGGGGATGAGCGAAGGGGCCGCCGGCGGCGGGGACGTCGGGGTGGCCGGGGCCGCGGCAGAGGACGTCGGGAAGACGCTCCGCGCGACGACCGGGACGAGGGGCTGCGACCCGCTCGGGACGAGGCCGCCGGCGAACTGACAGCCCCCGGCGACCGGGATGATCTCGACCGTGACGACCGTGAGAGTGAGGCTTCACGCGAGGGGGATGTTTCCCGGGAGAGCGACGTTTCTTCTGATCGTGACGAAGAGGGGCGGCCGCGCCGCCGGCGTCGCCGTGGTCGCCGCGGTGGACGACGTCGTACGGGCGCAGGACGCGAGGGCGGCACCGGCGACCAGGCCGCTGGCGAATCCTCGAACGGAGATCGCAGTCACGGCGAATCCTCGCCAGAGCGGCGTTCCTCAGAGCAATCCAACGGCGGGGACGACGAACCGCTGCCGGCAGGCTACGGCCGGCCCGCAGCCTCGCGGCAGGCCGATGGCCGGGCTGAATCTGGTCGAGGCGAATCAGCCGAGCGGGCCTCGGGCTCACGCGGCCGCCGTCGCCGCCGAGGCCGTCGCAGCGGAGATGGCCGCGATGAACCGACTCGTCCGGCCGGGGAATCGGCTGGCGGCAGCGATGCCCGGCGTGAAGGCCGCCGCGGTCGGCGCCGCTCCGGTGAAGGCCGCTCGGAAGGTCAATCTGGAAGGCGATCCTCGGAGGGTCGATCGTCGTCCAGCCTGTCCCGTGGTCGTCGGGATGACTTCGTGCCCGTCTCCCGCAGCTATGACGAGGATGACGAGGGACTCGAGTTTCTCGGTGTCGAGGAGGCCGGCCGCGAGCAGCCCCGGCGGGAAACTCGCCGGGCCGAAGACGATGACGTGCTCGTGGAAAGCGGTCTCAACACCGTGCTCGATGTGCCGAGCTGGGTCGAGGCAATCGGGATCGTGATCGCCTCCAACCTCGACGCCCGCAACCGCCCTCGTGCCGACGATGACCGTCGATCGGGACAGAGTCGCCGCTGACGGGTCGCCGCTGACCGGTCGCTGAAAAGCGGGCCAGCAGCGGCCGGCCCCGCCTGCTGCCAGACAACGCCTATTTCAGGGCGATTGTCCGGGCGAGTGGCCTGAGGATCTGCTCGATGACGCAGGAGTCGACAACCTCGCGGGCCAGCTGGGCGAGCCGATCGATCGCCTCCACGTAGCTCATCTGCGGATCGAGACTGCCATACTGCCGGGCCGTCACGTAGACGCTCAGTTGCTCCTCGGCGAATTCCCCGGTCCGCACCTGAAATGCGTTCGTTCTGGTCTCGGTGCTGACCCGGACCTGAACCCGACAGTCCTCGTCGAGCGACACAGTCAGCGAGGGTTCGTAGTTGATCACCCTTCCGCCGGGGAGTTCGGCGACACGGTCGAACGGCACGCCGACGCCGAGGGCCTCCGCCAGCAGGGCGTTGTGGTTGCCACGGTAGGCGAAATCGAAGCCGAACAGCAGGTCGAGTGCCTCGCAATCCAGCGGGCTGATCGAAAGCAGCGCCGGAGCGAGATCGAGCACCAGACGGTGCTGATCGAGGGCCGCATCGAGCGACGGCGGATTCACCTGCCCCGAGCAGAGCCGCTTCGATTCGACGGCCGTCCAGCGGTAGCGGCCCTGGTCCTTGTCCTCCTCGAGGACGAAATCCCGCTTGTCACGGCAGTAAAACTTCCTCATCGAGGGATATTTCTTCTGCACACACTCGAAGAAGTGCAGGATCGTGTCCCTCTGACCGGGGAGTTCCATCTCCGTGGCCAGATTCATGTTGATGTAGAAGTCGTCTGCCAGCGACGCATAGGGCGTCATGCGGGTGGGCTCCAAAGCGGTCATTTCCCTCAGAAACGCGAGTATACGGCCGTTTTTTCCGGGGTGTCAAAACGATGCTCTGCGGCAGCCGTCAGAGCACTCTGGAAAGCCTGCGACAGGAGCGGCATACTGGTTTGCAGTTGGCCCATGGTTCTCCCTGCTTCCGACGACCAGCCTCATGCCTGCCCAGGTCGATCCCGCCGGCATTCCCGATCACCGGATCACGATCCAGAAGCGTGAGGATGGTGCGATCGTGGTTCGCGTGCAGTCGGCTGGCGAGGAGCACGAACGTCTTCCCGACGCGGTCTTCTCCTTCCGCTGTGGAGACCCGCAATACGCCTACTGGCTCGGACGGATGACCGATCAGGGCTGATCGTCGTCCGCCAGACCCCGCTATTCGCGGGAACTGGCGATCAGGGCGATGAACTCACGGTTGCTCTTGAACTTGGCGAGTTGCTTCGTGAGCTGCTCCATCGCGTCTACATGATGCATGCTCGAGAGCGTTCGTCGCAGCATGTTGCAGGCGTGCAGCGTGTCTGGGTCGAGCAGTTTCTCCTCGCGCCGGGTGCCCGACTGCGAGATGTCGATCGACGGCCAGACGCGGCGGTCGGCCAGTTTCCGGTCGAGCACGAGTTCCATGTTGCCGGTGCCCTTGAACTCCTGAAAGATCAGCTCGTCCATCCGGCTGCC
>CAMDFJ010000082.1 GCA_945897435.1 Candidatus Kuenenia stuttgartensis | reverse complement strand
GTCAGAAACTCGGGTGCCGAGGCCGTTGTCGAGGGCACCGGCGACCATGGCTGCGAATACATGACCGGTGGCCGGGCGGTGATCCTCGGCGAGACGGGGCGGAATTTCGCCGCCGGGATGAGCGGCGGCATCGCCTACGTCTGGGATTCGACCGGCAGCTTCCGGCCGAAGGTCAACATGGAGATGGTGGAACTCGAGCCGCTCGACGACCACGATCTGGAGTACGTCAGAGGGCGGATCGAGAAGCACGTCGAATACACCGACAGCAGCCGCGGTCGGGAGATCCTCGCCAACTGGGCGGTGGAGCAGTCGAAGTTCGTCAAGGTGATGCCGGTCGACTACAAGCGGGCGATCGCGGAACTCCGCAAGATCGCGGAACAGGAACAATCAGAGGCACGTCAGGCGGAGGTCAAGGCCCATGGGTGAGCCGCGCGGATTCATGAAGTATGAGCGGAAGGTCTCCGGCACTGAGCCGGTCACGGACCGACTCAAGCACTACCGGGAATTTCTCACGATCCTGCCGCCGGAAGAGGTGAAGACCCAGGGCGCCCGCTGCATGGACTGCGGTGTGCCCTTCTGCCACACCGGCTGCCCGCTGGGAAACATCATTCCCGACTTCAACGACCTCGTCTATCGCCAGCAATGGCACGAGGCGAGCCAGCGGCTGCACGCCACCAACAACTTCCCGGAGTTCACCGGCCGGGTCTGCCCGGCTCCCTGCGAGGCGGCCTGCGTGCTCGGCATCAACGAGGATCCCGTCGCGATCAAGCAGATCGAGATGGCGATCGCCGACAGGTCGTGGGACGAGGGCTGGGTCGTGCCCGAGCCGCCGAACGTGCGGACAGGCAAGCGGGTGGCGGTCGTCGGCAGCGGGCCCGCCGGCCTCGCCACGGCGCAGCAGCTCAACCGGGCCGGGCATCTGGTCACCGTCTTCGAGCGGGCCGACCGGCCGGGCGGCCTGCTGATGTACGGGATCCCCGACTTCAAGCTGGAAAAGTGGCGGGTCTGGCGGCGGGTCGAACAGATGCAGGCCGAAGGGGTCGAGTTTCGCTGCGGCGCCAGCGTCGGCCAGGACGTGCCGACCCAGGAACTCGTCGACGACTACGACGCGATCGTGCTCACCGGCGGCGCCACGCTCGGCCGCGACCTGCCGATCCCCGGCCGGGAACTCAAGGGCGTGCACTACGCGATGGAGTTTCTGCCCCAGCAGAACAGGCGAAATGCCGGTGACGACGTCCGCGGCCAGATCCTCGCCGAGGGCAAGGACGTGATCGTGATCGGCGGCGGCGACACCGGCTCCGATTGCGACGGCACGAGCAACCGCCAGCACGCCAAGAGCCTGACCCAGTTCGAACTCCTGCCGCAGCCCCCGGACCTGGGCAAGTATCCGCGCCGGGCCGATCGCCCCTCGAACACGCCCTGGCCGCTCTGGCCGGTGATGCTGCGGACGAGTTCATCGCACGAGGAGGGCTGCCGCCGCGAGTTCAGCATCCTCACCAAGGAGTTCCTCGGTGATGCCGAGGGAAATCTTCGCAGCCTGAAGACCGTGCGGATCGAGTGGTACACCGACGCCGCCAACGGGCAGCAGAAGTTTCGCGAGGTCGCCGGTTCCGAGGAGGAGTGGCCCTGTCAGTTGGCGCTGCTCGCAATGGGCTTCGTGGGGCCGGAAAAGCAGGGGCCGATCGCAGACCTCGGCCTCGAACTCGACCCGCGGGGCAACCTGAAGACCGGAGCCGACTACATGACCAGCCGGGCGGGAGTGTTTGCCGCGGGCGACATGCGTCGCGGCCAGTCGCTCGTCGTCTGGGCGATCCACGAGGGCCGCGAGGCGGCACGGGCGGTCGACCTCTGGCTGATGGGCCAGACCAACCTCCCCAGCCTCGCCGCCGGTGAGTTCGCCGTCCACGCCTGACGGGTCTTCGATCGCCCGATGTGGGACGGGCTTCAGCCTGTCATCTTCAAGACGCACCAGTCCCCTACTCGACCTGGACGCCGAGCCTGCCGGCGTTGTCGGCGAGGTCGCCGGGGGCATCGTTGATCTTGAGATAGAGCGGTCCGTCGGTCAGGGCGGTGAACTCGCTCTGCGAGCCCTCGCCAACCACGACGAACCTCGGTCGGCCGCCGTCGGCGGGCCGCTCGACCCACTGGGCAGCGAGAAGCCTGCCGACAGGCCGCCCCCGGTACCAGCGGAGCGAGATTCCCTCGGGCTCGGATTCGAGCGTCGTGTCGGCGATCGCACCGACCGTGACCCGGCCCGATGCGACCAGCCGGTGACGGCCTTCTTTCGCGAGCGACCAGCCGCTGTTCTGCCAGCCTCGGGTGGCATCGACATCGATGCGTGCGGGGGCGACGAGCGGACTGCCTTGTGACCAGTCGATCGAGGATCGCGAGAAGTCGTAGCCATAGTCGAGTTCGTCTGTGAAGGCGTCGAAGTTGCGGCTGGCGAGGGTGTCGTCCCATCCGGCGGTCCGCCGCAGCCGCGCCGTGAACCGGTCGTCGAGCGGCGCCTGCTCGGCCGTGGCGAACGCCGGCGCATGGGCGGGATGGCCTGCGAGCAGGGCGACCGCCGCCCAACTGGCAGCGTAGGCATCGAGGCTCTGGTGGGCGGACGGCGGCGTTTGGAAGACATCGTCGAGCGCCGGGGCTCTGGCAGTCGCGCGGCCCCTGCGGATGACTTCGATCCGGCCCAGTTGCTCCACGTCTGGAGCCGCGGCCGGGATCGGTGTCTGGATGAACCGGGGCGGACCTTCATCCAGCGGCACGACCCGGTGGGTCGCCAGATATTCGGCGATCCCTTCGGTGTACCAGCTTGGAGCAGTCGACGACCGAAGCGTGAGTGTGAACGCATGGACGCCCTCGTGCAGCAGCAGGTGCCTGCGGTAGGTGGGGTTCGACTGGTCCATCAGCCAGAATCGGCCGGCCTCGCAGAAACCGTTTTTGAAATCGGGAATCTGGTCGTCGTCGGGCAGAAGACCTGCCAGGCGAAACTGCTCCCGGTCGACCATCAGACAGCCGACTGCTTTCCAGTCGGCGTGCGCTGCAGGATCAATCCCGAAGTGCCTGCACCAGGTGGCGAAGGCCTGATCGAAGACGGCGGGCAATTCCTCGACGCCGTCGCCCGCCCGAACCGGCCTGTCGCTGGCGAGCAGCAGATGTCGGCCCTCGAGCAGACGCAGTCCCGCCCGCCGAGCCGCGGCCGAAAACCGGGCTCCGACGTCGCCGGCTGCGGCGGGATTCCGTGGCAGGGCAACGGCCGCCGGGAGCCACGCGAGTACGGCGGCGAAAAACACGCAGATCAGGTTTCGCGGTGCGGCAGGGCGATCCATACCTGCACAGTTCACCCAGATCGCCCAGATGCGGCAAGGCGTATCGGCAAGGAAACCCGTTCTCGCCATGGCGGGCCGGGAATTCCGATCGAAACGGGGCGGGGGTGATCGGTACAACTCCGCATCTGATCGATTCGCCATGAAGGGCGGATGCACGTGCGGCATGGATGCCGAAGGCCGTTGATTCCTCTGACTCGCGGCGCGCCTTGGCGGGTGGCCGCGGTCGTGGCTGGCTGCGCCATGCTGGTCGGCTTCGCATCGGCGTCGTTCGGGCAGACCAGCGAGCCGACCGTGAGCCCGTGGGCGACTGGCGGCACCAAGGCCAAGGCTGGCGACACCGACGGAAAGCCTGCCGGCGATCTGCGACTGGCCCAGGTGCCCGTCTCGCAGGCGCAGCCGTTGCCGGGATACGTGATCCAGGGGGGCGCCATTCCAAAGGATTGGCAGCCGCAGGCCGTGCCCTACCAGGTGGTCGGGCCTGACGGGCGACCGGTCACGATGTACTACGCGCCGACCTACACGTTCACCTATCCGATCGGCCCGCCGGTGATCGCGACATCGCCTGTGAATCGGCCGCAGGCCTATGGCCAGCCGGCGGCGAACGGCTGGAACTACCGGACGAGCGGTGCGCCGCAGCCGGCCTACACCCTGCCTCCGCCCACCGTGGCCCGCTATCAGCCGGCCCCCTATCAGTATCCCGCCGGTGCGCAGCAACTGTCGGGCACGCCGATCCTGCCTCCCGCCGGGCAATACACGCCGCCACCGGTCTATGCCCCGCCGCCGGCCGCCCCTCCGCTCCAGCCCTATGCCCCGCCACCGACGTTTGCCCAGCAGCCGGTTCAACAGCCGATCTCGCCGCCGCCATCGCAGTGGGGTCCGGCGACAGACATTGCAGCGGCTCCGCAGTCGAATCAGGCCGGTCAGATGCTCGCCGCCGCCGCGCCCCCCGTGATGGCCGGTGCCGCCGGGGCGGCGATGGCGTCGTCGGCGCCCGCCGCACCGCCACCGACAATGGTCTCCGTTCCGCAGGCCATCCCCCAGTCTGGAAGCCCGTCTGGGCCGATGCAGCCGGTGAGCTCGTCGCAGCCCCAGCCCCCCGCCGGCAGATCGGCCAACTCACATCTTTGGCGGGTCGTCGGCGTGCACGACGGCGACACGATCACCTGCCTCGATGAAAACAACCAGCAACAGAAGATCCGAATGGCGGAGATGGACGCCCCGGAACTCGGGCAGGATTTCGGCAAGGTTTCCCGCGACGCCATGGCGAGCATGGTGTTTGGCAAGACCGTCGAGGTGGTCGACGACGGCAAGGATCGCTACGGCCGCTGGATCGGCCACATCTACGTCAACGGCACCGACGTCAACCGGCAGATGATCGCCACCGGCAATGCCTGGCACTATGCCGCCTATTCGAAGGACAAGTCTCTGGCCGCACTGCAGGCCGAGGCCAAGGCCCAAAAACTCGGTCTCTGGGTTCAGCCCAACCCCACGCCGCCGTGGGAGTACCGCAAGAACGGCAAGAAGTAGGCCGGATCGCCAGAGATCCAGTGACGGCCCGCCCTTTCATCTTGCCCAGTCGTCGCAATGCGACCCATCGGATACCCCTCTAAGTAAGGGTGTCCGCTCCTGCCGAAGTCACTGCTGCACACCCCACTTCGGGGTGGTGTCTCGTGGCGACTCGGAGGGGAACTGAGATGAACATGGTGGCGATCGTGGCATTCTGTGGGTCTGCCGTCCGCTGGGTCTGGCGGGCGCGTCTGGCGGCGGCTGCGGTCGCCGTCGGTCAGGTGATGACGTGCGCTGCGGCCAATGCCCAGGACATCGGGCCGCTCGTGGAGGAGCCGCTCTGGACGACCTACGCGCTGACCGACGCGCTCTTCTGGGGCCGCGACAATCAGGCGGCGAACCAGCCGCTCGTCGTTGGCGTCAACGACGGTGCGGCGATCGTTTCGGGTCGGGACCTGCAGTTTCCATTCAGCGAGGGAGTGCGGGCCTTCTACGGCCGCCGCCAGCCGCAGGACGGCGGCTGGGAGATCGGCTACTGGGGCATCTACGGCCAGTCGGCGACACAGATCGCCACCGGCAACGCCCAGAATTTCATCCAGATGCCGCAGCCGATCGGCAGCAGTCTGACCGCCGACGGCGAGAACGCGATCGTGAAGTACAACTCGACGATCAACAGCGCCGAGGCGAATATCTTCAGCACGAATCACGAATGGAGAGACGCCTCGGGCTCTTGGCTCACCGACGACTGGATCGTCGGATTCCGGTACATCGGGGTGGAGGAGTCCTCGTCCATCAATATCAACTGCTGCGTCAACACGACGGACACATCCATTCCCTATGCGGTCCAGACACAGAACAACATGTTCGGCGCCCAGGTCGGCAGGCGGTTGCGCTGGACCTGGGAACGCTGGGCGATCGAGACCTGGGGAAAGGCCGGCATCCTCGGCAACAGCCAGCAGGCGATCTCGGCCCCGCTCGTCGATTACACCGGCTTCCAGCAGCGGCCCGGCTACTCGACCTGGGGCAGTTGCGTCGGTTTCGTCGGCGACATCAACCTCTCGACGATCTACCGGCTGACCGATGTCTGGGGCATCAGGGCCGGCTACAACCTGATCTGGATCGACGGCCTGGCCCTCGCCCCGAATCAGTACAACTTCGGCGTCAACGACGGTGCCGGCTCGGCGCTCGTCTCGGGGGGAGGCGTGTTCATGAATGGTGCCAATCTCGGCCTCGAGGCCCGCTGGTAGGCCGGCAGGGCTTCAGCGGCTGGCGTAGGCGTAGCTGTCGACCGTGGTGCCGGCGCCCGCCAGCCGCAGCCCGACGGCTCCGGGTCCGGGCAGCGTGGTGTCGCGGACGGAGGCGAGCTTCACGCCGTTGAGATAGAGCGTCAACGACGAGCCGATGCAGTCGAAGCGAATACGCCCCGAACCACCGGCCACGGGAGTTGAGGCGAGGAGCTTCCAGCGGATGCCATTGTTGACCCATATCCGACCGAAATAGGCGTCGCCGACCTTTTCCAGGCCGGCGTAATACATGCAGTGGTCGACCGTGCCCCTGAAGCGGGCGGCCAGACCGGCCGACACGCCGGAGCCGATGTTCACCACGGCCTGCGTGGTGGAATCCCGCACGGTGGCCTGGGAACTGGAGTCTTTCACGTTGACCCCGTAGAGCGTCGCCAGGGAGGGGGCGTCGATCCGCGAGAGAACGCTGGTGTCGCTGATCGACGTGTTGCCGTAGACCTGCACCCAGTTGTTCCCGAGATAGGGGCTGTTTGGCTGGATGAAGGCGTCGCTGAAGGGGGATGTTATGGCAGTGGGCGTGGGAGGGGTCAGGGCGATGGCCTGATAGTTGTCGGCGACGGCTCCCGGACCCACGAAGCGGATTCCCATCGTGCCCGGTCCGGTGATCCCTCTGTTGGCGGCCGCTGCGATCTGCCTGCCGTTGAGAAAGAGCGTCAGGGCGGAACCCGTGACATCAAACCGCAGGATGCCAGAGCCGCCCGGCGACAGGCCGCTGGCGAGGATCCTCCAGCCGGTGCCGTTGTTCACCCAGATCCGGCCAAAGAAGTTGAAGCCCGACCGCACGAGCCCGGCGGCGTACATGCGGGCGTCTCCCGCGCCCGTGTAGCGGGCCACGAGGGCGACCGACGACCCGTTGACGATGTTGACGAACGCCTGGCCGCTCGAATCCCGTGTCGAAACGCCGTTGAGCGCCATGATGGAGACGTTGTTGAACCGCGAGACGACCACGTTGCTGGCCACGGCCAGATTGCCGATCCGCTTGGTCCAGGAACCCGGGAGGTAGGGGCTGTCGGCCGTGTTGAAGCTGTCGGTGAAGGGTAGCGATGCGGTCTGCGGCAGGGGCGGCGTGAGCGTGGACTGCGAGTAGTTGTCGAGGGAACCGCCCGCGCCCGTGAAGCGGATCCCAACGCCGCCCGCCCCGGTGATCGCCGTGTCGAAGGCTCCGGCGACGCGAATGCCGTTGAAGAGCAGCGTGAGCGACGAGCCGGCGACCTCGAACCGGAGCACTCCCGAGGCGGCGGTGATGATGCCGCTGGCGATCGTCGTCCAGGCAGTTCCCGTGTTTCTCCAGATCCGTCCGGTGAACCCGCTGCCGGAGCGGAGAATGCTGGCCAGATACATCCGGGTGTCGCCGCCACCCGTATATCTGGCGACCAGGCCCGCACTGCCGCCGGCCCGCAGGTTGACGAAGGCCTGGCTTGCCGAATCGACGACCTTGACGTTGTTGAGTGTGGCGATCGAGACGCCCTTCACCCGGGCCACGGCCTGTTCATCGGTGATCCCGATCGAGCCGATTCGCGGGTTCCAGAAGCCGGAGAGCGTCGGGCTGTTCGGCTGGCTGAAGCTGTCGATGAAGGGCTGCGAAGCCGGCGTCGGAGGAGGAGGTGGTGGAGGTGGTACGGGCGGTACCACCGGCGTCAGGCCGAGCGAGTTCATCGCACCGCTGATGTTGAGCCGGCCGCCGGTGACCGTCTTGCCTACCATGCTTGGAATGGTGTCGGCCGAGCCGAGAATCGCGGCCCGGGCAGCGGCGACCGTGAGGCCGGGCTTGCCGGCGTTCAGCAGCGCGACGGCGGCGGCGACCTGCGGCGCGGCCATCGACGTACCCGAGAGGTAGCCGTAGGTGCCGCCTGGGAGCGTGGAATAGATCAGACTCCCCGGAGCGGCGAGATCGACCGTCGTCGGGCCATAGTTGGAGAAGCCGGAGAGATCGTCGGATTGGTCGCTGGCGGCGACGGCGATCACATTGGGGATGTCGTAACTGCTGGGATAGCGGGGGACGACGTCGTTGTTGGAGGCGTTGTTGCCGGCGGCGGCGACGAAGACGATGCCGATGTCGTTCATGGCGGCGATGGCGTCCCGCATCACCACCGACGCTGCCGTGGACGCACCCCAGGAGTTGTTCGAGACCACGATGTTGGTCTCGAAGTCCCGGCGCATCATCGTCACGTAGCTCATGGCGGCAAGCGCCGCCGAGACGGTGCCGAGGCCGTTGTCGCCCAGGATCTTCAGCGGCATCAGCGCCAACTGCCAGCCGACACCGGTGATCCCGATGCCGTTGTTGCCGACGGCGCCGATGATCCCGGAGACGTGCGTGCCGTGGCCGTAGTTGTCCTCGACGGTGTTCGTGTCGTTCAAAAAATTCCAGCCGTAGACGTCGTCGATGAAGCCGTTCTGTTCATCGTCGATGCCGTTGCCGGCCAGTTCCCTGGGGTTGAACCAGGTGTTGGCGACGAGATCGGGATGTGAGAGGTCGAGGCCGGAGTCGAGCACTGCGACCACGACGTTCCTGGCACCGGTCGTGACGTCCCAGGCCGTCGGCGCCTGCATGATCGGAGGGGCCCACTGCAGCGGATAGCCGGGATCGTTGGGAACGGACGACGTTCCCGTGCCCGGGATCGAGGGCACCGCGCCGGTGGCGGGGGGCGCGTCGATGATGAAGTCGGGCTCGATCGCCAAAACGCCCGGTGTCTGGGCAGCCCAGTCGATGACCAGCTGCGGGTCGGCAGCGGGAGCGATGAGCGAGAAGAATCCCTCGCCCAGCGAGACGGTGGTCCAGGTGACGGGCACGAGTGCCGGTGGGATGGCCACCGATCCATAGGGCGTGGCCGACTCGTACTTGCCGTTCCAATACCCGGGCCGGACATCGGTCAGCTGTCCCTGCCAGAGGATCTGCCCGGTCGGCTCCACAACCGCGGCGGAGAAAAGCGTGACAGCGGAATCGCTGGCAAGCAGATGCCGCGGCTCCAGGCTTTCAATCTCGAGCCGGCCCGCCCGTAGCGAGCGGCTTGGATGCCGATACCGATTCATGGTCCGCACTCCTCCAGTTGCCGATTCGCGTCGGCCGTGGGCCATGGCGTGATCGGAACGGGCATTCGTCCATGAACGGGTCTGTGGGCACGCGCCGTCCTGCGTGTCCAAGGGATCCTATGCGCAGAAAAGACCGCTGGCCAACCTCTCTTGCTCTGGGTTTCTGAAATTCTTCAGGGTGGCTTGTCCGGGGCATGGCGCCGCGCGTACCAATCCACTGACGATGTTTTCGCAGGCGGGATGCAGATGCCGCAGGCGATCGCCTCTGTCGAACAGTCAGTCGCACACACAAGTGATGTGTCGGAAAACGAGTTGATGGAACATCCCGGCTGAGTCCGGGCGGTTCTGCAACGCGAGAGCCGGCGCGAGTGAACACACGGGTGTTCGTTCGCGCCGGCTTTTTTTGTTTTTCGGCATCACGGAACAGCGCTGTGCGAATGGGTCAGCCGTATGTGGAGAACCGCCATGGACATTTCAGAGACGCTTTTTCCGCGGCGAATGCAGCCCCGGTGGGATCTGCCACGGAGCCGGCCCGTTTCGACCCGCCGCAACAGGCTCCGCGATCTGGAGCAGGCCGAGCGGCTCGAGGATCGGCTGGCCCTGGCGGTGGTGACGCCATTCGCGGTCGCCTACACCACCAATGCAATAGGCGACATCACCTTTGCCTCGAACACGCTGATGACATCCCCTGGAAACTCGCAGGCCGCGATCGACGCAAGAAACGGCGTCGGGTCGAATCTCAACGATGACGACTGGAACATGGCCTACGTCGACATCGACGGCGACGCCTCGACGTTCAATTCCAGCTCCGCACAACTCGTGCTGCCCGCGGGTGCCGACGTGCTCTTTGCAGGGCTCTACTGGGGGGCTCGGACGAATTCCAACGTCAGCGACAGCGTGTTGCAGGCGGTCAAATTCAAGCGGCCCGGGGATGCCGGCTATACCGACATCACGGGGGCCGTGGTCGGCAAGGTCGTCGGTGGCGTCTCCAATCTGCCGGCCAACGTGCAGACCTATGGCGCATTCGAGGATGTCACGAGCCTCGTGCAGGCGACCGGCGCCGGCACCTACACGATGGCCAACGTCAGGGGCGATCCGGGGAACATCAACCACTTCGCCGGCTGGTCGCTCGTCGTGGCCTACGAGGCGCCGAGCGAGGTGGCCCGGAATCTGACCGTCTTCAACGGATTTGCGGCCGTCAGCAACAACTCGGCGGCGGATCGGAACGTGACCGTTCCGTTCACAGGTTTCATCGCACCACCCAGCGGCGACGTGAACGCCACGCTCGGCTTCGTGACCTACGAGGGGGATCTCGGCATCACAGGCGACAGTGCCTTCCTGGAGGGCGGCCAGGGAGAGACGCAGCTCTCGAACGCGACGAATCCGGCCAACAACTTCTTCAACAGTTCGATCACGAATCGGGGTGTCACCGTCACGACGAAGACCCCCAACTATCTCAATCAGCTCGGCTTCGACGCCGATCTCGTCGCCACGACCAACATCATCGCCAACGGTGCCACGAGTGCGCAGGTGCGACTGACGAGCACGCAGGACCAGTATTATCCGGGCGTGATCACCACCAACATCGAGCTCTATGCACCGAAAGTGACGGTCCAGAAGTCGGTGACGGATCTCAACGGCGGGGAGGTGATCGCCGGGGATCAGCTGCGGTACACGGTCACGGTGAGCAACGCCGCCAATGCCCTCGACGCCGCCGCAAACGTCATTCTCCAGGATCTCATCCCGGCCAATACCACGTATCAGCCGGGCACGCTTGTGATCACCGCCGGAGCAAACGCAGACCCGAAGACCGATGCCAGCGGCGATGATCAGGCGGAATTCGATTCGATCGGCAACCAGGTGCAGTTTCAGCTCGGGACGGGTGCGACGGCATTTCAGGGAGGAACGCTTGCTGCCGGAGCGACGACGACGATGACATTCGACGTCACCGTGAATCCAGATGTCGCTGTCGAGACGCTGATTCGCAACAAGGCGGTGTCCACATTCGTGGCCGCGACGAGCAGGTTTCAGCTGTCTGCCAAATCCGCCGACGTGGACGTGGTCTGCAGGCCGTCGGGCGATCTTGCGATCCTGAAGACGAACGGACAGACGACGGTGGTGGCAGGCGACCCGTTGATCTACACGATCACGGTGACAAACACGGGTCCCAGCACGGCGACGAACGCACTCGTGGCCGATACGTTTCCGGGCGATCTGCAGAACGTGACCTGGACGGCCGCCTATGCCGGCGGGGCGAGCGGGGCGCCGAACGGCGCCGGGAACATCAGCACGCTCGTGACGGTGCCGAAGGACGGCACGGCCGTGTTCACGGTGACTGGGACGATCAATCCGGCGACGTCGGCCACCACTCTCGTCAACACCGCGACGGTGACGCCGCCGGCGAACTTCATCGACCGGAACCCGGCCAACAACAGCTCCACCGACACCGACACGCTGGTGCGACAGGGCGATCTGGCCGTGACCAAGACCGACGATCAGGGTACGGCCGTACCGGGCGAACCGCTGACCTACACGATCCTGGTCACGAACACGGGCCCGAGCACGGCAACCAATGCCGTGGTCGCCGACCTCATTCCCTCCGACATCGTCGGCGTCACCTGGGCTGCAACGTATGCCGGCGGGGCGACCGGGCCGGCCAACGGGATCGGCAATCTGAATGCGGTCGTGACCGTGCCAAAGAACGCCACCATCACCTTCACGGTGAACGGCACGATCAAGGCCTCGGCAACCGGCACGCTCGTCAACACGGTGACGGTGACACCCCCGGCGAACTTCACCGATCTGAACCCGGCGAACAACACCGCGACCGACAGAACCCAGCTGCTGCCCACGGGCGATCTCTCGATCCTGAAAACCGACGGGAAGGTGAGCGCGATCCCTGGCACGGCTGAGACGTACACGATCCTGGTGACGAACCCTGGTCCGAGCGACGTGGTGGGTGCGATCATCAACGACACGTTCCCGGCGGCCTTGCTGAACCCGACCTGGACGGTGTCGTACAGTGTCGGCTCGAGCGGCCCGTTGCTGGGCGTGGGGAACATCTCGGGGGTGCTCGTGAACCTTCTGGCCGGTGGGACGGCGACGTTCACGGTGAGCGGCACGATCGATCCGCTTGCGACCGGGACGCTTGTGAACACGGCGACGGTGACGCCTCCGGAGGGCTTCACCGACCCGAACCCTGAGAACAACACGTCGACCGACGAGACGGCGCTCGTGCCGACGACCGATCTGAGCGTGGTGAAGACGCTTTCGTCGGCGCCGCCCGTGGTGGCGGGTTCGCCGCTGACCTACACGATCACGGTGACGAACCTCGGCCCGAGTTCGATCGGGAGTTTTACGGTGACGGACGTCTCGACCCCGGCGCTTCTGTCACCGGTCTATCTGGTGAGCACGGGGAGCTACGATCCGCTGACGGGGATCTGGACGGCGACTCCTGGCGACTCGTTCGCCACCGGCGAGTCGGTGATCTTCACGCTGACCGGCACGGTGCCGGCCGGTGCGACGGGGAGCCAGGTGAACACGGCGACGGCCTTGCCGCCGGCGGGGGTGATCGATCCCGATCTCGGCAACAACACCTCGACCGTGACCGACCCGATCCAGTTGGTGGGCGATCTCTCGATCCTGAAAACCGACGGGAAGGTGAGCGCGATCCCTGGCACGGCTGAGACGTACACGATCCTGGTGACGAACCCTGGTCCGAGCGACGTGGTGGGTGCGATCATCAACGACACGTTCCCGGCGG
>CAMDFJ010000081.1 GCA_945897435.1 Candidatus Kuenenia stuttgartensis | reverse complement strand
TACAACCGCTTTTTCTCCGCATCGGGTATCCTTTTGTGCCTCGTTCGTCTGATCTCTCTTCGCCTCCAGAAAGTGCATTGCCATGTCTGAATTCCTGTCCGAAACAGAGGGCTGTGATCTGCTGACGCGGCTCTTTAGGGCGCGGGGCTACACGATCGCGCGAAACCAGCAGTTTCGCGAATACGGCGTCGAGTTTCACATCGACGGCTGGGACGCGAAGGCGCGGGTGGGTTTTGAATTTCTTTCCAGCGAGGACGACGATCACGACGACCTGACGCTCACGGAGTACAACGCGCTCACGACGGCCCAGCGGAGTGGCGAAATGGCCCTGTTCGTCATCGACGAGGTCGAGCCGGTCTCGAAGGCCGCCCTGGCCGCCGAGGCCAATGAGTTTCTCGACGAGGTGGCCGCGGCCGTCCGGGCCCGGATGGCCCGGCCACGTCCGGCGGTGAAGAAGCCCCCGCGAGTCGTCAAGAAGTCTGCCGGTTCGAAGCCCGCAGTCAGGCCAGTCGGGAAAAAGGCGGCCGCAAAGAAGGCGGTCAGAAAGGTGGCCAAAAAGAAGGCCGCCACGCCGACCGCGAAAACGGCGAAAAAATCCGCCAAAAAGCGGCCCAAGACCCGCTGAAATCTGTGCCCCATCCCGCAAGACTTCCTGCTGCCGATTTACTGCGGGTCTGCGACGAAACCCGCACCCGTCGCAGCGGCCCCGGCGGCCAGCACCGCAACAAGGTCGAGACCGCCGTCGTGCTCCTGCACCGGTCCACCGGCATCTCCGCACAGGCATCGGAACGCAGATCACAGCAAGAAAACCGCCGTCAGGCCGTCTGGCGGCTGCGACTGGCACTGGCCCTTGGCCAGCGATCAGAAGGCCCTCTCGAGGGGCGATCTCAACTCTGGGAATCACGGCTCCGGGGCCGCAGGATCGAGGTCGCCGCGGACCACGACGACTATCCCGCGCTCCTCGCAGAGGCCTGTGACCATCTCCAGGCGACCGGCTGGGATCCCGGTCCTGCCGCGGCCGAGCTGGGTGTGACCCAGACCCAGCTCGTGGGACTGTTTCGCAAGACCCCGCAGGCCTGGGAGGCGTTCACCCGTCGGCGGGCAGACCACGGCCTGCATCGACTGGCCTGAGGAATCTGGTGATCGCCCAGGCCTCAGCCGCCGGGTTTCGCGATGACCGGTCGTGCCGCGAGACCTGGTTGGGAGGTATTCTGCCGCCCAGGACACCCGAGCGGGACTGCGGGAAGACCACCATGAAAATTGTTCGCATCGAGAGCAGCGGCAGGGAACGGCTCGGCCGACTCCACGACGACGGCCATGTGACCGCGATCGAGGGCGACCTCTTCGGCCCGCTGCACGACACCGGCAGGGAGGTCGAGGTCGAGAGGCTGCTCGCACCGCTCGAGCCGCGGGACATCCTCTGCGTCGGCCTCAACTACAGGCGACATGCCGCCGAAAGCGGCGCCGAGCCGCCGGCACACCCGGTGCTGTTCCTGAAAAACTCCGGAGCGGTCCAGCACCCCGGCGGCCCGATCCTGCTGCCGCGACGGCTGCGGAGCGATCAGGTTGACTACGAATGCGAGCTGGCGATCGTGATCGGCAAAACCTGCCGGAATGTCTCTCGAGAGAGGGCCTTCGACCACATCCTCGGCTACACCTGTGCCAATGATGTCAGCGCCCGCGACTGGCAGCGGAACGGCGGCGGCGGGCAGTGGTGCCGCGGAAAAACATTCGCCACCTTCTGCCCGCTCGGCCCGGCGATCGTGACCACCGACGAGATCCCCGATCCCTCGGATCTTCGGATTCGGACGCTGCTCAACGGGCAGCCCATGCAGGACTGCTCGACGGCCGACATGATCTTCGACGTGCCGGCGATCGTGGAGTTTTTCTCGGCAAGCATGCTGCTCCGGCCCGGCACCGTGATCCTCACGGGAACGCCGCACGGCGTCGGTGTCGCCAGAAAGCCCCCCGTCTTTCTCCAGGCGGGAGATGTCGTCAGCATCGAGATCGAGCGGATCGGAACGCTCTCAAACCCGGTGGCGGAGGAGCCGCTCGACTGAGCCGCAGCTGTGAGGAAAACCGCCGACAGGAGTCTCTGCATGCACGCGTTCGCCCCGCTCTTCGCCCACGAGAAATGGTTTCTCGAAGGGGATCTTCCCGATCTCACGCTCTGGCGGGCGACCGAGCCGCTGCCGCTGGCGCTGATCCTCGCTGTCGTGATCGCCAGCACCCTGGCATGGGCGGTGTTCGTCTCCCGGGGCCGACGGCCGCTGCTTCCGGGGCCTGAAGATTTCGGCGCCACGCCGGACGGGCTGGCGACGTTCTACGGCTGGGTGCCTTTCATCCTCGGCATCCACACGGCCGTCCCGCTGCTCGTCTGCGGCGTCAACGGCGAATGGCTCTCGCCCAACAACGATCTCGAGGGCTGGTCGAAGTACTGGCTCGGCCTGATGCAGACCGGCATCGCCCTGGCCCTGTTCTATGGCGGGTTCACCCGGCTGGCCGCCGTGCTGCTGGGAATCGTCTGGCTGGCCGGCGGGCTCTGCTTCGGACTCGAGCAGATGCTTGAAAACTGCCACTTTCTCGGACTGGCTGCATTTTTCTGGCTCTGCGGCCGGGGCCCTTGGTCGATCGACCGGCTGCTGTTTCCTGCGTTCGAGCCCTCGCCGCAACTGCAGCGGCATGCCCTTCAGGCGGCCCGAATCGGGCTGGGGATCAGCCTGATCGCCGTTGCATTCACCGAAAAACTGGGGAATCCGGCGCTCGCGGAGAAGTTTCTCGAAGTGCACCGGCTGAACTTCTCCCACCTCTTCGGCCTGCCACTCTCCAACTCCGTGTTTGCAATCTGCGCCGGCGCAGTCGAGTTGCTCGTGGGAATCTGGCTGACGTTCGGCATCTTCATCCGGCTGATCATCGTGATCGCCTGGTTTCCGTTCAACCTCACGCTCACCCACTTCAACTGGATCGAACTGATCGGACATCTTCCCTTCTACGGACTCCTGGCCGTGCTCCTCGTCTGGGATCCGACGCGGCACGAGGAGGCGATGCTCAGCGGCCTCCGCGGCCGCCCCGACCGGGCAGGCCGGCAGACCTTCCCCGACTGAACCCCTTTGCCCGGGGCCGCGTACTCATCCCTGCCGTCATTCCGGCACTGAAGGCCGGCCCGCCGGACTTCATTATTTTTTCGTGAATTTTTCAAAACCGGTGGAGCCGATGATGCTCCCTGAAGGGACGCGGTTTGAGCCGTCTCCGGCCGGACTCGGGAGGACACCTTGAGCATGCCAAGAGAGCGGAAATGCGTGTCGCAGGCTGCCGTCGTCGCGGTGATGGATGGGCGGGTCTGCCTGATCACGTCGAGCAGCGGCAAGCGTTGGCTCGTGCCGAAGGGAAACCTGCAGAAGGGCCGCGACCTCCGCCAGACGGCGGCCCAGGAGGCGTGGGAGGAGGCCGGCCTCGTCGGCCGGGTGACGAACCGCCCGCTGGGGAGATACCAGTTCATCAAGCTCGGCTGTCTTCACGAGGTGGTCGTGTTTCGGATGCAGGTGCGGAATGCGAAGCGGGACTGGCCCGAGAGACGGCAACGCCGGCGTCGCTGGCTGCGGCCCCACAAGGCCGCCGAGCGGATCGCCCACACTCCGCTCAAAGCCATCGTGCTCGGCGCCTCGCGCGGCCGGACGACGGCCGCATGATGACGACGGGGACGAAGCCACCGGGGGCGGATCATGTCGAAGCGGATCACTGACCTCAGCGAGATGACTCCCGTCGAGGATGCGGCGCGGCGGGTGCTCGCCCTGCGGCTGGAAGCGGTGCGTGACCGGATCGCCGATGCACTTTCGTGCGGCGATGAACGGCGTCAGCACGTCCATGCCCTGCGGGTTGCGAGCCGCCGCGCCGCCGCGGCGGTGGAGGTCTTCGAGCACTGCCTGCCGAAGAAGGTCTTCAAGGAGGTGCGGCGGCAACTGCGGCTGATCCGCAGGGCGGTCGGCATGGCCCGCGACTGGGATGTCGTGCTCGCCAGGCTCGGCAAGGGCCTCAGGGATGCCGACCCCGCCGATGCGCCCGCCTACGACATGCTGACGGGCTACGCGCTCGCCCACCGGGTGCCGGCGCAGAAGCGGCTCGAGCAGGCCTGTCCCGAATATCCCTTCGGCTTCGACCGGCTGATGGCGACGACCCTTGCGGCGATCCGGCGCCGACCATCGGGCCCGGCGTCTTTCGGCGGCTATGTCCGCCCGATGCTGGCCGGCATGGTCGACGGTTTCAACTCACTCTGCGACCGGGATGACGGCGACTGGGGCCAGTTGCACGAGGTTCGGATCGCCGGCAAGCGGCTCCGCTATTCGCTCGAACTGGTCCACGACTGCTTCGGGGACTCGCTCGACAGCACACTCGGGCCGGCGTTGGCGAGCCTTCAAGAGACCCTTGGCACCGTCAACGACAGCTTCAACGCCGCCTGCCTGCTGCGGGAAATCCTCGGCGGGCTGGAGCACTGCCACGGATCGGTGGGAGGACGCTACCGGGGCCTCGTCGAGCGGCAGCTTTCCGAGCACGAGGACCTGATGCGAACCGGTCGGGAGGAGTACCGTCGCTGGCTGCAGCAATGGCGTTCGACAGCCACGCAGCAGGCGCTGCTCGCGTTGCATCCGGAGATGCCGCTCTGGGGCACGCTGCCACTGGGGCGGACCGCCTGATCGCTGGGCCGGTCAAAACCTGCGGGCCGCGCCGATCTGGAGCGTGGCGTTCGTCGTGTCGGTCTGCTGGTCGACGGTCGCGGTGAACCGCCCTCAGACCGGACGGCGGGCAAGGGCTGATTGCGGCCAAAAACCAGCATTGCGGCCACGGGCGGCATGCACTCAGACTGGTGCCCGAAGAGGAGTGTCCCATGGCAGCAGAGGTCCGCAGGGCCAGACTTGAAACCGCCCATCTCTGGGCCGACCTCGCCAGCAAGGTGCTCGGCGGCCTCGGCATCGTGGTGGCGGCATGGTGGACCTACACCAACTTCACCGTCGAGCGGACGCACGATCCGACGATGGAGGTGACCGTCGCCCCGACCGTTCGGCCGCTCCGCGACGGGCAGGTGCTGCTCAATGTCGATGTCCTGCTGCGAAACGTCGGCAAGGTGGCGATCATCCCGAAGTTTGCCAAGACGGCCGCAGCCCAGGACGTGGGCCTCGAGATCTCGCTCGTGAAGATCGAGCCGCTGGCCGGCGACACGAGTGTCGAGCCTGCCGGAGCGACGGCTGATCCCTCATTGCCCTGGTTCGATTGGACGAGCGGCGACGGTCGGCCGGCGACGGTGCTTTTGAAGCGGAATCTGCTCGCCAGCAACGAGGACTTCCGCCTCGGCCGATACCAGCTCAACCCGGGTGTCCGCTATCGGGAACCGTTTGCCTGCCTGGTGGAGCAAAACCGCCTCTACGCGATCCGGGCCCGGTTTTGGACGGCCGATGGATCGGTGGCGGATCTGGCCTACATCGACACGTTTCCCGGGAACGGTGCCGACCGCTGAGGTTTCCCCGGCCGCCGAACACCTGCCGAAAGTGTCCCCCACGGGGTCGCCGGTTTTGCCGGAGTCCTGCAGCAGCCTCTGCCCGGCGACTTTGACCTGCAGAGGACCGTTCTTAAGGTTCCCGGCCTCGGGGCTCCGGCGGCCGATGTTCGGCCTTTCCGGTTTTTTCCCCGAGATCAACAGAGGGTTTCCTGAGATGTTCAGCAAGAAGTTTCTGGTTCAGGCGGTCGGGGTGCTCGCCTGTGTTGCCGCGGTCGCGTCTGGCTGGGATGCCGAAGCTGGCTGGCGACGGCATCACAGGCGGAGAGCGTGCTGCGAGCCGGTCGAGTGCTGCGTGCCCTCCTGTCCGCCAGTCTGCGAGCGGATCTGCGAACCGGTCTGTGTACCCGCCTGCGAACCGGTCTGCGAGCCGGTCGCCACGGTCGTGTACGAAACCGTCTATGAACCGGCCTATGTCCAGGTTTCCGAGCCGGTCATTCGGACCTGCTGCCGCTAGCAGAGATTGCTGAAACCCTTTGCTTGCTCCCCAGCCGCGGCCTGCGGTCTACTGTGACGACGGTCCCCGGTGACGGCCGGGGAAAAAACCGCCCGGCGGCGGCTTTACAGCAGCCGCGACGGCTGGGATTCCTCGTAGCAAAGGAGGTGATTCAGTGACGCAATGTGACTGTATCGGAGGGCTGCGCCGATAGCGGCGAGTCGACGGGCCTGCCGTTGACGCAGCCCACCACGATCCTGGCTCCGAGGACGATTCGTCCACGGTCGGCTTCGATCGAAAAAGGTTCCTACGGCTGCCGCCCCGCAAGGGGCGGCAGCTTTTTTTGTCAGATTGCCAACCACTGACGGAACCTCTATGCTGTTCCCCGGTCGGGGGGTTTGGCTTTTCTTACGGCATCGCACGCCGGCATCAACAAGGGGAAACTCATGTCGCACGCAGACTCCTTCAATACCGGCCGGGAACCTTCGCTGACGCCGCTCGAGGCGATCGAGACCTGGCTGCACGACGATCCGGACCGGAGCGAAACATGCGTTCTCGAGGCGGCGATCCAGCGGGATCGTCGGATCGACCTCGACGGCGACGAGATCGCCTCGATCATCCTCGACGCCCGCCACGACAGGATCAGCGCCCGCGATGCGCTCGATCGGCTGATGATCGCTGCCCAGGATCAGGTACCGGGCCACGTGCGGATTGAACGGTTGGGCTGAGACGTTCGGAATTCCCAACGCCACGGCCTGCTAGCGCCGGTAGACCGTCCGGCCCTCCTTGATCGTCTCGAGGACCATGATGTCTTTTATGGTCGCCGGGTCGACCTCGAGCGGGTCACGGTCGAGGATCACGAGATCGGCAAGTTTGCCGGGCTCGAGCGTGCCCTTCGTATTCTCCTCCTTGATCTGGTAGGCCGCCGTGGCGGTGACAGCCCGCAGCGCCGCATAGGGGGGCACCCGCTCGTCGGGCCCGATGACCGCTCCGCTCGACGACCGCCTGTTGACCCCCGCATCCACGAGGGCGAGCACCGATGGCGTCGGCGAGACCGGGGCGTCGTGGGAGAAGGTGAAGGGCAGGCCGGCCCGGAGGAACGTCCGGGCCGACATCGACACCGCCGCCCGCTCCGCTCCCCAGAGCCGCACAGTTCCGTCGCCTGCGGGAGGGATGCCGGAGGTGAGAAAGGTCGGAATGGCGCCGCAGGCCTTCATCTTCTCGATCTGCTCGGGCCGCAGATAGCTGGCATGCACGAACACCGGCCTGTGATCCCGCATGCCGTGTTTCTTTATCGCACGATCGATCGCCGCCAGCGCCTGATCGGCGGCGGCGTCGCCGTTCATGTGCATGTTGATCTGCATGTTCGTCGGCCAGAAGCGATCGAAGGCGGCGTCGATCAGTTCGTCGGGAATCTGGCGATGGCCCCGATAGACGCCGCTCTTGCCCGGGGGATTTTCGGCATAGGGGGTCGTGAACCAGGCCGTATCGATGCTGCCGTCGAGCCAGAACTTGATCCCCCCGAGCCGGACCCGGTTGACGTAGCGGGCGTCGAGATCGGGCCGGCTGGCGAGCAGTTTCGCGGCAGTGCCGCCGGCCGCAGGGCTGTATTCGGTCGCCACGGTGTAGGCGGCGGCGATCGTCGCGTCGACAGCCGAATCCTTGGCGGCGACATAAAGATCGATCGGGAGCAGGTTCTTGTCGATGGCGTTGAGCACGATGCCGATGTCGTCGTCGCCGAGGCCAAGCCCCGCCTCCTGGGCGGTGGTCTGGCCATGGCTCGCCCAGAGCTGGGCCGCTTTGCTGATGCATTCGTCGGCGAGCGTGCCCGTGAAGTGCGGCCGATTGCGTCGGACGAGGTTGAGCGCCGTCTCCTCCATCGGTCCGAGCAGCGACCTGCCGTCGGGCTTCCTCGCAAAACTGCCACCGGCTGGATCGGCCGTATCCGCGGAGATGCCTGCGGCCGCGAACAGGGCCGCATTCCCCGCCCCGAGATGGCCGGAACTGTCCACGATCATCACGGGACGATCGCGGGACACCGCGTCGAGCTCTTCGATCGTCGGCGGACGTCCCTCCGCCAGCGCCCGGGCCTGATAGCCGAAGCCCACGATCCAGCCACCGGCCGGCGTCCGCTCGGCCTGCTGCCTCATCCGAGCGACGAGCGTCGGAATGTCGGCGGCACCGAACAGATTGGCATCGATCAGATTCTTGCCGAAATAGACCATGTGCCCGTGGGTGTCGATGAATCCGGGCAGCAGCGTTTTGCCTTCGAGGTCGATGACCTTCGTGGCCGGCCCCTGATGGGGCTGGACGCCGTCCTTCGAGCCGGCGAACAGGATCCGTCCATCCTTCACGGCGAGCCGGTCGACATATTCGGGCTCGGCGGACCGCATCGTCAGGATCCTGCCGCCCTGATAGATCGCGTCGGCGATCTCAGCCGCCTCGGCCTGATGGCAGGCGAGAATGCCGCCCGTTGCCAGCGCGGCCCTGAGAGCAATAGTTTGAACAACAGTCCGGACGAAGGGCGTAGAAACGCGGAGCCCCGACCCCGCCACGTCATCCCTGACATCCGTCGTTCCTCGAACCGCTCGCATCGTCGTCTCCCGATCGGAACATCGATCCGTACGGGCGGCAGCGCCGCCGAATGCGACGGAATCTATCACCCGACCGGATAGGCGACTATCGGCAGACGATCAGGATCGCCGAGACGAGATCGTGGACCGCCCTGGCGACCTGGGAATCCGAGCCCAATTCCTGGCCGAGGCGAACCAGGACGAGCGCCTGAATGATGCCGCTCCAGGAGCGGGGCGCGGAGAGGGACGGAATGAACGCCCGACTCGATGTCGGGCTGGAAGTCTGGCCGATGGTCTGGCTGTGATGGTGCATGACACCCTCCTTGGTGACTTGCCTGTGCAATCATTTTTCGGCGGTTCCAGCGGCCAGGCAACCGGCCCGACGATGGGCCCGCTCCCCGCCGCAAACGGAACGATTCCAATCCCGGCAGACACTTTCGCGAGCGGATTTTTCAGGGTGGTCGGGAGCCTCCCGAGCGGCTCGCGGTGGTCGAGCGTAGACTCGACGCCATGAAGCACGCGAGAAAGCGAACGGCGGCGAAAAAACGGCCGACCTCCAACCTCCCGCAGCCCGCAACCGTCCGGCGGGCCGAGGAAATCCCGCAATCGAGCAGAAAGCGGCCCGGCGCTGAACGCCCGCCACGCTCGGGCAACCGGCCGGCACCCCGGCATCAGGACCGGAGCGAGGAGAAGTTCCACGGCCTGCGGGCCTGCGAGGCCCTCTTCGCGCGGCGGCCCGGCGACATCGTCAGGGTCTATCTCGTCGAGGAGCGGAAGCGGCAGTTCGCAGCACTGCTCGACTCCTGTGTCCGGGAGCGGAAGGGGTTTCAGGTCGTCGGACCGGAAAACCTCGAGCGGCTGACGGGATCGATCCACCACGAGGGGATCGCGATCCTCGCCCGCCAGATCCGCCGCTGGACGTTTGCCGATCTGCTCGGGGCGATCGACCGCGGCGATCTGCGGGGCCCGATCCTGCACCTCGATGGCCTGCAGAACCCGCACAATCTCGGCTCGATTCTCCGCACCGCGGCCCACTTCGGCGTCGCCGCGATCACCGGGGCCGAGGCCTCGCTGCCGCCGCTCTCACCCGCCGCGGTGCGGGTTGCGGAGGGCGCCGCCGAGGCCGTGCCCGTCTGTGACCTCGGCGATCCGCAGGCCGACCTGCGGCGACTGAAGAAGGCCGGCTACCGGATCGCCACGTCGTCGAGCCACCGGGGCGAGCCGCTCTTCTCCGCGACGCTGGGCGGGAAACTGGTCCTCGTGCTGGGCGGCGAGGGGGAGGGGGTGTCTCGCGGGATCGACGCCCTCGCCGATCTGCGGCTCTTGATCCCCGGCACGGGCGCGGTCGAGAGCCTGAATGTCTCTGTCGCCTGCGGGATCCTTCTCGGCGAAGTCTGGCGACGGCAGATCACCGGCTGAGATCGAGGCAGACGAGGCTGCGATCGTCCCGCAGATAGAGCCGCCCGGCGGCGAGGGCGGGAAGGGCCCGGATGCCGCCGTCGAGGGGCCGGCAGCGGGAGAGCACCTTCACACCGCGGGGAGAGGCCTCGAGCATCAGCAGCTCGCCGTCGGTCTTCGTGGCCAACAGCTTCCCGTCGGCGGCGAGCAGGGTGCCGTAGCCGAAATCTCGCTCAATCCAGGCGACGCGGCCCGTGGCGAGATCGATGCATTTCAGATCGGCGGGCGGGATGTCGTCACGTCCGTCGATCGCGTAGAGATGACCATCGATCGCGATCGGCGTGCAGTATTGGGTAGCCAGCGAGTCGGAGCCTTCCCAGAGCACCGTCGTGCCAGCCCTGTCGAACCGGGCACAGATCGATCCGATGCCATACGACGCAGTCAGGAGCAGCCTGTCTTCGATCACGAGAGGCGTCGCCGCATTGACCGTCGGCCCGCGCATCCCGAAAGGAACCTGCCAGCGGATCGTGCCGTCCGTCGGATCGACGAGCTGGCAGCGATAGCGGCTGACGACGAGGGCCTGCGGCAGGCCTTTCCCGTCGCCGAGGTCCGCCACCGCGGCCGCGACCGGTGCGGAATAACTCGCAGGCTCGGCCGTTGCCTGCCAGAGCGTCTCTCCCGACCCGGCGGCAAAGGCCACGATCCCGGCGTCCTGCCGCGATCCGCCCACGTTGACGATCACCCGGTCGCCGATCACGAGCGGCGTGCTGCCGGCACCGAAATACCCCTCCTGGGCGCCGAATTCCCGGTGCGTGTCCCGCTGCCAGAGCCGCCTTCCCGTCTTCAGATCGACGCAGGCGAGGATGCCCTGCGGGCCGAAGGAGATCACTCGGCCATCCTGCACGACGGGCGTGCAGAGCGGACCGTCGCCGCCCCCAACCTGCGGCCGGAAGCTGGTCGGATGGCCGTCGCTCCAGAGCAACTCTCCCGTGGCGGCGTCGAGGGCCTCGACGACTTCGCGATCATCCACCCGGTGAAAGAGGATGGCCCTTCCCTCGGCCACGGCGACGCCCGCACAGCCGCTGCCGACCGGCCGCCGCCAGACCACCCGCGGTCCCTCCGCCGGCCAGACCGGGGCAAGCCGCTCGTCGGCGGCGGCGACACCGCTTCGAGTCGGCCCGAGAATCTGCGGCCACTCGCCGGCTCGGGCTGTCGCCATGGCTGCCAGGAGCGATGCCGTCGCGATCGCACCCGCCGTGATGGTCCGATGGTTCGACGGTCTGACGAGTCGGTGCACGGATCACTCCTTGATGCAGTAGAGGGCGTCGCTCGAACGGATCAGCAGGGCATCGCCCGTGACGGCCGGCGTGGCCCAGAAGATTTCGTCCGCGCCCCCGACAGACGACTCGCCGAGAATCTTGAACTCAGCCCCCGTCTGCAGCACGATCACCTTGCCCCGCTCGTTGACGAGATAGATCCGGTCGCCGACGACGAGCGGCGAGCCGACCGACGTGCTCCCGCCGGGGAGCCGCTTGCGATACTTCTCGACGCCTGTCCGGCGGTCGCAGCAGACGACGATCTTGTCGAAGAAATAGAGGTTGTCGCCGGCGATCACCGGTGACGGCATGCCCGCCCCGGACTTGGTCTTCGACCAGAGCAGTTTGCCCCCCTGGGCCGATCCCTTGGCTGGGGTGAGATCCCCGCTGCAGCCTCTGGCGATGGCGCCGGACGGGGCCTTGCTGCCGGGACTCGAAGTGCCGAAGTAGACCGCCTCGGCATCCGCCACCACGGAGCAGGCAAAAGAGGTGTCGAGTCCGCCGTACCGCCAGCGCTCGACGCCCGTCGCTGCGTCGTAGGCGATGATCGATCCCTGGCCCGCGGTCACGACCTCGTCCACGCCGTCGTTCGACCAGATGATCGGCGTGCTCCAGGCGGTTCCCTTGTCGCGGGCCGCCCGCCAGAGTTCGCGGCCATCGGCTGCATCGAGGCAGACGATTTCCGCGAGGTCCTCCGCATACTGCTGGATGAACAGCCGCCGGCTGCCATCGGCCGCGACCTGGAGCAGGGGGGAGGAGCCGGTGCCGAACTGATTCACCGTCGGATGGGCGCCGAGGTTTTTCCGCCAGCGTTCGTTGCCGGCATGGTCGAACGCCACGACAGTTCCCGTGGCGCCGAAGAAGGCATGCACGAGATCTGTCGAACCGCAGGGGGTTTCCGTGGCGAATGTATTCGACGAATGCTTGCCGAAGGCCGGCTTCAGGTCGTCGACCGTCTTCGACCAGAGCAGCTGGCCCGTGGCCCTGTCGAGACAGAGCAGGCGAAACTCGACCGGCTCCGTAGGCGGCGAGCCCATCCCCCAGGTGGTGAGCGACATCACGCCGCCCATCATCCCGCTCGGCTTTCCTGCCCCAGGCATCACGGCCGTGGTGAGAAAAACACGGTCGCCGATCACGACCGGCTGCGACCAGCCGGCGCCCGGGATCTCGGTCCGCCAGGCGACATGCGTGCCCGCCGTCCAGGCGAGCGGCGGCCTGGAGAACGAGGCGTTGCCGAGGGCCGCACCGCCGCGAAACTGCGGCCAGTCATCGGCCCGCACCCCCGACGCCATCAGCAGACAACTCGCGGCCAGCGCGAGCAGATGCCTTCCGAATCCTTTTTCTTCGACCGCCATGTCGTCCTCCTTGATCGCTGCCCCGAGCTTCCTCTGAATGAAAGACGCTAGCAGAAACGCCCGGGAGACAGAAAACCGATCGGCCGGTCCGACACCCCGTCGCAGACCAGATCCGCCAGGACCTCCCCCATCACGCTCGCAAACTTGAATCCGTGGCCCGAGAAGCCGGCTGCCAGCGCGACCCGCGGGCTGTCGGGGTGGAGTCCGACGAGGAAATGGTGGTCGGGCGACATCGTGTAGAGACAGACCGCATGCCCGGAAGGGGATCGCCCAAGGCTTGGCATGTGGGCGGCGATGATCGCATCGAGGCTCGACTGCTCGTGCGGATCGACCGACCGATCGACTGCCAGCGGATCGGCGACGACGGCCCCACCGGTATGTTCGGCGAGCTTCACGCCCCGATCGTCGATCTGCGGAAAGCCGTAGAAGAATCCGGCGGGCGTGTCGAAGGCGAAGCAGGGGAGGGTCCCCACCGCAAAGGCTTTCTCCCTGCCGGGTTCGGGCTGGTACCAGAAGAGCGATTTCCGCAGCACGGTGAGTGGCAGCCGGGGCAGCCTGAGCAGGCCCGCCGCCCAGGGACCGGGTGTGAGCACGAGCCGATCGGCCCGGTGCTCGCCCCGATCGGTCGTCACGACAACGCTGCCGCCTTCCTCTCGCCAGCCCAGCACCGTCGCTCCGTGCCCGAACTCGGCGCCG
>CAMDFJ010000080.1 GCA_945897435.1 Candidatus Kuenenia stuttgartensis | reverse complement strand
AACCGGTCCACGCTTTCCGGTTCGAGTTAGGCTCATTACGATCCGGGTAGAGCGTCACGGCCAGAAATGGCACCACAACGGCGGGCGATTCGATGAACGAGCCAGTGCGGGTCGGTGTTGTCGGCATGGGAACCGTCGGTTCGGGCGTCGTCCGCCTGCTCGTGGAGTCGGCCGACCACATCGAGCGTCATGCCGGACGGCGGATCGTGGTCGAGAAGGCCGTCGTCAAGGATCCCTCCAAGGCCCGCGACGTGCAGGTGCCGGGGGGCAGGATCTCTGGCGACTTCCGCGACATCTCCCGCGACCCGTCGATCAGCGTGGCGGCGTTGCTCGTGGGCGGGCTCGAGCCGGCCCGGACGATCATGGTCGACCTGCTCGAGCACGGGAAGGACGTGGTGACCGCCAACAAGGCGCTGCTCGCCGAGCACGGTCCCGAACTCTTCGAACTCGCCCGCCGCAAGGGCCGCTCGATCGCCTTCGAAGCGGCGGTTGCCGGTGGGATTCCGATCGTCGCCGCCATCGGCGAGTGCCTGGCCGCGAACCGGATCGAGAGCATCCGCGGGATCCTCAACGGCACGAGCAACTTCATCCTCACGCGAATGGAGGAGGATGGCGCAGACTATGCCGACGTTCTCGCGCTCGCCCAGCAGAAGGGCTTCGCCGAGGCCGATCCCTCGATGGACGTCGATGGCACCGACGCCACCCAGAAACTGGCGATCCTCGCCCACCTCGCCTTCGGCGTCTGGGTGCCGTGGGCGGAGATCCCGCGAATGGGCATCGAGGGGATCGATCTCGACCTGCTGACCTACGCCGCCGAACTCGGCTACCGGATCAGGCTCATCGCCGTGGCCAGCCGCAGCGAGGGAAGGCTGGCCATGCGGGTCGCTCCGGCGCTGGTCAAGATCGGCACGCCGCTCGCCGAGACCCGCGGAGCCTACAACGCGGTCAGCATCGTCGGCGACGCCGTCGGACGGATGTTCTTCCACGGGCTCGGAGCCGGGCAGATGCCGACCGCCTCGGCGGTCGTGGCCGACATCATCGACACGGTCGTGGGCCGGGCCGCGATCACGTTTCGCACCACGGGGGTCCTCGATGCCGACAGCCCGGCCGCGAAGATCGGCGGGGTCGACGCCCCCGACAGGCACTTCCTTCGGATCCGGGTCAAGGATCGGCCCGGCGTGCTGGCCCGGATCACCGGCATCCTCGGCGACCACGGAATCTCGATCGCCTCGGTCATCCAGCACGATGCCTCGAGCGCCTCCGATGCCGTCGTGCCGCTGGTGATCATGACCCATGCCTGCGGATCTTCGGCGATCCAGCGGGCCGTTGCGACGATCGACGCCTCCGACGTCGTCAGCGGCAGGAGCGTCTGCCTGAGCGTGCTCGATGACTGATCCAGATCTCCCGACCCCGGCCGCTGCTTCCGCCCGCATCTCCGGGCGGCCCTGATTCACCGACCGAATACATCCCTCCATCGCCCGAATCCCATGAAATACGTGATCGTGATCCCGGACGGTGCCGCCGATGCACCGCAGCCGTCGCTTGGCGGAAAAACGCCCTTCCAGGCCGCACGGACGCCGGCAATGGATACGCTCGCGGCCCGCGGCATGGTCGGCCTCACGAACCACGTCCCCGAAAGCCTGCCTCCCGGCTCGGAGGTGGCCTGCATGAGCCTGATGGGCTACGACCCCCTCGCCTACTTCACCGGCCGGGCACCGCTCGAGGCCGCGGCCCAGGGGATCAGGCTCGGGCCGGACGACTGGGCCGTTCGCTGCAATCTGGTGACGATCCGCGACGGTGATGCCGGCCCCGTGATGGAGGACTTCACGGCCGGGCACGTCTCGACCGATGAGGCCGTCGATCTGCTCGCCGCGGCCCAGCGCGGCCTCGCGGCCGACTTCCCGGCGGTTGGCGGCTGGGAATTCAAGCCCGGTGTCAGCTATCGAAACCTGCTCCTGCATCGCGGCCGCTCCGATCTCGCCGCCCCGCTGGGCAGTGACCTGCGGGCGACGCCCCCGCACGACCTGATGGACAAGCCTGTTGCCGACTCGTTTCCCCGCGGCACGGGCAGCCGCCTGCTGACCGAGATCATGGAGCGGAGCGCCACCTGGCTGGCAGACCATCCAGTCAACAGGCAGCGGATCGCAGCCGGCATGCGGCCGGCGACCCACGTCTGGCTCTGGGGTGTGGGACGGGCCCCGGCGATGGAGCCGTTCGCGACGAAGTATGGCATCAGCGGCACGATGATCACGGCAGTCGACCTGCTCCGCGGCCTTGCGTCGCTCGCCGGCTGGCGTCGGCTGGAGGTGACGGGCGCCACCGGCTATCTCGACACCGACTACGCTGCCAAGGGCCGGGCGGCGATCGCCGAACTCAGCTCGGCGGATCTGGTCTGCGTGCATGTCGAGGCCCCGGACGAGGCCAGTCATCAGGGCGACGCCGCGGAAAAGGTGCGGGCGATCGAGGAGATCGACGCCAAGATCGTGGCCCCGATCGCGGCCCACCTGGCGACGCTCGGAGACCACCGGCTGCTCATCTGCCCCGACCACCCCACCTTCATCTCGACCAAGACCCATTCCCGTGGCCACGTGCCCTTCCTGATGACCGGCAGCGGGATCCCCGCCGGTGGTCAATCGACCTACGACGAGGTCGTGGCTGCGGCCTCTGGTCGGGCGATCGAGCCGGGCTGGAAACTGATGGGCGAGTTCCTGGGTACCAACCGCGCCTGATCGCGCAGGAGAATGCAGTCGATGGCTCTCGTGGTGCAGAAGTTTGGCGGAACGAGCGTGGCGGATCCCCAGAAGATCCTCGCCGCGGCGAAGAAGGCGATCGCGCGTCAGCAGGGGGGCCACCAGGTGGTGGTCGTCGTCAGCGCGATGGGGCACCAGACCGACGTGCTCGTCGATCTCGCCAGGCAGATCAGCGAGCGGCCGAGCGCCCGCGAGATGGACATGCTGCTCTCCACCGGCGAGCAGGTGAGCGTGGCCCTGTTCGCGATGGCGATCCAGTCGCTCGGCCACAAGGCCGTCAGCCTGACCGGCGCCCAGATCGGGATCCGCACCGACTCGACCCATACCAAGGCCCGGATTCGCTCGATCACGACCGACCACGTGAAGAAACTGCTGGCCGAAGGCTCGATCGTGATCGCGGCCGGATTCCAGGGGATCGACCAGGACGGCAACATCACCACGCTCGGCCGGGGCGGCTCCGACACCACCGCCGTGGCCCTGGCCGCCGTGCTCGACGCCGACCTCTGCGAGATCTACACCGATGTCGACGGCGTCTACACCACCGACCCGCGGATGCTGCCAGAGGCCCGCCGGCTGGCCTCGATCAGCTACGACGAGATGCTGGAACTCGCCAGCCTCGGCGCGGGCGTGATGCATTCGCGGTCGATCGAGTTCGCCAAGAAGTTCGGCGTCAAGGTGCTCGTCCGGTCGAGCTTCAAGGACGTGCCCGGCACCGTGATCCTCGCCGCCGAGGAATCGACACCGCGATCTGCCAGTGGCGTGGCCCTGGCCAAGGACGAGGCTCGGATCACGCTCGAGAACGTTCCCGACCAGCCGGGCTCGAGCCATGCCCTGTTTTCCCGGCTGGCCGCCTCCGGCATCGCCGTCGACATGATCGTGCAGAACGTCGGGCAGGGGGGAAGGGCAGACATCTCCTTCACCGTTCCGGCCGACGACCTGCCGGAGGCGCTCGACCTTTCGCGGGCCGTCGCGGAACGGCTCGGGGCCAGCGGCGTCTCACACGACGCGGAGCTGGCGAAGGTGTCGGTCGTCGGCGTCGGGATGGAAAAGGAGGAGGGTGTCGCCGGGCGGATGTTCACGGCGCTCTCCAGCGAGGGGATCAACCTCCGCATGATCACCACCAGCGAGATCAAGATCTCCGTCCTCGTCGACCGGACCGACGGGCCGGCGGCGGTGCGTGCGGTCCACCATGCCTTTGGTCTCGAGGCCGAGACGGCTGAGTCCGATCGGGACTGCGGCGGCGGCGGACTGGTCAAGTCGAGCCCGCTCGACGTCGTGCGGCGGCTCGAGGGGATGGAGGATCTTGCCATCGAGGACTGCCTGCTCGACTCCTCGCAGGCGCTCGTCACCTTCACCGACCTGCCGGACACGCCGGGAGTGGCGGCCGATGTCTTCGAGGAGGTTGGACGGGCCGGCCTGTTCGTCGACATGATCGTGCAGAGCCACCCCCGGGACGGCAGGGCGGAGATCTCGTTCACGGTGCCGACCGAGGATCGTGACCGGGCGATCGAGGTCGCCCGCAAGATCGCCTCGGCCCGCGGGGCGAGCGTGGCCGACGTGCCCCATGTGGCCAAACTCTCGATCACCGGCGTCGGCATCCGCAGCCATGCCGGCGTGGCGGACAGGCTCTTCAAGCCGCTCGCCGACGAGGGAATCAACATCGATCTGGTGAGCACGAGCGAGGTTCGGCTCAACGTGATCGTGTCCGCGGAGCACGGCGAGACGTCGCTCAAGGTGCTCCGTCGGGCCTTCGGACTCTGAGTGCCTGGGGGTGCGATCATGGCAGCGACCATTTTTTCGAAGATCATCGACCGGACGATTCCTGCGCGGATCGAGTACGAGGACGACCTCTGCCTCGCATTCCACGACGTCGCCCCGCAGGCTCCGACCCACCTGCTCGTGATCCCCAGGCGACCGATTCCCTCGCTGGCCGACCTCGACCAAACCGACGCTCCGCTCGTCGGCCACCTGATCCTCGTCGCCACCCAGGTCGCAGCCAGACTCGGCCTCGACAGCGGCTACCGGCTCGTCGTCAACTGCGGCCGCGACGGCGGCCAATCGGTCGATCACCTGCACGTCCACCTGCTCGGCGGCAGGCCACTCGGCTGGCCACCGGGATAGGACAGGCTTCAGCATGTCGACCCGCCCAACCCGGCACGAGGCTGCCGATGCCCTCTCGTCGGACGTTCACCTCGGCCCTCCGGGGCCTCGGCTCTCTGCATGTCCGCTTCGCTTCGCCATTCTGGCTGCGCTCGCTCCCATAGCCCGCTCGAGGGCACGGGCAGCCCCGTGCCTTGCCTCAACTGAACACACGGAGGCGAGGCTTCGGGCTCCCCGTGCCCCGGGAGCCGGCGTTGCTGACAAGCGCAGCCAGGATGGCGGAGCACAGGCAGCATCGAGTGAGCGAAGGACAGGATGCCCGCAGCGAACGTCCGGCGATGGGGCATGGGGAGCCCGAAGCCGGGTTCAACGCGTTGGGGACAAGACAGGCTGAAGCCTGTGCTCCTAGCCGAGCACGTTCTCGAGCACTTCCTCCGCCACGTAGATCGGGAGGTTTGGCTCGCAGGTGACGGCGACGGCGATCGCGTCGGAAGGTCGGGCATCGATCTCGATGATCTCGCCGTCCTTGAGCACCCGGATCGTGGCGAAGTAGGTGTGCTCCTTGAGTTCCGAGATCACCACATCCTGAAACTCTCCGCCGAGCAGTTCCACCGATGCCACGAGCAGATCATGGGTCAGCGGTCGGGGCGACTGGTGGTGCTTCACCCGCCGGTCGATGCTCGTCGCCTCGAAGAGGCCGATCAGGATCGGAAACGTCCGATCTCCCTCGACCTCCTTCAGATACACGACCTGCTGGTCGTTGATCTCGCTGATGATGATCCGCGAGAGTTCCATCTGGACGCTCATGACTCGGCTCCGGCTTGGTGACGGGTTTTGGGCCCGCACGCGTCCGCCGAATGCGTCGGTCCTCTCCCGACAGATGGTACCCGAAAGCGATGCCCGATTCACGAAGGCACCTCGCCGGTGCGGCAGCCCCGACCGGTTACGCCCCGCCGCCCTTGCGAGACTCGAGTTCGGCGAGCGTGGCGATGCCCTTGGCGAGCTTCCCCTCCAGGTCGGCCAGCTGCTCCCGCTCCTTCTGCACGACCGCAGGGGGAGCCTTGGCGGCGAACTTCTCGTCGGCGAGCTTCGCCTGCTTGGCGGCGATGAAACCGGCGGTCTTCTCGTTTTCCTTGGCGAGCCGCGAGATCTCGGCCCCGACGTCGATCAGGTCGGCCAGATCGACGAACAGATCGCAGCCCATGGCCGCCGTCGTCGCGGCTCCGGTCGCCCCGACCGCCTCGGGGCCGAGAGCGGTGATTTCAACCGTCGCCATCGACTCGATCGCCGCCTTCATCGGCTGGAGCAGGTCGGCCGCCTCGGCCGGGCCGCGGATCGCCACCTTGACTGTCGTTCGCGGTGGCACGTTCTGCCGCGAGCGGATCTCGCGAATCGCCGCCAGTACTCCGAGAAACGTGCCGAACTGCTTCTCCGTCCGGTCGTCGATCCACTCCTGCGGCGGCTCCGGCCAGCGGGCCACCATGATCGACGGTGCGAGCCCGGCTTTGTCCCAGGGCATTCGCCGCTCGCCAGCGGCCTCGCCGAGATGCTGCCAGATCTCCTCCGTGACGAACGGCATGATCGGATGGAGCAGCCGGAGGATCGTGTCGAGGCCGACGAGGAGCATCGACTGGGCCTGCGGCCGCAGTGCCGGGTCGGCCAGCCGCGACTTGCAGAGTTCGAGATAGGCGCTGCAAAACTCGTCCCAGGCAAAGGCGTAGAGAATCCGCGACGCCTCGGCGAACTTGTATTCGTCGATCGCCCTGGTCGCGTCGCGGGTCACGCTGGCAAGCCGACTGGCCAGCCAACGATCTTCGAGCGCGGCAAAGGGGGCACACCCGCCTGACAGGTCCTGCCCCCGGAAGTCTTCCAGGTTCATGAGCACGAACCGGGTGGCGTTCCAGAGCTTGTTGGAGAAATTCCGACCCGATTCGAACCGCTCACTGAGGGCCGGGCCGCGGGGCAGGGCGAGGTCGGCCGGCGTGCTCGCCCACTGGGTGCGGAACGCATTCTTGCATTTCGCACACTCGATCCTCGGCAGCATCCGATTCTGCACGGTCTGCTCGATCCGCGCCGCGCAGGACGGGCACTGAAACTCCACCGGCATCCGCACGTCCTGGGTTTCGGTCGCCATGCTGACCATGCCGAACCGCAGCGCGTCGGCCCCGAGGGCCTCGATCACGTCGAGCGGATCGACTCCATTCCCCTTGCTCTTGCTCATCGTCTCGCCGTAGCGGTCGAGAATCTTTGGGTGGATCGCGACGTCGCTGAAGGGGATCTTGCCGGTGTCGAACAGCCCCATGATCACCATCCGGGCGACCCAAAGGGTGATGATGTCGCGGCTGGTGACGAGCGTGGCGGTGGGATAGAAGCAGGCGAGTTCGGCCGTCTCGGCCGGCCAGCCGAGCGTCGAGTGGGGCCAGAGGGCCGACGAGAACCAGGTGTCGAGCGTGTCGGGATCACGAACGAGCGGACTTCCATTCAGGCTCTCCAGGCCGAGCGACTCGTCCGACGAGCAGACATGCCAGCCGCTCCCGCCGTCGGCCCTCCAGGACACCGTCTGCCGGCCTGCGAATGCCTGCTCGAGATCGATCTCGGACACCCCATCCACGTGCCAGATCGGGATCCGATGGCCCCACCAGAGCTGCCGGCTCACCGGCCAATCGCGTTTCTCGCCCAGCCAGTCGAGGTAGCTCTTCGCGTAGCGATCCGGCAGGACACGAATCTTTCCCTGCGTGACGGCATCGAGCGCGGGCTGGGCGATCTCGCTCATACGGATGAACCACTGATCAGCCAGGAAGGGCTCGATCGGCGTCTTCGACCGGTCGGAATGGGCCAGGTCGATGACGCGATCCTCCACCTGGACGAGCTGGCCGGCCGCCTCGAGATCGGCCACCACCCGGGTGCGGGCCTTGATCATGGCAAGGCCGGCATAGGGCCCCGCCTCGGCGTTGAGAGTGCCGTCGGGCTTCAAGATGTTGATCATCGGCAGCTTCTGCCGCAGGCCGACGTCGTAGTCGTTCGGATCGTGGGCCGGCGTGATCTTCACGCAGCCGGAGCCCATCTCGGGCCTGGCCCATTCATCAGCCACGAGCGGTATCGACCGACCGAGCAGCGGCAGCCGCACCTGCCGGCCGTCCCTTGCCATCGCCGCCAGGGTCTCGAGCATCGGCAGCAGTTCGCGGCGGCGCAGATCGAGATCCTCGATCGCCCGGTCGATCTCGGAATGCTCCTTGGCGGCCGCGGCGGTCCGCTTCTCGCGGAGCGACTTTTCAGCCTCGGCGAGGGCCTCGGCCGGGGCCGGATGCACGGCCACGGCCGTGTCGCCGAGCAATGTCTCGGGCCGGGTCGTGGCCACCGTCAGGCTCGTCGGCTCCCCCGGCCTTGCGTCGATGACGTCGTACCGGATGTGCCAGAAGTGGCCCTTGACCTGCTCGTGAAACACCTCGTCGTCGCTGACGGCCGTCTGCAGGAAGGTGTCCCAGTTGACCAGCCGCTTGCCGCGGCGGACGAGCCCCTTCTCGAAAAGCCGGAAGAAGGCCTCGCGGACGGCCCGCGCACACTGGTCGTCGAGCGTGAACCGGACCCGATCCCAGTCGCAGCTCGCCCCGAGATCCCGAAGCTGGCCGAGGATCCGCTTCTCGTACTGCTCCTTCCAGGCCCAGATCCGCTCCACCAGCTTCTCGCGGCCAAGATCGTGGCGGGAGAGTTTTTCCTCCTCGAGCAGCCGCCGCTCGACGACCGCCTGGGTGGCGATGCCGGCGTGGTCGGTGCCGGGCATCCAGAGCGTGAGGAATCCCTGCATCCGCCGGGTGCGGACGAGGACGTCCTGCAGGCTGTTGTTGAGGGCGTGGCCGAGGTGCAGGGCGCCGGTGACGTTCGGCGGCGGGATGACCATCGAGAACACCCGCCGGCCGGCCGCGGGCTCGGCATGCCAGTATTTCCCCGCATCCCAGAGGGTGCGGCAGCGGGACTGGGCCGCCTTGTGATCGTATTGCTTGGGCAGTTCGTGCATCTGTTTCCTCGAAGCGGCCCGACATTCTGCCGACGACTGGCCAATCATGCCACCGCGGTCGAGGCCGCCGGGAGCAGACGACGGCCAGAACCAGTTCCCGATCCCGGAGACTGCCTTATCGGTCGAGCCGCGGCGGGAGCGTTGCCCAGACCGGGGGTTGACGGCACAATCCCACGGGTCGTTCCAGAGACCCGTTCGCGGGAGGGATTTCTTGAGCCTGACTCCGCCCACGCCCTCCAGAGAACGTCGCACTGCCGCAGGACCGGCGGACCCGCTCTGGTTTCGCTGCTGGATGGTCTTGCTCCCCGCGGTCTTTCTGGCCTGCGGCCTGGCGCTCGCCTGGCAGCAGGCGGGCACCCGTCGGCGGGAGATCGAGGACGTGAGGGCCTATCTGGATCCTGACACCCCGGATCCCGGCAGGACGGCGGCCGACCGGGTCTCGACCGACGCGGCGGAGCAGGTCGAGATCGGCGTCTACATCCTGCAGGTCAGGGAACTCTCGATCCACGACAGCCGCTGGCAGGTGATCTTCGACATCTGGTTCGAATGGCGGGGCGACGGAAAGAGCCCCTTTGAAAATCTGGTGCTGATCAACGGCAGCCTCGACAGTTCGCACCTCCATGAGCAGATCGAAGACGGCGACCTGCACTACGAGCGGTACGAGATCGCCGCCACGCTGACCAAGGAGTTTCACGTCGCCCACTTCCCGCTCGACGAGCACCTGCTCGTGCTGGCCTTCGAGAATGCCCGCTCGAAGCGGCAGGACCTGCTCTTCGTTCCCGACACGTCGGGCAGCGAGGTCAGCTCCCAGGTCTCCATTCCCGGATACCGAATCAGGGGCATGGAGTGCGTCGAGAGCCCGCGAAGCTACAAGACGGCCCGGGGCCGGCCGGGGGTCTCACCGTCGGTGCGGGACACGTTCAGCCAGGCGCGATTCGCCGTCCGGATCGTGCGGGACGGCTGGGGACTCTACTGGAAGATGTTCCAGGCGCTGTTCGTGGCCGTGGCGATCTCGCTCCTGCCGCTGTTCGTGCGGCCGACCAACCTCGATCCGCGGTTCGGGCTCGGCGTCGGGGCGCTGTTCGCGGCGGTGGCGAACGTCTACGTCGTCGGCAGCTTCGTGCCCAACACCGACTACTTCGCGCTCGCCGACATCATCAACCTCCTCGGGATCATCACGATCCTGATCACCCTCATCGAGTCGGTGGTGTCGCTCTGGGTCTGCGAGACATCGGACGACCCCGGCCTCGCCCAGAGGCTCGATCAGTATTCATTCTGGTGCATCGTGATCGGCTATGTCGTCGCCAACGCCCTGCTGATCGCCGGGGCGACGATCCGCGGCTGACTCCCGCCGACACGGCTGCCGGACGGGCAGAATTCCAGGAGGGGGTAGAATCCTCGGTCCGGCCGGCGGTCCCGGCAGAATGGGTTCGAGACCAGCCGTATCCGGCGTCCACTTCGGGCATCTCCAAATGACACTTCCCCGTATCGCGATCACGATGGGCGACCCCTCGGGAATCGGCCCGGAGGTCTGCCTGGCGATCCTGCGAGAGGAACGCATTCGCGAGGTCTGCCTGCCGATCGTGTTTGGCGACGCCGGCGTGCTCGAGCGGGTGGCCGGTCTGGTGGGAGTGCCGTTCGATGCCCGGGTGCTCCGGCCCGCTGATTGGCAGCGAGACTGCCGCAGCCTCAGCGAGCCAGCCGTGCTCGATCTCGGCCGGATCGATGCCGCTGCCGTCAGGCCGGCGGCGGTCGACGCAGGCTGTGGGGAGGCGGCCTATCAATATGTGCTTGCGGCCATCGAGGCCGGGCTCGGCCGTCAGGTCGATGCCGTCACCACCGGTCCGCTCAACAAGGAGGCGATGCACGCCGCGGGCCACCACTACCCCGGCCAGACGGAACTGTTCGCCGAACGGATGGGGGCGGGCAGATCCTGCATGATGCTCACCTCCCCCGAACTGACCTGCAGCTTCGTGACCGTCCATGTCGGCTATTCCGACGTGCCCGGCCTGCTGAGCGTCGAGCGGATCCTCGACGTGATCGACCTGACCGTCGAGGGGATGCGGCGGATCCGGGGCCGCGAGCCGAGACTGGCCGTCTGCGGCCTCAACCCGCACGCCGGCGAGAACGGCCTCTTCGGCGACCGCGAGGAGGAGCGGCTGATCGTGCCAGCGATCGCCGCCGCCCGGGCCCGGGGCATCCAGATCGAGGGGCCGCTCCCCCCCGACACCGCCTTTCTCGCCTGGCGGCGGGCCCAGACCGATGCCTTTATCTGCATGTACCACGACCAGGGCCACATCCCGCTCAAGGCACTGGCCTTCGAGACGGCGATCAACACCACCCTCGGCCTGCCGGTCGTGCGGACGAGCGTCGACCACGGCACGGCCTTCGACATCGCCTGGCAGGGAAGGGCGAATCCCAGCAGCCTGTTCGAGGCCGTCCGGCTCGCCGCCCGGCTCTGCGGGGAGAGTTGATCGGTCAGGGAACGGCGACCCGGATCCGCTGCAGCGGCTCCTCCAGCGATTCGAGAAACGCGACCAGGTCGTCGATGTCCTGATCGTTGAGAAACAGCGGCTTCAGCAGCGGCGACTTGCGGGGAAACATCGGGTCTTCCATCTGGGCCGGGTTCGGCCGCCGGGTCGGCATTCCGGCGTTGTACATGCTGAGGACGCCGAGCAGGGGAAAGAGCCCGTTGTGCATGTAGGGCTTGGTGGAGGTGACGCTTCGCAGCGACGGCGTTTTGAACCGGCCCACATCGGCAGGATCACGGCTCACCCTGTAACGGCCGAGGTCCTCCATCCGGCGGCCGTAATTGCTCAGCCCCATCTCGTGGAAGGCGTCGTCGGTGAAGGCCGGGCCGTGATGGCAGTTCATGCAGCCGGCCTGGGTGCGAAAAAGGTGCAGGCCGATCAGAGCCGAGTCGGAGAGGGCCTCCTGACGGCCCTTCAGAAAGGCGTCGAACGGGCTGCGTTCGCCGACGATCGTCCGCTCGTAGGTCGCCAGGGCCTTGGCGATCTCGTCAAACCCGACCTCGACGTCGCCGAAGACTCGCTGAAACCGCTGGCGGTATTCGGGCACGCCCTCCACGGCCCGCTCGATGGCCTCGGGATCGCCCCGCATCTCGTCGCGGTTGACGAGCACGGCCAGAGCCTGGGCCTCGAGCGACTCCGCCCGGCCATCCCAGAACAGCGTCTTGGCATGACCGACATTGAGTAGCGAAGGGGCGTTGCGGCGGAGTGGCTGCCGATCATGGCCGAACGATGTGCTGCGATTGTCGCCCCAGCCGAGTTCAGGGTCGTGGCAGGTGGCGCAGGCGATCTGGCCGCTGCCCGAGAGCCGGGGATCGAAAAACAGCAGCTTGCCGAGTTCGGCCTTTTCGGGGGTGTAGGGGTTGTCGGCCGGAAATGGCATCTCCGGCAGCAGGCCGAGTTCCACCGGCGTGACGGAGGAGTCGACCACGGCAGCCGGCCAGACCTCCGGTGCCGTTGCATAGAGCCTTCGCAGCCGGCCCGCCCATTCCTGCCGCTGGGCCTCGGTGAGCGGCGGCCGAGGGGCCAGATTGGCGACGCGGCCCTGGGAGACGACCTCGACTTCGGCGGGCGGCCCGAGGTCTTCGTCGGACGGGGCCGAATCTCGAGGCTCCTGGGCGACGACCGTCGATCCACCAGCGACAACGACGAAGGCCGTCGCCAAGACCACGATCAAGACCGGCAGGATGAATGCCCTTGTCCAAAAATGGAAGCGTCGGGCCATCTCTCACCCCACCTCGCGGCGACTCCGCGGCAGATTCCCGATCCGCGACCCGCCTGCACGCCTTCTGGACCGCCTCGACAGCATGTTCATGCTGGCGGCAGCAAGGCCAATCGCCGCCAACAGGGACGAGGCCGGCTCGGGAACCGAAATGATCGAGATGAAGCCGTTCTCAGGGTTGAACGTCGCCGCCTGGGTTGCCGAAAGCCCCGTGAAGTTCAACGCCGAGAAATTCCCGCCGATCGAATCGCCCGCGGCAATCAGCTGCAGCACATCGACTCCGTCGGCGTAGACGCCACCGCTGAAATTGAGATTGAGCAAGCCGCCGACAAGCACCCGACCCGGCCCGTTGACCAGATCATAACTGCCTGCCGAGTAGAGCGGGCTCGTGATCTCGAACGTGCTGGAGAGGGCGTTTGACAGATCGAGCGTGAAACCGCTCCCGACCGTGACGGTGCCGGTGCTGCTGCCGGGCAGGAACGACCCCAGCACAGCCAGGGCATGACCGCTGCCGGAGAGCGTGCCGATCCCGGCGAGGTTGCCCGTCGCGGGCAGTTCATAGGTGCCCGACGTGAGCGAGGAGAGGTCGAAACTGCCACCCGAACCGAGCGTCAGGCCGCCTGTTCCGATCGAACCGGCACCCGAGAGGGCGATCGTGCCGCCCGAGATCGTGGTCAGGCCGGTGTAGGAGTTCGCACCGCCGAGCGTGAGTTGTCCGGCGCCGAGTTTCGCGACCGCCCCCGACCCGCTGAGAACCCCCGTGTAGGTCGAGGCAGTGGAACGATTGAAGACGAGCGTGCCGTTGTTGGCGAGACTGCCGGTGCCGCCGAGGAGAACGCCTGTGTTCGTGCCCGTTCCAA
>CAMDFJ010000079.1 GCA_945897435.1 Candidatus Kuenenia stuttgartensis | reverse complement strand
CTTCTGGGGCGGCCGCGAGGGCTACCAGTGCCTCTGGAACACCGACATGAAGAGGGAGGTCGACCACTTGGCCCGCTTCATGCACATGGCCGTCGACTACGCGAAAGAGATCGGTTTCACCGGCCAGTTCTACTTCGAGCCCAAGCCCCGCGAGCCCACCAAGCACCAATACGACTTCGACTGTGCCACCTGCATCAACTTCCTGCGGGCCTATGGCCTGGAAAAGCATGTGAAGATGAACATCGAGACCAACCACGCCACGCTCGCCGGTCACGAGATGCAGCACGAGCTCGAGTACGCCGGCATGCAGGGGTTCCTCGGCTCGATCGACGCCAACACCGGTGACACGCTCGTCGGCTGGGACACCGACCAGTTCCCGACAAACATCTACCTCACCACCCAGATCATGTACTCGATCCTAAAGTACGGCGGGCTGGCCCCCGGCGGCGTGAACTTCGACGCCAAGGTCCGCCGCGAGAGCTTCGAGCCGGTCGACCTGTTCCACGCCCACATCGGCGGCATGGACGCCTTCGCCCGGGGTCTCAAGATCGCCGCCGCGATGCGGGCCGACGGCGCGGTCCAGAAACTCGTCGAGGAACGATACGCATCCTGGTCGGGTCCGCTCGGCAGGCGGATCGAGGCGGGAGGCGAGAGCCTCGCCTCGCTCGAGAAGGAGATGCTCGCCAAGGGCGAGGCCCAGGCCTGCAGCAGCGGACGGCAGGAACTGTTCGAGAACCTGATCAACACCTACCTCTGAACCGGCTCCTGGGCCGGCCGCGGGCACCCCGGTGAAACCGACGCTTTCGGCAGGCTGGTCGGCGTTTTTGCACGAACAGTTCGGCCCAGCCAAGCGATCGCTTCTCGGCTGGCGGGCGGCCCGCAGCCAGCCTGGCTGGCCGCGGCCATGGATCCCGGTTCAGCCGCGCCGATCGGATGAGAGGCCCTCGACTGCGGCGTCGCTGGTCGAGATTCTGCGCGACCGTGGCAGCATCACCGGAATCGGTGCCGACCTCGAATGGCTCCGCAGCCGGAGCGGGTTCAGCACCGCCTGGCGGCGGATCGGCGTGTTCATCGACCTGCTCTCGCAACCGGGTGTTCCCGACGGTTGCTGGCGGGCCGATCTCGCCGACGCGATTCGCGACCCGGGCCCGGTGCTCGGCTTCTGCTCGAACCTGCCGGAGTCGATCCTCGTGCCCGACCGCGGATTTCATGCCGGGCGAGGCTACGCCCGCGAACGACTGGCAGCGGCCGCGGCGGCGGCCTTCGAGGCCCGGGATCCAACGCTCGTCTGGCGTGGCAGCCCGACGGGCAGGGGCGACTATTGGAAACCCGGGATGCCTGCCTCGGACCCCGGCCTGCGGCAACGGGTGCGGATGTGCCTTGTGCTGCGGGATGCGATGCGGGCCGATCCCAGGCTGGGTGTCGATGCACGGATCATCGCCGGCCGGAGCGTCGCCCCCGATGCCGCAGCCGCCTATCGCGAGGCGGGCATCGACGGCGGGACGATCCCGCAGGAGTCGTGGCTGGGCCGCCGGTTCGCGATCGACATCGACGGCAATGCAAACGCCTTCAGCAACCTCTTCATCCGCCTCGTCTACGGCTGCTGTGTGCTGAAGGTCGCCTCGCCCGCCGGTTTTTGCCAGTGGTACTACGACCGGCTCGAGCCCTGGCGGCACTTTATCCCGGTCGCCGCCGACCTCTCCGATCTCGTCGAACGGATCGGCTGGTGCCGGGAGCATCCGGACGAGTGCCGGCAGATCGCCGCAGCAGGCCGCTCACTCGCCCTTTCGATGACGCCGGCGACCGAAATCCGCCTCGCCGTCGAGCGGCTCCGCGGCAGGCCACCTGTCAGCCGCCCGATGACGGCGACCTGACCGGCTCCGCCACCTTCTCGATGGCCCGCCGCAGCAAATCGATCCGTTCGGGATCGACGATCTTCCTTCCATCGAGATCGGTGATGTGGAAGGCGTCGACGACCTGATCGAGATAGGTGCCGATCTTCGCGGATTGGACAGAGATTCCAGCGTCGTGGAGCACCTTCGTGATCGCATAGAGCAGTCCGACGGAGTCGTGGGCGAAGACTTCGAGGATCGTGGTCTGTTCCGAACTCTCGTTGTCGAACAGGACACGAACCGGCAGCATCGCCGCCGGCGGCAGGATCGGAGCGAACGGATTCCAGCGGCGGGTGAAAGAGGGCGGCTGCACCGCCACCAGACCGGCGCGGATCGCATCGGCGATCTCGGCAAGACGTTCCTTCGGCGGTTCGCCGGCGAAGTCCGGGTCCTGAACCACGAACTGATCGAGCAGGAGGCCACCGGGCAGGGTGTGGATGTCGGCGGAGAGAATCTCGAGCCGCAGGCTGGCGAGGCTTCCGGCGAGCCGATGAAACACGCCCGTGGCGACGTTTTCATGGGCCCCAACCGAAACCGCCACGGTCGATGTCTCGGGCTGCCAGCGGGCCGAGACGAGAATCTCGCCGACGGACAGCCGGCAGAGCTGCCGCAGTTCCCCGAGGATCCTGCCGGGCTCGGTGCCACCGAGATAGGACCGCGGCAGGTGGCCCGCCAGAGCGGCGACGGGATCATTCCGATCGAGCTGATCGAGGCCGGCGAGCATCTGCCGCAGCGATGCGTCGTGCCGCTCCGCAACCACGGATGGCCCCTCGCCATCGAGAAAGGAAAGCGTGCGGAAGTAGAGATCGCCCAGCAGGTCGGCCTTCCAGCGGGTCCAGGTGCCGGGCCCCACCGCGGCCACGTCGGCCGCCGTGAGTACCGTCAGCATCGCGAGCACCTCGGGAGAACCGACGTCGCAGGCAAAGCGGACGACGATGCTGTCGTCGCCGATGTTCCGTCGAAACGCGATCTGGGCCATCGAGAGATGCTTCAGGACGAGGGTCTCGATGATCGCGGCTTCGTCCTCCGGCAGTCCGAAGCGGGTCGCCACGTCGCGGGCGATCCGGGCCCCGACCTCGCTGTGGTCTTCCTCGAACCCCTTGCCGAGGTCGTGGATCAAAAGTGCGAGCAGCACCGTCCGCTTCCGCCTGATGCCCCGCCAGACGTTCCCCAGCCAACTGTCGTCGGCGGCGAGTTCCAGGGCCCGCTCGACGGCCAGGATGCAGTGCTCATCGACCGTGTATTTGTGGTAGTTGTTGAACTGCAGCAGGTTGCGGGCGTGGGCGAACTGCGGAATGATCCGCTCCAGCAGGCCAACCTCGTGAAGTCGCCGAAGGGCTCCACCGATCCTGTCGCCCCGGGCAAAGAGTTCGAGAAACCGTCCGCAGGTCTCCGCGTCGGCCTCGCGGGCGGGACCCGCTGCCTGGCCATCGAGCGAGTCGGCCTGGGTCGCCTTCCGCACCGCCTCCCAGGTGGCATGGTTGATCGGAAGGCCGGAGCGGCTCGCCAGATCCACCAGACGCACCACGAGCGCGGGGCTGGCGGCCACCTCGGCGGCTCTGCCGGGGACCGCCGCCACGCTGCCGGGGCCGACGCGAAACAGCCCCTCGACCCGACGCCCGGTCAGCCCCGCCAGCCATTCACGAATCGGCCTGCGGCCGCGGCTCGAGGCGATCGCGTTCTCGACGACGTGGGCCACCTGCTTCGTGTGATGGAAATACTCCCCCATGAAACGCTCGACGCTGAGCAGGCCGCCGCTGGATTCGATGCCCCGCGCGCCGGCGATTCGCACCTGCTCGGAACGGGTCAGATCGTCGACGCTGCGGCCGGCTGCCAGATGGAGGTCGTTCCGCAGCCGCATCAGGAATTCGGCCGCATCCCGCAGGCTGTCTGCATCCCGTCGCGACATCCCGCCGGTCAGCGCGAGGTCGTCGAAGGAGGTCGAGCCGTGGGCCGCGAACCCGAGCCAGCGGGCGAGCTGGATGTCGCGAAGACCGCCGGGCGAACGCTTCACGTTGGGCTCGAGCAGCGAGACGGTCTCGCCAAACCTGTCGGCCTCCTCCCGCCGCGCCGCGACCAGCTGATCGACCAGCCTCGCCGGATTGCGGCGGGCGATCCCGCGCAGTCCCTCCATCAGCCGATCAAGCAGCGGCGCATGGCCGGCCAGCACCCGCGACGCAGTCAGCGTGCTGAAGATCGTGGCGTCGGCAGCGGCGAGCCGGCAGGCCTCCGAGACGCTGCGAACACTCTGGCCGACCTGAAGTCCGGCATCGAACAGATCCTGCATGATCTGGCGGGCCGGCCCCTCGACGGCCATCGAGAGGGACGGCTCGTGAAGGATCATCAGGTCGACGTCGGAGAACGGGGCCATCTCCCGGCGTCCGTAGCCGCCATGGGCCACGACCGCCGCCTGCCGCTCGACCGCTGCGGCCTGCTCCGGCGGGAGCCCGGTGAGAATGGATTGCCAGAGATCGACCACGATCCCGTCGATCAGGTCGCTTGCCAGCCAGCAGGTCTGAACCCCCGGCCCAGCGGCTGCATGCTGGGCGGCGATCGTCGCCCGCATCTCTCGAACAGCCCGGGCCGCGCGGGCGACGGCCGGACTCGGCTCATGCTGGATGCCAGGGATCATCCGCAACATTCTCCTGCCGGTTGGCGAAGCGTGCCAGCACGAACAGGAGGTCGCCCAGGCGATTGAGGTATTCGATGGCGTTTGAAGGGATGACCGTGTCGAGCTGGGCAGCGAGCGAGACCACCCGCCGCTCCGCCCGCCGGCAGACGGTGCGGGCGACGTGGAACGCCGCCGCGAGGGGCGTTCCCGTCGGCAGGATGAAGTTCTTCAGCGGCTCGAGCTGATCGTCGTAGCGGTCGATCGCCCCCTCGATCGCCTCGACATGCTGCATCCCGATCCGCTCGGCGGCATCGCCGGGGGTGGCCAGTTCCGCACCGAGATCGAAGAGCTCACACTGGATTCGACGCAGCAGTTCATCGAACGGCCGGGCCGCCGCATGGGTCCGCACCAGCCCAAGATGACTGTTGAGCTCGTCGACGGTGCCGAAGGCGTCGATTCGGGCGTGGTCCTTGCGGACCCGGGGGCCTCCGAAGAGACCGGTCTCACCGGCATCGCCGGTCTTGGTGTAGATCTTCATGCGTCTCGAGTTTCTCCTCGCAGCCGAGTTGGGGCGATACTTCCGCCACACGCTGCTGCCCTATACTGGTCGGCATGCAGAAATCCTTCAACTCCTCGTGCCGTGTCTGGGCAGCCTGGGCGGCTTTTGCCGCAGCAGTTCCGCTGCGGGCGGAGGAACCGGCTTCGCCGATGTCGACGCTCGAACAGGCCTTCCTGTCGACCCCTGTACGGATCACCGAGGGGCTGACGAAGGCAGGGGAGGGATACCTCTCCCCTGACGGCAGGCAGATCGCCTATCAGGGCATCCCCGACGGGTTTCCCTTCTATCAGATCTATGTTCAGCCCTTCGATGCGGCCAGGCCGCGGCCGACGCCGCCGACCCGGATCAGCACGGGGCGTGGCCGCACGACCTGTGCCTGGTTTGCCCCGGATGGCTCCCGGCTGCTCTTCGCATCGAGCCACCTCGATCCCGCCCTCGATGCGACCGAGGCCGCCGCCCGGAAGCAGGCCGAAGAGGATGCCCGAACCGGCCGGCGACGCCGTTACCAGTGGGACTTTGATCCGGCAATGGAGCTCTTTTCGGCCGAACTCCCAGGCCTCAAAACGAAGGCCAACGGAATCGAGGGTCCCGAACGACAGGGGGGCTCCCTGCGACGGCTCACCGAATCGCAGGGCTACGACGCGGAATGTTCCTATTCGCCGGATGGCCGCAGCATCCTCTTCGTGAGCGACCGCGACGGCGACCCCGACATCTACCTGATGGACGCCGACGGCTCGAACGTCAGGCAGCTCACAAACCAGCCCGGCTACGACGGCGGCCCCTTCTTTTCCCCCGATGGCCGCTGGATCGCCTATCGCACCGACCGGATCGAAAAGGACATGCTCCAGATCCACGTGATGCGGGCGGATGGCAGCGATGACGTCGCCCTGACCGAGGGCAACGGAGTCCGCTGGGCCCCGTTCTGGCATCCCACAAAGCCGTGGCTGATCTGGACCGGAGCCGACCACTCCAATCCCACAGAACGGCCGAACTACGACCTCTGGCTGGCTCGTTACGCCGTCGATGGCGATCGTTTCCGGATCGGCGCTCCGCTGCGGCTCACCGATCACGAAGGGGCCGACGTGCTGCCCAGTTTCTCGCCCGACGGCAGGCTCCTCCTCTGGACCGCAAGCCGCGAGGCTGCCTCGGGCCGGCGGCCCTCGAGCCAGATCTGGGCGGCGACGCTCGACCTCGACCGGATCGAGAAAGACCTTCCCTCCGTGACAGGAACGACGCCATGACCTCCGCGAACCCGGCGGCAGGAACGATGACGACCAAGAACGGCCTCCCGAGCATGAGGATCGCGATGATCGGCGGCGGCCAGATGGCGCTGGCCTTGGCGGAGGGCTTCTGCCGGGCGGGGCTTGTGACGCCAGCCGAGATCACGGTCTCCGACCCGCAGGCCGCAGCCCGGGAACGGCTCGCGGCCCGACTGCCGGGAGTTTGCTTCGCGGCGACAAACGCCGATGCGGCCCGGAATGCCGAGATCGTCTTTCTGGCGGTCAAGCCGCAGCAGGCAGAGGCCGCCTGCCGCGATCTGGCTGCGGCCCTCGCAGCCGAGGCAGTGGTCGTGTCGATCGTGGCCGGGCTTCCGCTCGCGACGCTGGCGGCCGACTGCGGCACGCGGCGGGTGATCCGGGTGATGCCAAACACTCCCTGCCTCGTCGGCCGCGGCGTTTCTGTCGTCTGCCGGACGCCCGAGGTTCCCGAGATGCTGGGCCAACGGGTTGACGCCCTGCTGGCCTCGGTCGGCCATGTTCATCATCTCGACGAGCACCTGCTCGATGCCGTCACCGGCCTCTCGGGGTCGGGACCGGGCTTCGTGGCCCTGCTCGTGGAGGCATTGTCGGACGGCGGCGTGAAGGCAGGCCTGCCTCGGCCCGTGGCGTTGGCGCTCGCCGTTCAGACACTCTCCGGCACGGCAGCCCTGCTCGAACAGACCGGAGAGCACCCGGCCCAGATCAAGGACCGGGTCTCGAGTCCTGGCGGCACCACGATCGCGGGGTTGGCCGTGCTCGAACAACGCGGTGTCCGCGGCGCCCTCATCGACGCCGTGGTGGCGGCATCAGCCCGAGCCCGGGAACTGGGACAGCCCAGAAACGGGTAGTCCGGATACGGGCAGCCGAGACGCCGACACTGCGGCTCAAAAACCACTCTTGCCCGGACTAGCGCTTCCGGCCAGCCTTCGTGGCGGCCTTTTTACTGCCCTTTTTTACGCCCTTCTTGGCAACCTTTGTTGCAACCCCGTGGGCGATCTTGTCGGCGGCCTTGGCTTTCGTGACCTTCTTGGCGGCCGAACTGGTCCGCTTCGTTTTTGTCGCCTTTTTCGACTTCCTGCCGCCAGGCTTCGGGCCATCGCCAAAGATCGCTGACCATCCATCGGCATACCTGCTCGTGCTGCCAACCCTGATGACCGACATGCATCCACCTCGTGATATCGTTCGTGGCCCGAGTGCGGCGGGCGACCGTCTCCCGCGAACAAAGATGGTCGTAGCGACCACGCCGCCCTGCTGTCAATCCGACACGATTCTGAGAACCACACGACCCCAGTCGCCGGGCAGCGACTGCCGCGTCGTCTGGATCGGGTTTCCCGGCGGCTGATCGGGGAATCGGGGCGTGAGCCGAAGTTCGTTCCGTGCCGCGATCAGTGTCGTCACGTCCTGCTCCCAGTCTGAAGCCTCGAGTGCCGGAAGCGGCACGCCATTGAGGAGGAGTTCCGCTCTGGCTGCGGCAGACGGCCGCTCGAAGACGAGAAGCAGCCGATCGGTCGCCGACAGTCCTGAAGGGCAGCCGAACCGCCGCACCCAGACGACCTGTTCCCCAGGGGAGGAGACCTCGGCGGCGGGCGACCGGATTCGATCCCAGCCGGAGCCCAAATGGATGGGATGTGGAACCGTCATCGCCGCCCGATTTCCGATTGCGGCAGCGGCTGTTGCAAAGCATTCATCGGCTGCGGATCCAGTGGCTGAGGAGGGGCTGGAAGGTGACTGAAAGATCCCTCGGGCCAGTCTGCACATCCGCCGCGGAAGGCTGTATACTCCCTCGGAATCACGGAATGCCCGACTGGCCGACGCCGACATTCTGGCAGCCGCACCCGCCGTTGAACACCAAAGGAGCCATCGATCCATGGGGAACGCACTCGAATTCACCGACGCCAACTTCCAGAGCGAGGTGCTCGACTCACCGGTGCCGGTGCTGGTCGACTTCTGGGCGCCATGGTGCGGCCCCTGTCGGATGATCGGCCCGACGATCGAGGAACTGGCCGCCGAGAACCAGGGCAGTTTCCGGATCGGCAAGGTGAACGTGGACGACAACAACAAGGTGGCGATGAGCTACAACGTCGCCAGCATCCCCACGATCATGATCTTCAAGAACGGCCAGCTCGTGCAGCAGTTCATGGGCGTGCAGTCGAAGACCAAACTCCAGCAGGCACTCGACGAGGCGAAGTCGGCCTGACCGACCTCAGCCGCCACAGTCCAGCATCCTCCATCCCGCCCTCTCGTCAGACCGTTGCCAGGGCGGCATTGTCGATCAGCTGGGCAGCCGCAGGTCTGTTCCACCCGAGCCGCTCGAGGAGGGAGTCTTCGACGAACCCCGCGAGGTCGTGGTGCGAGCCCGGCTGGCGGAGTTTCTCCACGGCCTTGGCCTCGATCTGTCGAACCCGCTCGCGGGTCACACTGAAGATCTAGCCGACCTCCTCGAGCGTGTAGCTGTAGCCGTCTGCAAGGCCGAACCGCATCCTGATGATCTCCCGCTCGCGATAGGTCAGGCCCTCGAGGGCCCGGCCGATCGACTCCCGCAGCGACTGTTCGTTGACATCCCGAAGCGGGTCGTCCTCGCGGTGATCCTTGATGATGTCACCCACACCGGCCTCGTCGGCCTCGCCGATCGGCTGGTCGAGTGAGATCGGCTGGCGGGACATCCGCCAGACGCAGGTCGCCTCCTCGACCGAAAGGCCGCTGAGCCTGGCCAGATCGTCAACCCCGGCCTCCCGGCCGTGGGTCTGGCGGAAGTCGCGGGCAATGTTGCGGAGTTTGGTCATCGTGTCGACCATGTGAACCGGCACCCGGATCGTGCGGCTCTGGTCGGCGATCGCGCGGGTGATCGCCTGCCGGATCCACCAGGTCGCGTAGGTGGAAAACTTGAATCCCCGGGCATGCTCGAACTTGTCCACGGCCCGCATCAGACCGGAGTTTCCCTCCTGAATCAGGTCGAGGAAGCTCATGCCCCGATTCCGATAGCGCTTGGCGATCGAGACCACGAGCCGGAGATTTCCTGCAGCCAGATCACGCTTCGCAGCGTCGTACCTCTGCTGCAGGTCTTCGATCCGGGCCAGTCTCTTGGCCAGCGTCCGCCGACTCTCTCGAACCGAGAGCAGCAGCGTCCGCTGTTCCCGTTCGGCGATCTCGATCCTGCCGTTCCGGCGGCCGTGCCGCGACCCTGCCGCGTCGTCAGCGAGCACCGCGAGCCGCTCGCCGACGCCACGGAGCTTCTTGAGCAATGGATAGAGCCGCTGGATCCGCAGGTTCATCTCCTCCACGAGCCGAACGGCCTTGCCGCGCTTGCGGACCAGTTGCCGCCAGGCCTCGTGCCGCTTTTCGAGCGGCACGGCACGCGACATGGCCACGCGAAAGAGCTGCGTCTTTTCGACCTCGAGCCGCCGGAGCGTCTCCAGATTGGGTCCTAGGCGCCGCAGCGTCCGCTTTTTCTCGGCGGTGTTCGTCACCGAGACCTCGATCGTGCGATCGAGCCGAAGTTTTCCCGCCTGAATCTGCTCGAGCAGATGGATCGCCCCTGCCAAAACCAGGTCGTTGCCGAGCATCGTGTCGCGAAACTTCCGTCGCCAGCACTCGATCCGTTTGGCGCTCGAAACCTCCGTTTCCCGAGTGAGCAGCGGAATCCCGCCCATCTGCAGCAGGTAGAGCCTGACCGGATCGTCGATCGCGGCCAGCCGGCGGGGTGTCGTCGCCTTGGCGGCGGGCCGCCTGGGGACAGGACTGGGGGCTGGGGCTGTGCGACGCATGGTGGGTCCTCTCGGTGGGAAATGGCGGAAGGAGCGAAAACCCTTCCGCCAACTCCCGATGCATTCCCGATGCCAACCAGCGGCCGACGGGCTCGGAATTCGGCCGTCATCGATTTGATCCGGGAAAAACCCGAAACCGGCAGGTTTTTCGCAGCCGGCAGGGCCGGGGTGGTGTCGCCGCCGGGCGACGCGCCGATGCCTGCCGTGTCGACCGGATGCACCGCCATTCCCCGGGCCGCTCAAGGCCGACGGGGCTGCGAAACGAAACTGATCTCGGCGGAGTCACCTGCCGAAGCCGTATACTCCGGCGGTCTTCCCCCCGGCGGCCGGTCGGCGGTCCGCAGGCCGCCCCGTTGTTTCCCACGGTGTCCCATGGAAATCGCCCTGCTCGCAGTGATCGGGCTGCTGCTGCTCGCCGGCCTGGTGGCCTTCGGGGTCGGCAACAAGGGCTGGAATCTGGGCACGGTCGCGGCAGGCATACTGCTGCTCCTGGCAGCCGCAGGCTACACCTTTCTGGCCGGAATGCTCGCCCAGCGGGAGCGTGGCTGGAGAGACATCATCGGCGGCTACCAACTGGCGCTAGCCCGCGAACGGGAGGGCCTGACGGCAGCGGCGGACGGCAGGCTCGTCCCCGATCCGCAGCGAAAACCGCTGGCTGAACTCGCCCGGGAAAAGGCCCGCTGGGAGCAGGTTCAAAACCGGATCGAAACCTGGCACGCACGCGACTGGAAGTCGGCCACGTTCCAGGCACCGACCGAGGCGAAGCCGGGCAGCATCACCTTCGCCGACCTCGAGGGCTTGACGCTCCATCCGGGATCAGAGGTCTACGTCTTCGACAAGGCCGGGGTGGAGGAGGATGGCCGATTCCTCGGCGCGTTCAAGGTCGACGAAGTCAACGGCGCCAGCATCTCCATCTCGGCAGCGGTGCCGCCCTCAGAGGAGGACCTCAAGATCTGGGCCCGTCCGCGGGAACAGGTCACGGTCTACGAGCGACTGCCTGTCGACCGCTGGATGGCATTCCACAGCACTCGGCCCCCGACGGCCGACGGGTCGCACCATCCTGTCCGGGAGAAGACCGACGCCCAGGAACTGCTCAAGCATCTCGAGGAGAGCCTGGAGGAGGTTCGCCAGCATGCCGAGCCGATTGCAGAGGCAGAGTGGCCAAAGCTGGCAGCTGAACTGAAGGCGGGCAGCCTGATGCCCGGCCGCTACTGGGCCCGGGTCGAGTTTCAAAAGTCCCACTCGTTCCCGCGGACGAAGAAGGCAAACGGGGATGTACCGGAGCCTGTGGTCTTCGAGCCGGGACAGTCGGGCTCGTTCGACTTCGAGACTGCCAGCGGACTCGAGTCTGAGGGGATCGTGAAGATCGCGTCGGTCGAGATGCGCCGGCCGCTGGCCGACGCGCAGACGGCGATTCGGGGTGGCGAGTATGAATTCCAGGCCGCCGCGGGGGACGATCAGCGACCGAAGGTGCACATCGAGGGAATCGCCTTCATTCGCAGAATGCTCGAGGACGACATCCGGGCAATCGACGACATGGCGGACCGGCTCAAGGCAGCCAGGGCGAACGCCGAAAGCCAGCTCAAGGTCCACCAGGCGGAGGCGGACGACATGCAGTCCGACATCGCCGAATGGAAGGCGGATGTCGCCGCAGCCAGCCAGACGACGGATCGATTCGATCGACGCCTGGCCGACGTGACACTGGAACTCAAGAACGTCGAGACGGCAATCGTCGAACTCGGTCGCGAACTCGACGGTGTCTCCACGGTGCTGGCGACCCGGATCGACGAGGTTGCACCGGCCGGACGCACGCCCCGCTGACCGCAGCCGGCCTTGACGGAGCCAGCCGCGAGGGCCTCTTCCGGCCCATTCCAAAGCCCCCCTGAAAGCCCCTCACCGCCGGTCGGCGGAAATCGCTACACTGACGGCTGGTTTGGGCCACGACACCTCGATCGGAACGCCATGTCAAGTCTCGCCACGCAACGGGGCACCAGGGCACGCCTCAAGAAGGCCGTGCATCATCATCGGCTCACCAGCCGCCGCGGACTTCTGGAGCGGATGTTCACGCTCTGGTTTCGTGGGTTTGTCTACAACCAGATCTGGGAGGATCCCCGCGTCGATGCCCAGGCCCTGAAACTTGGCCCGGACAGCAGCCTGCTGACGATCTCCAGCGGCGGCTGCAACGTGCTGAATTACCTCGTGCATCAGCCGAAGCGGGTGGTGGCCGTCGATCTCAACGCCAACCACATGTGCCTCACGCGGCTGAAACTCGCCGCCGTGAAGCACCTGCCCGACTACGAATCCTTCTACAACTTCTTCGGTTACGGCCAGCACGGCGAGAACATCCCCAACTACAACCGTTACATCCGCCAGCACCTCGACCCCGTCACCCGCCGGTTCTGGGAGTCGAGCGACTGGCCCGGCAACCGGATCGGTCCGCGACGGATCAGTTACTTCAAGCGCGGCCTCTACAACCAGGCCAAACTCGGCCAGTTCTTCCGCATCGTGCACGGGATCGCGAAGTCGACCGGCCGCGATCCGGCACGCCTCGTCGCGGCCCGCACGATCGCCGAGCAGGAGAAGATCTTCGACGAAACATTCGGGCCGCTGTTCGAAAACAAAGTCGTCCGCTGGCTCGGCCGGCAGCCCGTCGCGGTCTACAGCCTCGGCATCCCACCCAGCCAGCATCAGGCGATGCTCGAGGAACTCGACAACAACGGCAGCAAGTTGTTCGACATGTACAAGCAGCGGGTGCGGCGACTGGCCTGCGGTTTCCCGCTCGACGACAACTACTTCGCCTGGCAGGCATTCGGACGTCGCTACGACCACCAGGGCCGTCAGGCACTCCCCGACTACCTGAAGCCCGAGAACTACGAGACGGTGAAGGCGATGGTTGACCGCGTTGAGACCCACATCGCGTCGCTCGCCGAGCGGCTTTCCGAAGAGACGCAGGGGAGCCTCAACAGCTTCGTTTTGCTCGACAGCCAGGATTGGATGCCGCCCCAGGTGATCGACGAACTCTGGGGCCACATCGCCCGGGTGGGCGGTCCGGGCACGAGGGTGATCTTCCGGACCGCGGGGGAAAAATCTCCCGTGGATGCGGCACTCTCGCCCGCCACGCGAAGCAGGTTCTTCTGCAACAAGGCCCGCGCCGAAGAACTCCACAAGCAGGATCGTTCGGCGATCTACGGCATGTTCCACCTCTACGAGATGATCGACGCCCCGGCACACGGAACTGCGGCGCTGTCATGAGCGAGTCGCCGGACGCGAACGCAGAGGACGGCGCTGGCCTGTCCAGGGTTCGTCAGGTTTCCTCGTCGAACAACCGGGGCGGCGGGCCCGCGGATCAGGCCGTGGCGATGGACCGGATGTACCGGATCACACGGCACATCTATGACGTCACCCGCCGCTACTATCTGCTGGGACGCGACCGACTCCTGGAGCAG
>CAMDFJ010000078.1 GCA_945897435.1 Candidatus Kuenenia stuttgartensis | reverse complement strand
GCTTCAGCCTGTCATGGCTGTTTCACGGAAAATCTCGGCATCGTGCCGAATTTTCCTTGGCCGGCTCCGCCGGCTGGTGCTGACCCGGCCCTCCGGGCCTGGCCCTGCCCGATGTGCGACAGGCTTCAGCCTGTCATGGCTGTTTCACGGAAAATCTCGGCATCGTGCCGAATTTTCCTTGGCCGGCTCCGCCGGCTGGTGCTGACCCGGCCCTCCGGGCCTGGCCCTGCCCGATGTGCGACAGGCTTCAGCCTGTCATGTTCTGGAGCATCGGCGTCTCGCGTAGGTCGGGGTTGCCCGTATCCTCTCGCCGGACGTTCACGTCGGCCCTCCGGGCCTCCGTTCACTGCATGTCCGCTGCGCTTCGCCATCCATGGCTGCGCTTGCTCCCATAGCCCGCTCGAGGACACGGGCAACCCCTCCCGATGCATGGTTGAGGAGGCCACAGGCCGCGATGCGGGGAGCGGAAGTTACGGTGCAGGCCCGGCATGAGTGCCGCCGTCCCCATTCGCCAATGCACAGGTTCCTCCATCGAGTATGTGCTGGCGTAGCGACGACCGTCTCGACATGTGAGGTTCCCTCTTGCGCAGAGCGGGCATTCCGGAGGGGTTGCCCGTATCTCGAGCGCCGGACTCGGCGGCAAGCGCAGCCAGGATGGCGAAGCGCAGTCGGCGTGTAGTGAGCGGAGGCCAGGAGGGCCGTGGCGAACGTCCGGCGACGGGATACGGGCAACCCCGACCCACGAACGACACCCCTACTCAAAGGGTCAGGCCGAAGCCTGTCCACACAGACCCCGCTACACGAGCCCGCGCCGCACCGCCCAGACGGCGGCCTGCGTGCGGTCGCTGACGGCGATCTTGCGGAGAATGTTCTGCACATGCTCCTTGACCGTTTCCACGCTGATCGTCAGCGACTGGGCGATCTCCTTGTTGGATAGCCCCAGGGCCATGTGCCGCAGAACCTGCGTCTCCCGTTGCGTCAGCGGAATATCGGGATCGGGCGTCGCCACGCGATTGGCCATCGTCGTCGCCACCCTTCGCAGTTCACCCGCCCGCATCGGCAGCTGGCCGGCTGCAGCACCCACGATCGAACTAATGAGTTCTGCCCGGGTGGCTCCCTTGAGCATGTAGTCATGGGCCCCGGCGGCCACGGCTCGGGCGACGTAGGTCGGGTTGTCGAAGGTCGAGAGCATCACGACCTTCACATTTGGCATGTCGCCCCGGATCTTCTCAAGCGCCGAAAGGCCGTCCTTCCCGGGCAGCCGGATGTCCATCAGGACGACGTCCGGCTTCAGTTTGCGCACGGCCTTGATGACCTCGTCACCCGTGGTCGCCTCACCGACGATCTTCACCTCCGAGCCCGTCAGCAGACTGACAAGTCCGCGTCGAACCACCTCGTGGTCATCGGCGATCACAACCTTCACGGCCATGGGTATCACTTTCTGCGGCTCGGGAGCCGCGCTCACATCACGTTCAAGGAAGTCGATTCCAATCTGCCCCCCTCAAGAGAAAGGTGGCGGAAACGACCACCCCAAATGTACCGGCTCAAAAAAATTGAAACAAGTGACCTCAGGAGTGTCTGGCGTGGTCGAGCATCCGATCGGCCCCCTGATCCCGGAGTCGTGCCGCCACCGTCAGGCCCAATGACGACGCCGAAACCAGAGCCGGATCGGACTCGGCGCTGGCGACGATCCGCCGGACACCCCCTGCTCGATCCTCGAGAATGCAGCAGCCAAGCTCGAGCATGCCGGCGGCGTTCACCAGGGCAATGCCGCCGATCGGGGCGAGGCAGCCGCCGGCGAGGGCCCCGAGGCAGGCCCGTTCGGCGAGCACGGCTGAATGCGTTGCCGGGTCATCGATGGGAGCCACCGCGGCCCGGGTCTGCGGATCGTCGCTCCTGGTCTGGAGCGCCAATGCACCCTGCGAGATCGCAGGGTAGAAGGCGTCGGGCTGGAGCAGTTCCGAGATCCGCTGGCCAAGCCCAAGCCGCTGGAGGCCGGCCGCGGCGAGCACGATGCCGTCATACTCGCCGGCTTCGAGCTTTCGCAGCCGGGTATCGACGTTCCCGCGGAGTCCGCGGACGACGATGTCGGGCCGGAGCAGTCGAATTTGGAGCGTTCGTCGCACGCTCGATGTTCCGACGATGGCGCCGTTCGGCAGCGCCGCCAGTGGCTGACCGTCACGGCCGACGAGGGCGTCGAATGGCACGGCCCGCCGCGGCACGCAGGCCAGATCGAGCCCGGGGGTCTCCGCGGTCGGCAGATCCTTGAGGCTGTGCACGGCGACGTCGATCCGATGCTCGATCAGGGCCCGTTCAAGCTCGCGAACGAAGACACCGTCGCCGCCGATTCCTGCCACCGCGACATCGGTCCGCGTATCGCCCGTGGTGGTGATGATCTCGACGGCGACGGAGTGGCCGAGGGCCCGTAGTTTCCCGGCGACCCATTCGGTCTGGGTGCGAGCCAGAATGCTGCCCCGCGTGCCGATGCGAAGTGTCTGGGGGATTCCCTCGGCTGCGGAATGCAAAAGGACGGTGCTGCTCACGGCAGGGCCTCCGTCAGCCGGTCGGCCTTGGCAATGGCGGCCACAAACACGGCCGCCGCACCGCCGTCGGCAAGTTCACGGCTGCAGGCCTTGAGCGTGGCCCCGGTGGTGACCACGTCGTCGACAAGCAACAGTCTGCGGCCGACGACGTCGCACCGTCGGCCAAAGGCACCGCGAACATTTCCCCAGCGGTCTGCAACCGGAAGGGTGTTTTGTTTCGGCGTGGCACGCTCTCGCCGGAGGGCCGAAATCAGGGGCACTGACAGCAGCCTGGCGACCCGTTCCGCGATCCGCTCCGCCGCACTGGTGCCGCTGGAAGACCTCCGCAGCCAATGCATCGGCACAGGGACCACGCCATCGATGTCCCAGGACTCGAGTCGGCTCCGATGTCGCTCTACGAGCAGTTCGGCGAGGCTGCCGGTCAGCGCATCGCCGGCGGGATGTTTGGCTGCCAGAACCGCGTCTCGAAGGCGGTCGCCATAACTGCCGAGGAGAACGATTTCCTGCCATTCGTTGACAGCCGAGGAGTTGGCCGCCCGACACCGACGGCAGCCCGTTCCGGCCTCACCGCAGGCCGGGCAGCGAGGGCCGTCGGTCAGAAGATCCCGAACGCAGGCCACGCACAGCCCGCACATTGCCCGGACGTCCGTCGTGCTCGGTCCCGCCGCCAGGTCGGCGTGGCAGAGCAGGCAGGCCGGCGGAAACAGCAGGTCGACCCCGGCCCGAGACCACTGGGCCGCCGTCCGCCGCAACCGCTCCACGATGGCAATCATCGAACTCTTCGCCTGCGGGCACGATTGACGCTTGAACCGATCCTTCCTATCTTCCGCCGCCACTTCGTTCTTCGCAACCGCCACCCCGGACCATCGGCCCGGACGTCGGCCCAGAGGTCAACTCTCACGCCCGGCCCCGCCGCTGCCCAGCCATGCTCGTCGATCGCTACATCACCCGGGCCCAGATCCACGCCTTTGTGATCGTGTTCGTGAGCCTTGCCGGTCTGACCTTCGTTGTCGATGCGTTCACCAACATGGAGGAGTTCATCGCCCATTCCTCCGAGGCGGGAGGGCTGTGGCGGGTTCTCGGCAGCTACTACGGCTGCCGTCTGATATCGTTCTTCGATGCGACCAGCGGTGTGATCGCACTCGCAAGCGCCATGTTCGCCCTCTCCTGGTTGGAGCGGCACAACGAGCTGACCGCCCTGCTGGCGGCTGGCATCACCCGCTGGCGGATCGCCCGGCCGGCGATCATCTTTTCGGCCGTCGTGGCCCTGCTGGCGATGGCGAACCGGGAATTCGTGCTGCCGCAGATCCGCCATGCCTTCTCGCGGAACGCCCAGGACCTGCGGGGTGACGCGGCACAGCCCTTCGAGGCCCGCTACGACCACGCCACGGAGATCCTGTTTCGCGGCCGGACTGCCCAGGCCGGCCCATGCAGGATCGATTCTCCGAGCCTGTTATTGCCGCCCGCGCTGGCAGAACACGGACCGCAGATCGACGCCACCGAGGCACTCTGGCGGCCAGCCGACGGGAACCATCCGGCCGGCTACCTGCTCAACGGCGTCCGCGAACCCGCCGACATCGATCGTCTCCCGCCGTTGATGGCCGGAGACCGCCCTGTGGTCACGACCAGAGCATCAGCCGACTGGCTGGAGCCGGGGCAGTGCTTCGTGTCCAGCGACGTATCGTTCGAACAGCTCATCGGCTCGGCCAACTGGAGCCAGTATTCGTCGACCGGCGAACTCGTCCGGGCAATCGGCAATCCGAGTCTCGGGGTCGCGGCCGACGTACCCCTGCGGGTGCATGCCCGCATGGTCGCTCCATTCCTCGACATGTCGCTGGCCCTGCTCGGCATTCCCCTGGTCGTGGGACCGAACCGCCGCGGCGTGTTCGTGGCGGTGGGGCTCTGTGTGGCGATGACCGTGCTGTTTTTCATGGTCGTCATCGGCTGCCATGGAATGGCGACCGGCTACGTTCTCACTCCTTCGCTGGGCGCATGGCTGCCGCTTCTGATCCTGGCGCCGCTGGCAGCCTGGCGGGCCCAGCCAATGTGGCAATGAACCGGCGGCCGCAGTTTGGCTCCGCAGCGCATCCCGGGCCGGTCTGAATGTGGCTGTTGTGCCGATCATGCCGCTGGTTCGCGAAGGCCAGACAATTTCCCCATTCAGGCAAAACCCCCTGTGCCGCAAGGACTTCCGCATCCATCCCTTTTCTCCAAGCCTTTTTTCTCTACCCCAACCCCCGCAACGTCCGATGATCTGGGTACGAACGGGAGTTCGGCAGGAGAGCAGGTCTTCGGGGCGGATGCCCCGGCAAAGGAGTGCCAGATCATGCGGATCAACACAACCAGATTCGGAAGGATTGACGTCGATGCCGCCGACGTTCTCACGTTTCCCAGCGGCCTTCCCGGGCTCGAGGACTGTCGCGAGTGGGCCTTGCTCGCCGACTCCACGAACGATGCCCTCGGCTGGCTGCAGAGCACGTCGCGGGGAGACATCGCCATGGCGGTCGTCAGCCCACGGCGGTTCGTCCCCGCCTACCAGGTGCGAATTCCACGCAGTGAACTGACTCCGCTGGCGATCGCCGACATTCGCCAGGCACAGGTGGTGGTCGTCGTCGGACACAACGGCAGCAGCCTGACCCTCAACCTCAAGGCCCCGATCGTGATCAATCTGGAAGCCCGCACCGGACGGCAGGTCGTTGCCAGCGGTGAGCTCCCAATGCAATTTGAACTTTCCACCCCCCAACCGACACTCAAAAAGAGTGCATAATAAGAGTGACGCCCGGCAGAGGATTGCCGGGTCCACGAAAGGATCAGGAAGGAGCCAGCGATGCTCGTACTCTCCAGACAACGCGACGAAAGCATCATGATCGGCGACAATATCGTCGTCACGATCGTGGATATCCGGGGAGACAAGGTCCGCCTCGGCATCAATGCCCCCTCCGAGGTGCCGGTCCACCGCCAGGAGGTCTACGAGGCCATCCAGCGGGAAAACCTGCGGGCCTCGCGGCTCGAACCGGGCGACACTCAGGGCATCGGGAAGCTGGCTGGCCGCGGCTCCTTGGGCGGGCAGCCCAAACCCGACGGGAACGGGCCTCACCGCCAGTGAGCGGGCCGAGGACCGCCTTCGTGGCCGGGACGGGACATGCGGCTATATTTTCTGCATGACACCACCAGCCGCAACGACCTCGCCAGTGAATCCATCGGCAGAAATGCTCGTTCGAGTCGGTCACAGCCCCGATCCCGACGATGCATTCATGTTTTACGCCCTCTCGGCGGACAAGATCGAGACCGGCCGCTATCGGTTCGTCCACGAACTCGTCGACATCGAGACGCTCAACCGGCGGGCCTTCGCCGGCGAGCTTGAACTCACCGCCCTGAGCATCCACGCCTACGCCCACCTCGCCGACCGCTACCTTCTCTGCCCATCCGGGGCGAGCATGGGTGACGGCTACGGTCCGATCGTGGTTGCCAGGCATCCGCTCACCAAGGAGCAGACGGCCGCCGCAACCATCGCCGTTCCAGGCACCCTGACGAGCGCCTTCCTCTCGCTTTCGCTCTGGCTGGGCGGGCCGTTCAAGCACGTGGTCGTCCCCTTCGACCGGATCCTCGACGCGGTCGAACAGGGCCACTGGGACGGCGAGCCGATCACAGCCGGCCTCGTGATCCACGAAGGGCAGCTCACCTACCGCGAACAAAACCTCGAACTGATCGTCGATCTCGGCGTCTGGTGGAAGGAACGCACCGGCCTCCCGCTCCCCCTCGGCGCCAACGGAATCCGCCGCGATCTTGGCCCCGAGGCGATCGCGGATATTTCCCGACTGCTCTCGGAGAGCATCGAGTGGGGACTCGACAACCGGGCCGAGTCGCTCCGATACGCGATGCAGTGGGGCCGCAACCTCGACAGCGAGCGAACCGATCGATTCGTCGGGATGTACGTCAACGACTGGACCCGTGACTTCGGTCCCGCCGGCCGAGAGAGTGTCAGGCTGTTTCTCGACGAGGCTTTTGCGGCCGGACTGATCCCGCAACGGATCGTGCCGGAATTCGTCGGCTCGCTGCCCGACGCTCAGCTGGCAAAATAGCCCGGTTCGTTGCCGGGCTTCCACTTGATGTTGCAGCCGAGGCTCGGCCGCTGCTCGCTGGCCTGAGCCTTGTTCTCGAGCACGGCCTCGATCGCGGCCCGAAGATCGGCGCCGGTCACGGGCAGGTCGTTGCCCGGACGGCTGGCATCGAGCTGTCCGCGATAGACGAGTTTTCTCGCGGAGTCGAAGAGGAAAAAGTCTGGGGTGCAGGCCGCGTGGTAGGCCTTGGCGACCTCCTGGGTCTCGTCGTACAGGTAGGGGAAGGCATAGCCCCGCTCCTCGGCCTCGTGGATCATCTGCTCGGGCGAGTCGGCCGGGTGGGAGGCGACATCGTTGGAACTGATCGCGACGACACCGACACCGCGGGGCATGCAATCGCGACCCAGCGCCGCCAGTTGGTCCGCCACATGCTTCACGAACGGGCAATGGTTGCAGATGAACATGACGAGCGTTCCCCGCGGTCCGGCGGCGGCATCGAGCGACACCATCCGGCCGTCGACGTTCGGAAGGGAAAACCCGGGGGCGGTCGTGCCCAGGGGGAGCATCGTGCTGGGAGTTCGAACCATGGCGTTTCTCCTCCTGCTGAAAATCGGTGGGGAATGGGGAACTGGAAGTCTGCCGACCAAAAGGTTGTTTGTACTTCCTCTAACGCTGCAGGAACACCCGCCGGGCGTTTGCGGTGGTGGCCGCCGCGAACGCCTCGAGCGAGATTCCGCGGCCGATCGCCAGACAGCGGGCCGTGTGGATCAGGTTGGCTGGCTCATTGCGACGGCCACGCAGGGGCTCCGGGGAGAGGAACGGGCTGTCCGTCTCGACGAGCACCCGCTCGAGCGGGATCGCCGCGGCGACCGTTCGCAGGTCTTCCGCCGACCGAAACGTCGTCATCCCTGCAAAGCCGAGGTGAAATCCGAGATCCAGCGCCTCGGCGGCCTCCGTCAGCGAGCCCGTGAAGGCGTGTAGCACGGCCGTCAGCGGCCCCCGAGCGAGTGCCTCCCGCAGCGTGTCGAGCACGTCGCGGATGCTCTCGCGGGTGTGCACGACCAGCGGAAGTCCGAAACGCTGGGCAAGGCGGATGTGACGATCGAAGAACTCCCGCTGCACTTCCCGCGGGGCCGAATCCCGATACCAGTCGAGCCCCGTTTCGCCGACGGCGGCAGCCCTTCCAGCGGAAACGAGCCGCTCGATCCTGTCCCACTCGTCCGGATCGGCCTCGTGCACGTCATTGGGATGGATGCCGGCCGCGTTGAGGATGCCGGGCTCGCGGGCAGCCAATTCAGCCGCGGCCTCGCTGTCGATGGCCCGCGTGCCGATCACTGTCATTCCGACCACTCCAGACGCTCTGGCCCGCTCGATCACGCCGCCGAGATCGTCGCCATATCGCATCGGATCGAGGTGGCAGTGGCTGTCGAAGAGTTCCATCGTGCGGCAGCCGATTGTGCGAAGGCCGACCGTCAGCGGCCCACCGGCACGCGGGCAGCAAGGATCTGCTCGATCGCGTCGGCGTGCGTGGTCGTCGAGAGCCGGGCCTCGCGGGCCAGATCGACGGCGATCGGATCGTGGCCACCCAGTTCGATGATCTGGTCCAAGGCCCCGGTCTGCTGACGCAGTTCGGCGACGATCCGCGGCAGAAGCGACCTCAGATCGAGGTCATGCGTGGCCGTGAACTTGATCGGATAGCCCCGTCGTGGAGCATCCATGCCCCGATCCTCGAGGGCGATCCCGGCCCGGTCGACGATACTCCGCTGGTCGTCGACGAGGTCTGCGATCGCGAGTTTGACGTTTTCGTTGCCCGGATACGACCAGATGCCCGCATCAGCGACGTACATCGAAAGCGACGAGCCCAGCAGCGACACGAGTTCGGAGAGCGGATCGGAGATGATCATGGCGGTGGTGGGGCTTCGCTGGTGCGACGGTGACGGGGATCAGAAGGCGAATCCGCCGGCGAGTTGGGCGCAGGCATACAGGCCCGACCAGAAAATCCCGAAGATGACCACGGGAACGACGAGGCCCGTGGCCACGGCTCCGGGAAGCGATACCAGCGGGAATGCCTGCGACACCCGCTCCTCACCCGGGGGATCGAAGGTCATCACCTTGAGGACCCGGAGGTAGTAGAACAGGCTGACCACGGTGTTGATGCCGCCGATCACGAGCAGCAGGAGCATCAGGGGCCGCTCGGCACCGGCCGACACGGCCTCCACGAGCGAGGAGAAGATGAGGAATTTCGAAACGAACCCCGCCAGCGGCGGCAGTCCGATCAGGCTCACGAGCACGACCGCCATCGCGACGACGATGCCGGGGCTGGTTCGCACCAGACCGGCATAGGCGCTGATCTCCTCGCTCCGCAGCGTGTTTCGCAGGAAGGCCACGATCGCGAACGCCCCCAGATTCATGAAGACGTATGTCCCCAGATAGAAGGCCACGGCTGTCACGGCATCACGGGAACCGGATGGTGTCACGCCCGCCATCGCCACCGCCGCCGCAACTCCCATCATCAGATACCCGGCGTGGGCGATCGTGGAATAAGCCAGCAGCCGCTTCATGTTCGTCTGGCCGTATGCGGCAAGATTGCCGAGGGTGCAGGTGACGGCGGCCATCAGGCCGATCAGGTAGACCATGAAGTGCCGGCTGTCCGCCAATGCCGTCATTGCAGACTGCGCCGCCCCCGACTGCCCGACCGCCGAATCGACGAGGGGAACTCCGAGGGAAAACGCCAGTCGCAGGAGCAGTGCCACGGCAGCCGCCTTGCTCGCAACCGAGAGAAACCCGCCGACCTCGGCCGCGGCTCCCTCAAAAACGTCTGGGCACCAGAAGTGAAATGGCACTGCCGAGAGCTTGAACGCCAGCCCCACGGCAACCATCAGTCCTCCCAGCGAAAGCACCATCACACTGCCGCTGGCGGGCCCGACCTGGGTGACGCGGGCCAGTTCGATCGCCATGCTCGGCAGGTGGCAGGTCCCGAGGACGCCGGCCAGAAGGCTCAGTCCGTAGAGCATGACGCCGGCGGCACCGGCGCCATACACGGCGTACTTGATCGCGGCCTCCGAACTCGCCTTCCGTCCCTTGAGCAGCCCGGCGAGGGCATAGGAGGGAACGCTCGCCATCTCAACGGCCATGAAGAGCATCAGGAGGTGGTTGGCCGACGCCATCAGGCACATCCCGAGGGTCGCCCCCAGAACCAGCGTGTAGAAATCGGCTCCGTCCTCCCGATCCGGGATGCCTGACACCCGGGTGAACACGATGTACAGCGCCAGGAACCCCATCAGCAGCAGCCGGATGTAGGCCGTGAGTGAGTCGAAGGCGAGCAGGCCGGTGAACAGTTCCTGCCGGCCGGATGCCAGTTCACCCAGCGGAAGACCGCGGAGATCGCACCAGGCATACCAGGCCGCGAAGCAGACTCCCCCGAGGGCGATGACCGCCGATTCCACATGCCGCAGGACCGGCAGGATCCGGCAGAGCAAGAGCAGCACGATCGTTGCCGAGAGACAGAGCTCCGGGCGGAACAGCGGCACGGAAACGGCGAGCGTGTCGGCCAGCGTGTCGCTGATCACGATGCCCATGTTGGAACTGGCGGCGGCTGCGGCTTGATTCACGACGAAATGACTCCGATGAATGTCCCGATCCAGACTTTTCCGATCCGGGATCTACCTCGCCCGATCCGTCGACTCATCGGCCGCCACCGCGACCGCTCCCGCCGCGTCGTGTACCCGGCGGGTCCAATCGGCGAGGGTCTCGACCTGCCGGTTGACGGTCGGCGTGACGTAGTTGAACAGCAGTTGCGGCGCGACGCCGAACAGGATGGCGAAGAACACCAGGGGCGTGGCGATCGCCAGTTCCCTGGGCGTGATCGCCGTGAGATGGTCGCCATGCGGCCCCTTGTATTCCGCTCCGAGATAGACCCGCTGGATCGCCCAGAGGATGTAGGCGGCGGTCAGGATCACCGTGAACGCCGAGATCACGGCGAGCAGGCGGCTGTAGTTCCAGCTGGAGAGGGTCACCAGGACCTCGCCGATGAAGCCGCAGAGACCGGGAAGGCCGAGGCCCGCAAAGAAGACCGCGATGGCCAACCCGCTGTAGACCGGCATCCGGTTGAAGATCCCGCCAAACTCCTCGATGTTGCGATGGTGCACACGGTCGTAGAGCACGCCGACCATGAAGAACATGCCGGCGGAACTGATTCCATGGGCCAACATCTGGAACATCGCGCCATTCACACCCTGAGCCCATGCATCCCAGCGATACTCGTGTCCCGCAACCGCGCTCCAGACCCCGAGACCGAGCATCACATAGCCCATGTGGCTGACCGAACTGTAGGCCACCATCCGCTTGAAATCCTTCTGGGCGAGCGCCGCGAAGGCGCCGTAGACCATCGACACGACCCCGAGTCCGCAGACGAGCCAGGCAAATGCCAGCCCCGCCCCCGGACAGATCGGGTAGCAGATCCGCAGGATGCCGTATCCGCCGAGTTTGAGCAGCACCCCGGCGAGGATCATCGAGATCGGCGTGGGGGCCTCGACGTGGGCGTCAGGCAGCCAGGTGTGCACCGGGACGACCGGCACCTTGATCACGAAGCCGATCAGTAGGAGCAGGAAAGCCCATTTCTCGAGGCTCATCCCCCAGACCTCGGCGGCGGCGAAGGGAGAGTTCGGGAGCTGGCCGATCTGGGCGAGTGCCAGCAGGTTGAAGGTGTGGACGGGCGACTTTTCATCCTTGATCAGCCTGACGGCCTCGGTCTGTCCGGCCGCATCCAATCCCGGGCTGACGACGTGGCTGGCGATCAGTTGTTCCGACGAGAGCTGCCTCAGATCACTGGTGAAGTAGAGCATCAGAATCGCCAGCAGCATGAGCACGCTGCCGAGCAGCGTGTAGAGGAAGAACTTGATCGCCGCATACTCGCGTCGCGGACCGCCCCAGATGCCGATCAGGAAGTACATCGGCAGCAGCATCACCTCCCAGAAGACGTAAAACAGGAAGAAGTCGAGGGAGACGAACACCCCCAGCATGCCGGTGACAAGCAGCAGGAAGAGCACGTGGTAGGCCTTGACGTGCTTGGTGATCGGCCAGCTGGCGGCCGCGGCCAGCATCGAGAGGAAGGTCGTCAGCACGACCAGCGGCATGCTGATGCCGTCGACACCGAGCAGGTACTCGATCCCGAAAGCCTCGATCCAGGGAAGCTTCACCACGGCCTGCATTCCGGGCTCGCCGAGCCTGAACTGGGCCGGGCCGGTGGCTCCGAAGAGTTGCGGCCAGGCCATCCAGAGCGAAAGCACGAATACCGCCGCGCAGGTGAGCAGGGTCGTCCAGCGGATGAACTCGTCGCGGCCCCGCGGCACGATCGGCAACGAGAGGAAGGCCGCCACGAGGGCAGGCAGGAAGACGATCATCGTCAGGGGCCAGAGGGCGGGCTGGGTCAGGGAAGCTGCGTCAACCATGGCAAAGTCAGTCCGATGAGGCGAAAGGCTGTCGGGGCGGGTGGAGGGCGTGCGTCTGGGGTCAGCCGGCAATCGATGTTCGGAAGAGCAATGTCGCCAGCACGAACAATGCCACCGTGCCGACCACGATGAACATCACGTATTGTCGAAGATGACCGGTCTGCATTTTCTTGAGTTCGAGTCCGGCATTCCAGGTGGCCGACGCGGTCGCGTTCACAATTCCGTCGACGAGAGTGCGGTCGATCCAGGCGTCGATGCCGGCCAACTGCCTTGCGGACCAGGCGATTCCATCAATGATCCGGTCGATCAGACCCCGATCAACGCCGCTTGCCAGTTGGGAGATCGCCAGCACCGGAAGCACGAAGATCGCGTGATAGAGTTCGTCGAAGTACCAGCGGCCTGCGAGGAAGGCGTAGATCGGCCGAAAAAGCGTGGCCACCGCTGCCGGCGAAATGATCCGCCAGAGATACATCGAGGCCGCGAGCAACACCCCGGCGGCGGCGGTGGTGAAGGCCGTCAGCGTCGCCGTCACATGGATCGCACCCTCGTGGCTTTCGTGCTCCGCGGGCACGGTCAGCCCGCCGAAGACGAAGCCGCCGTTCATCGTTTCTGCAGTGCCGGCGGGCCGGGCCTGCTCGAGCAGATTTGGGAGCCCGAAGCCGCCGGGCAGCGTCCAGCCGGCGACGACGGCCAGCACCGACAGCACCACCAGTGGGGCCACCATGACCTGCGGCGATTCATGGGCATGATCGGCGATGTGATGGTCTCGGGGCTCACCTGCGAAGGTCATGAACCAGAGCCTGAACATGTAGAACGCAGTCAGGAAGGCGCCCCCGGCAACCGCCAGATAGAGAATCGAATGGGCCGGGTTGGCCCGCGAGAAGGAGAGTGCCTGGGCGAGAATCGCGTCCTTGGAGTAATAGCCCGAGAGGCCGATCACGAACGGCACTCCGGCCCCGATGATCGCCAGGCAGCCAACGAGCATCGTTCCTGCCGTCCAGGGCATCACCCGGGCGAGCCCTCCCATCTTCCGCATGTCGTTCGTGTGACAGGCGTGGATCACGGAGCCCGAGCAGAGAAAGAGGAGGCTCTTGAAGAAGGCGTGGGTCACGAGGTGGAACAGTCCGGCCGACCAGCCTCCGACGCCCAGGGCCAGCATCATGTATCCCAACTGGCTGACGGTCGAATAGGCGAGCACCCGCTTGATGTCGTTGGCGACCAGCGCGATCGTGGCGGCGATGAACAGCGTGATCGCCCCGACATAGGCGATCACGAGGAGCACGTCGGGAGTGAGCACGGGGTAGAAGCGGCCCACGAGATAGACACCTGCGGCGACCATCGTGGCCGAATGAACGAGGGCCGAGACCGGGGTCGGTCCCTCCATGGCATCGGGAAGCCAGACGAAGAGCGGAAACTGGGCGCTCTTGCCGACGCAGCCGCAGAAGATGCCGACGCCGGCGATGAACAGGAGCCAGCGACCCATGCCCATCGCCCGCCAGTCGTCGATCTTGGCATCG
>CAMDFJ010000077.1 GCA_945897435.1 Candidatus Kuenenia stuttgartensis | reverse complement strand
GGTTTCGGAACCCGTGGCAGATCGCGTTCGACCGCCAGACGGGTCGCCTCTGGGCTGCCGACGTGGGTCAGGAGCTCCTGGAGGAGATCGACGTTGTCGAGAAGGGGGGCAACTACGGGTGGAGTCTCTGGGAGGGAACGAATGCGTTCGGGAAGGTCGCCAGGGCGACGGACGTCATTGATCCGGTGTGGGAGTACGATCACGGGGTCGGGAAGTCGATCACGGGCGGATTCGTCGTGCGCGATTCCACCGTGCCGGCTCTCGATGGAGGCTATCTCTACGGCGATTACGTCTCGGGGAGGATGTGGGCGCTGTGGCAGCGGTCGGACGGTCGGATCGAAAACAAGGCGGTTCCGTGGAACGGCCTGCCGATCTTCGGCTTCGGCCGGGACGAGGCGGGCAACGTCTATGCACTCACGTCGTCGGCCGCCGGGCAGGGCGTCTTCCGGATCACCGCCGAGTAGCCCGCGGCCGTGGTCTCGACGAGGATCGGCGTCAGCCGCGTAAGGTCGAGCACGCGCCGCACGGTCTCGCTTGTGGTGCGGATGAGGCAGCTCCCACCGGTGGACTTCGCGGCCCGGTGGGTTCCGAACAGTCCGCGAATGCCGGCGGAACTCAGGAAGGCGATCGCGCCAAGGTCGAGACGGACGGCGAGATGCCCCCGTCGGAGTTCCTCGGCCACGGCCCGGGCGAGCTCGTCACCTGTCTCGGCGTCGAGACGACCGGCGCAGGAGAGCACGACCTCGTCGGCCTGCTCGATGCGGGTGATCTCCAGATCCACGATCGAACTCAACGCGAGCAAAACCGCGTGACGTTCTTGCGTACACGCTCGGTCCGACCCTATTCTCGTGGCCCAGCCGCCTTTTCGTCCAATACCCATGTGCCGATTCTTCGTCTTCGCGGTCGCAGTGCTGGCCGCCACTTCGGTGACGGCCCAGGTCTATGCGCCCCCCACGGACGAGTTGACAACCGTCACCGTCGACTTCTACCTGCTCAATCTCGATTCCGTCGACGAAAAGAGCGAGACATTCGACGCCGACCTGTACCTCGAGTTCGAGTGGGACGACTCGAGACTGCGCCATGACGGCAGCGAAGAGCAGCTCTTTGCCGATGCCGCCGTCGACGAAAAGCTGACGACGATGTGGTGGCCGCAGATCGAGTATGTGAACACCTCGGAACCGACGATCACCAACCAATCGCTGGAGATCTATCCGAGCGGTCATGTGAAATACACGGTGGGGCTGACCACCACCTTCCGGACCGGGCTCGATCTCCGCCGGTTCCCATTCGACCGTCAGGTGCTCACCGTCCGCTTGCAGTCGTTTCTCTATGACGCCGCCCGCGTCGCCTTGGTGCCGGCGGCGAAGCCGCCGGGCTGGGATCACGACGGCACCTTGGAGGAACTCCGGGTCACGGACGTGACCGTCGAGTCGCGAACGACACAGCTCTCGGGCCGGGATGACAGGTACTCCGAGTTCCGCGGCAACATCGTCGTGGTCCGCAACTGGGCGTTCTACCTGTGGACGGTGTTCGGCCCCGTCGTGCTGATCTTCCTGATCGCCTGCGCGGTGTTCCTGGTTCCGCTCGAGGCTTTTGCCGATCGCGTGTCGATCTGCCTCACGGCGCTCCTCGCCTGCATCGCCACGCACTTCGCGATCAGCTTCAACCTGCCGCACGTCGGCTATCTGACGGTGATCGACCGTTTGTTCGTCTGTACCTACGCCTTCGTGGCGCTGCTGGTTCTGGCGAGCGGCATCGAACTGCTCGTCTGCCGCGACGCCGTCCGTCGCCGCCGCGTGAATACGGCCGCCGCGGTCATGCTTCCGCTGGCCTATCTCGTCGTCGTGGCGGGCTTCATCCTTCGCTGACGGATGCCGCTCAGCGGGGCCGTTCGCCCCGGAGGGTCGCCGTGGCGATCAGCCAGAAGCCGGCCCCGCCCCAGATCACGATCAGTCCCAACGCAATCGTCCCAGACATGTGACCAGCGGCTCCGGCACCTTCGGCTTCGATGTCGAAACCATAGGCCACTGGAAGCGACGATGTCGGCGGCGGTGCGGTTGTGCGGGTCGTGCCGGAAGGCAGTCAGCCAGCATCGAGGCGGAACGTGTCGATGTAGACGAGGTCCGCCACCGACCCGTCGCTCGAGTGCCCGGGGTGCGGCGGCGACATCCGGCTCATCGTGTTCATCACCGATCCGGGCCCGCTCCGGAAGATCCTCACGCACCTCGGCGAACCGCTCGAGCCTCCGCCAGTTCCGGCGGTTGCTCCTCATGGTCATCGCTGCTCGGCCGACGCTTGCCGATGTGCCATTGGCCGACCAATCCTTATCTCAGTCGTCGGAAAGTACCGCCAGACACGCCTCGAGGGAACGGCGAGCGCGATTCACCTCGGCCGTGATCGCCGCCGAGGTTTCCAGAATCGGCACTCCTCGCGGAACGGGGTGCATGAAGATCTCGATCGGTCCCGCGTAGCCGTCCGCCGCCAAGGCCCTCATCAACGGTCCGAAGTCGAGCGGGCCACGGCCGGGTAGCTGAAGCAGTTCGTCGTCCTTGGGTAGCTTCTCCTTCGCACCCTTGCCGTACTGCTGCGCATAGACAAACTTCAACTTCGGTCCCAACCCGCGGGCAAGCGTGGCGAGAAGTTCGGCGTCTTGTGGCAGGTGGTGCGGCGCGAGCGCCACGCCCACCCGGTCGCCCGGCGCGAGTTCGGCGAATCGTCGGATCGCCTCGGCCGACTGCAGCAGGGACTGCGAGTGGTTCTCGATTGCAATCACGCCATCCGCCGCCTCGGCCGCGGCGATTCCCGGCCGAAGCCTTTCGAGAAAGTCGCGAATCTTTCCGACGAGGACGTTGCCCGTGGCGCTGCCGTCACCCGGAGCGGTCGTCACAAGTACCGGTCGCGTGCCGCCGATCCGCCGGGCGACCGCGAATTCGCCCGCGAGGTTGAAGGCGCCCACCTTGTAGCAGGCGATTCCCCCAAGCCTGACGCCGTGGGCGGCGAGCAGTTCCCGCGTGCTGTCCTCGCCGAGAACATCGACCTCCTCACGCTGCGTGCCGTGGGGCTTCGGCCAGAGATCGATCATCTCCGCGCCGATCTTCCGTACCTCGGGCAGAATCTCGGTAAGGGGCAGATCGCCATAGAGCGCAGATGCGAGGATGTAGCGAGGGGTCCACCGGTTCCCGGGCGTTGCCGCGGCGGCGTTCCCCCGCGACACGGCCCCCAACGCCACGCCGGTGGCAGTAGCACCGATGAATCGCCTGCGGCCCATCCGCGAGACACTGGGCTCGGTTGCCAGATGACCGGCGGTCGTGTTCACGCCTTCACCTCGAAGCCGGGTCGCTGCGGCCGCGACAGCATGGCGTCGGCCTCGGCGTCGGATACGAACCGCTCCGCCACCGGATCCCACGCGACTGGTCGGCCGAGTCGGCAGGCGATGTTGCCGAGATGACAGGTCGAGACGCTCCTGTGTCCCGCCTCGACGTCTGCGATCGGCTGCCGCCTCGTGGCGACGCAGTCGAAGAAATTCCCCATGTGATTCACGATCGCGTCGATCTTGCCCGATCGCTCCGGCCGCGACCGGTTGTCGAAGTCGTAGAGCGTGAATGCCTCACGTGCGAGCGGGCGGTCTGCCAATTCCTCCACGGGCTTGCCCGACAGGTTCTCCCGGTTGACGAACAGCCTCCGATCGGAGCCCGTGAACAGGATTCCGTTGCGGCCGGTATCGGCCACCGTCATCTCCACACCGTTGGCGTAGCGATACCGCACCGTGAAGTCGACGGGCACGGTATAGCCGCCATTGCCCGCCGGATACTTCGCACTGCCTTCGATCGCGACCGGTAGCGAATCGATCGCCCACTGGGCGATATCGACGTGGTGGGCGCCCCAGTCGGTGAGCTGGCCGCCGGAGTAGTCGAGCCACCAGCGGAAGGTGTAGTGGGTGCGTTCGGGCACATAGGGCGTGTCGAGGGTCTGTCCCTGCCAGAGGTTCCAGTCGAGATTGGCCGGCACGGGCCGCGCGGCGAAGGGACCGCCGGTCTTGTTCTTGCCGAGCACCACGTCAACCCGCTCGAGCCGGCCGATTCGGCCTTGCCGCACCATCTCCACGGCCAGGCGGAAGCGGTGGTCGCTGCGGTGCCAGGAGCCGACCTGAACGATCCGCCCCGTTGCCTGCACGGCCCGGCGAATCTGCTTGCCTTCGTCGATCGTCAGCGTCAGCGGCTTTTCGCAGTAGACGTCCTTCCCGGCCTCGACCGCATCGATGAGCATGCGGGAGTGCCAATGGTCCGGCGTGCCGATCAGCACCACGCTGATCCGGTCGTCATCAAGCAGCCGGCGGTAGTCAACGTGCCGGCTGGTGACGTCGGCGTAGATGTCGGCAGCGGTGAGCCCCGTCTGCCCCGCGACGTTCTTGTCGACCTCCCGGAGTTCAAGCACGTCGCGATCGACGTCGGCCACAGCGATGATGCGGCCGTGGGCTCGCGCCAGCGCGGCGATCACCGATCCCTGATACCGCAGTCCGATGACGCCGATGCCGGGGCCTGCGGACACCGATGACGAAGCTGCGGCTGGTGCCGCCGCGACAGCCTCCCGGGGATTACCCATGACGGCGACAGCTGTCGTGGCTGCGGAGCCGAGCAGGAAGTGGCGACGGATCATGGAAGAGGATTTCCCTAGCCATGTATGATTTCCGGCTGAATTGTGAAGACCGCGCGTATCCACCGCAAGGAGCAATCGATGCCCCCCTCGCCCGAACGTGTGCTGATCGTCGTCGGCGATGCGTCCGAGACCGTTGATACGCTCTATCCGTTCTACCGTCTCCAGGAGGCGGGCTTCGTCCCGGTCGTCGCCGGGCCGGAGCAGCGGACGTTCCAAATGGTGATGCACGAGGTCCGCCCCGGTTGGACGATCACCAAAGAGTGGGAGGGCTACCAGATCACGGCCGACATCGCTTTTGCCGACGTCGATACGGACGACTATCTGGGAATCTTTTTCAGCGGGGGGCGGGCGCCGGAATACATCCGCTATGACCATGATTTGGTCCGCATCACGCGGCAGTTCTTCGCCGCAGGCAAGCCGATCGCAAGCGTCTGCCACGGTATCGAGATTCCCGCCTACGCCGACTGCGTGCGGGGCCGACGGATGGCAACCGTCGCCAAGTGCCGCTTCGACCTCGAGGTCGTGGGCGGCATCTACGTCGATGAGCCGTGTGTGATCGATGGCAATCTGGTCAGCGGCCGCACCTACCGCGACAACGGCCACTTCATCGGTCCGTGGATCCGGCTGCTGGAGGCTTCGGCAGGTCGCGGATAAACGTCACGCCCAGCTGCTTCCGCGGTGCGGTGCGTTGTCGCCAAGTGGCTCGGACACTCCCCGAAGGTCGCGGCGCAGCACTACCTGATGTCCCGTGACCACCACTTCGAGGACGTGGTGAACGGCGAGTCGAAGGTGACGGTGGCGATCGCAGGAGAGGATCCGAACAGCGTGGGTTCCTGCGACGCGAATTGCGACTCCGCAGGCGGCCGCACCGGACAGCACACAGCCGCACGAAACGACAGAACCCGCGGCCACCACTCGGGTTACCGCGGGTTCTTCGGAGATTACGCCAGTTACCAAAACTGGCACACGGCACGAGGCCGCGCAAAAATCAGGCCGCCCTGGCCATGGATGGCAGTGCCGGCGTGAAGAAAGTGGCGGGGACTGGAACCGAACGAACGCGGTTTCTTTCGGGAAATCGAAGGGTCGCGTCCGGCTGCGACGCGAAATGCGACGCAATTTCGGCCGACCGGCTCGAGTTGCTCACCCGCGCTGTGATCCTCGTGGCCGGTATAAATCTGGCCGACGCCGACCTGGCAGCAGTGTTCGCGCGGGTGGTCGCCGACCTGACCAGTCAACGTGCTGCTGCCGGAGCTGAGCCCCCATGGCACTACCTGTTCACGAGCTACTTCCTGAACGAGGTACTGCGCAACCGCCCGATTGAGGCGGAAGCGGCCTGATCGCTTACCGACACAACGACCCCCATACGGGCCCGCCTGTTATGGAGGCACCCATTTGTTGAGCAGTGGGGAGTCACTGCTGCAGGTGGAGCGCCACGAGGCGGTGGCCTACAAAAGAAGGGAAAGCGAAGTCCCTGGGACATCGACTGCCCATCGACCGGCACCCGCTCCCGGAAGTGCCGTGTAGCCTGCCTTTCCCTTTGATCCGCTTGCTCTTGGAAGTCGGAATCTTTTTGATTTACGATTACGAGTATGGAAGACGAGCGATCTTTTCCCCGACTTCGCCCCAGTATCAGTCATGCCGCCTCGCGGCAGGCTGAAATCGATCGTATCCGCCGAATGACGGTCGAAGAGCGTGTCAAAGCAGCGCTGGGGTTGGCTGCGAGGTTCGCGGCGTTGCGTCCGTCGCCCCGCGAGGCGTGACCCATGAGCGACCCCGAGGAGGTTATTCGGGCCGCGGAAGAGGTCGCCGGTATTCTCGAATCAAGGGGCGTGGGGGCGGTGGTCATAGGGGCCATCGCGTTGGCGGCGCACGGGTACGTCCGGTTCACCGAGGATCTTGATCTCGGCGTGAATACCGATCTTGGCACGTTGCGGCAGGCTGCCGACGCGCTGCGGACGGTGGGCTTCGAGGTCGAGCTTCGAGAGCCAGACGGACAGGATCCGCTCGGCGGTGTCGTCGACGTGCGAGGCCCATTCGGCCTCGTCCAGATTGTGAATTTCGGTGGCCGATTTCCAGCGGTTATCGAAGGCGGACTTGCGGCGGCCGAGACGGTCATCCGTCCCGGAAGCGGCCTGAGGATCGTGCCTCTGCCGCACTTGGTTGCGCTCAAGCTCTACGCCGGAGGGACGAAATCTCGTGCTGACATCGTAGAACTCCTCGCCCACAACCCCGACGCCGACATGGCCGCAATACGCTCCCTCTGCCAGAGCTGGCGGCTGTCCGGCCTCGACCCGCTCATTGAAGAGGCCACGGGCGGCTCGTGAGGCGACTCCTAGCCGCCGCCTGGAGGGCGGGCCTACAAAGCAAGCAAGCCCGGGCCATGGATGGCCGGGCTTGCGTGAAATGGCGGGGACAGGATTCGAACCTGTGACCTCGAGGTTATGAGCCTCGCGAGCTACCGGGCTGCTCCACCCCGCGTCATTTGGGTGCGACGTCAGTATACGCGACTCTGGCCCTGAAAAAGAAGGGCGGCTCCTGCAGCCCGCTGATTTGGCATTGCCGCTCCCTGCGGGCGTCGGGAATAACTGATGGAAGACCGGTCCGCGGTCGGCCGGGGTGGCCGGCCCGTTGCGATCATCCAGATGCATCCCGCACGTCCGAAGATCTCCGAGGCCGGCCCCGATCCGGGCGGCTCCGCGCCGGCAAAGACGCGGGTCGTGGGCGGGTTTCCCTGGTCGGAGTCGGAGATGTCCTCCGGCCTGCCGATCCTGCCGGAGGAGTCTCCGCTGAATCCGCCGGTCTGGTCGGCGGCTGGCACCGCGGACGCAGCCCAAGGAAATCGGGGCGGTTCGACGAACGCTGGCTGGAGCTGGGAGCGGATCAGAAGCGGCCTCGACGCCTGCATTGCCCAGAGTCCCGCCTGGACGATCAGTCTGTCGCTCCACATTCTGCTCCTGTTGATGCTCGCGATCTGGAGCATCCGAATGCCCGAATCGCCACGACTGCGGCTGGAGCTGGCGTTTGGGCCGGGGGCCGAGCCGGGGCAGCGACTGGGCAGCGACGACGGCGGCAGCGGGAATGTGGTCGATCCCCCGCCGGATCCAGGCAAGGAGCCCCTCGTCGAGATCGCCGCCTCCGCGGCGGCAGGTGTCGATGTGCCGTTGCCAATGGCCCCGATCTGGCCGACGCTGACTGAGTCGGCCGAGGCGAACGCATCGACGCAGCCAGCCGCAGTCTCGGGCGGTTCTGCCTCTGCAGCCGCGATCGGTTCGGGTCTGTCGGGTCGTGATCCGGGAGTGCGCTTGGGTGTGCTGGGTGCCGGTGGCGGCAACGATGCGACCGAGGCCGCGGTTGCCAAGGCACTCGAGTGGATCGTACGACAACAGCGAAAGGACGGTCTCTGGAGCCTCAAAGGCCCCTACGCCGGCGGCGGCTCACAGGAGAATCGGCTTGCCGCCTCGGCAATGGCTCTGCTCGCGCTCCAGGGCGCTGGCACCACGCCACGGCAGGGAGCGCATCGCGAGGTGGTGGCGAAGGCATGGAAGTCACTGCTGAAACTGCAGCAGGAAGATGGCACGTTCGACGCGGGAGACAAGATCGAACAGCATCAGATGTATGCCCATGGGCAGATCACGATCGCCGTCTGCGAACTTTTTGGAATGACGAAGGATCCGAGGTTCGAGGAGCCGGCCCGCAGGGCGTTGGCCTACGCGGTCGCCGCACAGCTGCCCGACGGCGGATGGCGGTATCAGCCGCCGCGGCCGAATCAGGCCAACCGGGGCGACATGTCGGTGAGCGGCTGGTTTTTGATGGCCCTCAAGAGCGGCGAGATGGCGGGGCTGGACGTGCCGGAAGAGACCTACCAGCGACTTGAATCGTTTCTCGACGCCGTCTTCGTCTCGGACGACAAGGGCTACGGCTACCAGATCAGCCCCGGCCAGAAAGCCTTCGACTTCCGGCCGGCGCTCACGGCCGAGGGGCTGCTCTGCCGCCAGTATCTGGGCTGGAGGCGGGACGATCCCCGGCTCATCTCCGGGGTGGAACTGCTGCTTCGCGAGGCGCCGATCGATTTCGACTATCGGCGGAAAAACGCCTATGCGTGGTACTACGCCACGCAGGTCTGCCATCACATGGGCGGGCCCGCATGGGTCGCCTGGAACAGCCGGATGCAGAAGGCCCTGCTGCCCGAACAGGTGGCCTCGGGACGGGAGGCCGGCAGCTGGGATCCGGCCAATGACCAATGGGGGCACATCGGCGGCCGGCTCTACATGACAACCCTCTCCACCTGCATGCTGGAGGTCTATTACCGCCACCTCCCGCTCTATGGCGTGCACTGATGGGGGGAGTACAACACTCGGTCGAGGCTGGAGCGGTCCTCTCCATCCCGCATCGACATCCAGCCCTCCTCCACCGACCTCACCTCCGAGCCTCATGCCGCTCTCCATCATCGTTCGCTGTATCGCCCTATCCGTCGGCCTGTCGGCGGTTGCTCCCGTCGGATTCGTGTTGGCCGAGGTGACGACCGCACCAGCGGGCAGCCGGCGGCCCGGGATCTACCGCGATGGCTGGATCGACTTCAACAAAAACGACCGGCGCGATCCCTTCGAGGATTCATCCGCGCCACTCGACCGCCGAATCGACGATCTGCTCGGCCAGATGACGATCGACGAGAAGACCTGCCAGCTGGCCACGCTCTATGGCTATGGCCGCGTGCTCGAGGATCCGCTGCCGACGCCGGAATGGAAGAGCCGGATCTGGAAGGACGGCATCGCCAACATCGACGAGATGCACAACGGCGTCGGCCGCCACAAGGCTGCGACGAACCCGCATCTCGCCACCCCGGCGAAGAGCGTCGAGGCGCTCAACGAGGTGCAGCGTTGGTTCGTCGAGGAGACGCGGCTCGGCATCCCGGTCGAATTTTCAAACGAGGGAATTCGCGGCGCCTGTTACGTGCGGTCGACAAATTTTCCCGCAATGATCGGGCTCGGGGCGACCTGGAACGTGCCGCTCGTCGGCCGCGTCTTCGACACGGTGGCCCGCGAGTCGATCGCGGTCGGCTATCGCAACATCTACGCCCCGATGGTCGATCTGGCCCGCGATCCGCGCTGGGGCCGCGTGGTCGAATGCTTCGGCGAGGATCCGCATCTGGTCGCGGAACTCGCGATCGCCACCACGAAGGCGATCCAGGCCCGGGATGCGATCTCCACGGCCAAACACTTCGCCGTCTACAGCGAGCCGAAGGGGGGCCGCGACGGCAACGTGCGGACCGATCCGGCCGTGACGCCTCGGGCGATGGAGATGGTCCACCTGCGGCCCTGGGAACGGCTGATCCGCGAGGCCGGCCTGCTCGGCGTGATGAGTTCCTACAACGACTACGACGGCGTGCCGATCTCAGGAAGCCATGAGTTTCTTGTCGACAGGCTGCGGACCACATGGGGATTCCGCGGAATGGTCGTCTCCGACAGCGAGGCGGTCGAATTTCTTTTCAGCAAGCACCGGGTTGCCGAATCGCCCGCCGCCGCCGCCGCGATGTTCATTCGCGAGGGGGGCAATGTTCGAACCACGTTTCGCACCCCCGAAACGTTTCTCGAGCCCCTCCGAGCCGAGATCGCGGCCGGTCGAATCGATCCGGCGATCGTCGATGCCCGGGTACGGGACGTGCTTCGGGTGAAGTTCATCGAAGGCCTGTTCGATCGTCCCTTCACGCCATTGCCACCAGAGACGGTGCTGCGGGACGAGTCTGCCCGGGGCCTGGCCCTGGAGGCGGCCCGAGAGTCGCTCGTGCTGCTGAAAAACTCCCCGGCTGCTTTGCCGCTTGATGCGGCGAAGATCCGACGCCTGCTTGTCTGCGGGCCGAGCGCTCAATCGACCGAGACATCCTTCGACCGCTACGGTTCGAGCGGCGGGAAGGTGGTTTCCGTGCTCGATGGCATCCGCGAGCACCTTGCCCGCGTGTCACCGGCCACGGAAGTGGTCCATGCCCAGGGCTGCCGGACCACAGATTCCCGCTGGCCGGAGTCGGAGATCTATCCGGAACCGCCCACGGAGGCGGAGGCCGCCCAACTCGCCGAGGCCGCCAGCCTCGCAGCCGGGGTCGACGCGGTCGTGGTCTGCGTTGGCGACAGCAACAAGACAGTCGGCGAGGCCCTCAGCCGTACGAGCCTCGACCTCCCCGGCTATCAGACGGAACTCGTTCGCCGGCTCGTGGCCGCCGGTCGCCCCGTGATCGTCGTGCTGATGTCCGGGCGACCGGTCACGATCAACTGGATCGACCGCCATGCCGCAGCCGTGCTCCAGGCCTGGTTCCCCGGTGAGGCCGGAGGCACGGCCGTCGCGGAGTCATTGTTTGGGGCGTACAACCCGGGCGGGCGGCTCCCGGTAACGTTTCCCAGGAGCGTCGGCCAGATCCCGTTCAACTTCCCCGCCAAGCCGGGCAGTCAGGTCGCCCAGGGGAAGAAGGTCGATCCGAACGGTTTCGGCTCCTCGATGATCGAGGGTCCGCTCTATCCGTTCGGGCACGGACTGAGCTACACGACCTTCGCGTACGAAGGTCTGACCGTGTCTCCGGAGACCATCCCCGCCAACGCGGCCGTGACCGTCAGCGTCAGCGTCAGCAATACGGGCCCCCGTGCCGGCGATGAGGTCGTGCAGGTTTATCTCAGGGATGACGTGAGCAGTGTCACCACCCACGATCTCGCCCTGGTCGGCTTCGAGCGGATCCATCTCCAGCCCGGCGAGCGACGGCAGCTGACGTTGACGATTCCGCCAACCGCCCTCGAACTGATCGACCGGACGGGCAGCCGTGTGGTCGAGCCTGGCCGGTTCACCGTCTGGGTGGGTGGTTCGAGCGCCGACCTCCGACTCGAGGGGGCCTTTCGCGTCAGCGACGCCAAATAAGACGAAAGACCGGACATGCCGCACCCTCATGGCTGCCGATCGTCTCCAATGCCAACGCCTCTCCCATCCATTCTTTCGGCTTATCCCATGATTCCATTCATTCGTCGTCTGTTGCTTGGCTTCATCCTCGGCAGCGTCCTCTGTCTCGGTGCCGCTACGGCCTCGGCCCAGCAGCCCGCCGACTTCGCCCAGGTGAGGGCCGTCGAATGCCAGCCACGGGGCGGGCTGCCCAATTTCTTCGCCAAGGCGAAGGCCGGCGGTGATCTTCGGGTCGCCTATCTCGGCGGCAGTATCACCGCGGCTCCGGGCTGGCGGGTCCTGTCGCTCGAGGGCCTCCGAACGCAGTTCCCGAAGGCGAAATTCACCGAGATCCATGCCGCGATCGGCGGCACCGGTTCCGATCTGGGTGCCTTTCGCGTCGGGCCAGACGTCATCGCCCACCGGCCCGATCTCGTGTTCGTCGAATTCGCCGTCAATGACGGAGGAGCTCCGCCTGAGAGGGTGATGGCGACGATGGAGGGGATCGTGCGTCAGATCATCCGGGCCAACCCAGCCACCGACATCTGCTTCGTCTACACGCTCTCCGAACCGATGCTCCCCGATCTGGCCAAGGGTCTGTTTCCACGGGCAGCCTCGGCGATGGAATCTGTCGCTGACCACTATGGGATTCCCTCGGTGCACTTCGGCGTCGAGGTCAACCGTCGGATCGCTGAGGGCGGGCTCGTGTTCAAGGGGGAGAAGCCGAAGAAGCTCGATGCCACGGCCAGCCCGATGCTGTTCTCGAGCGATGGTGTTCACCCGCACATGGAGACGGGCCAACGGCTCTATGCCGAGGTGCTCGCACGGGCCCTTGCAGGGATCGAGGCCGCGGTGCCGACGGAGAGCACACCGCATCCGCTTCCTATCCCGCTGCGGACCGACAATTGGGAGCAGGCGAAGATGATCCCAATTAAAAAGTCGATGCTTCGTGGCGACTGGAAGAAGGTCACGCCTGCGGATGACGCCCGTGCAAAGACATATGCCAGACAGTTGCCGGTCCTCTGGAAGGCCGAAGAGCCCGGAGCCGAACTGCGAGTTGGCTTTCGCGGCAGAATGCTCTCGGTCTACGACCTGCTGGGGCCAGGTGGCGGCATGGTTGCGGTGGCAGTCGACGGCATGCCCGCCAAGAGCGTCCCGCGGATCGACGGTTACTGCACCTACTGGCGGATTTCCCAGCTTTCTGTCGGCAGCCTGCCGGAAGGCGAGCATCGGGCAACATTCATGCTCGAGGACAAGGCTCCCGAGAAGGCGAACATCCTCTTCGAAAAGAACCGCCCGGACCTGGAAAAGGATCCCGACAAGTATTCCGAGAACGTCTGGTATGCGTCGGCAATCCTGCTCCTCGGCGACCTGCTTCCGCCTGCTCGGGACTGAGACGTCAGACGGGGCTTATTGAGGTCCCGGTCCCGATCCGCCCCTCTTGGCCGGCCAGCGACGGCCACGCTCTGGAGGGGACAGTCCCTGCCCGATTCACTTGCCCCGTCGAAGACAGGCCGCTAGGCTCTCGGTCTGGCAATCTGCGAACTCTGGGTCGAGTGCGCAGCCTTATGTCTTTCAGTGGGCTTTTTTACGCCACCAAAACCTCGAAGGAGATTTCCCTTGGCACGTCGAAGCATTCCGCCGGTCAGCAGAATTCTGGGCATCGTTGACAACGCTGAGAGCCTGCCAAATCAGGGTGCGGTTGGAGACGCCTGGTACGAAGAATCGCATGGTTTGCTCTGGATCTGGGATCAGGACCTCAAGAAGTGGTTTGAAATCGGCCGTCTTCACAACGCTTCACCCGGACTGATCGCCAGTCTGGCGGAGGCCGTCGGCTTCGGTGGGGGTGCGCAGGGCGAAGCCGGCGTGGTTGGGTCTCGGGGTGCCGCAGGCGAGCGTGGACCGGCTGGTCCGAAGGGCGACAGAGGTGAACCAGGGCCTGCGGGACCTGCTGGCCCTGTCGGCAAGGATGGAGTTCCCGGCAAGGATGGAGCTCCTGGCAAGGATGGAGCTCCTGGCAAGAATGGCGAGCGTGGTCCGGCTGGTGAGCGTGGTCTGCCTGGCCCGGCCGGGAA